>DAINBU010000020.1:0-49580 GCA_036732755.1 Planctomycetota bacterium
GGCGCGAGGTTCACCATCGCATCGGGGATTCGCACGAACTCGGCCTGGCAGCCGTCGATCGTGTTCCCGAGCCGCCAGCCCCCCATCGCCCTGCCGCCGCACTGCGCCGACGCGCCGGCGAGGCAGGAGTCGCAGTGGCCGCACGGAGTGATCGCGCCGGCGAGCACGCGCTGGCCGACCCGGTATCCGGTGACCGCGCCGCCGACCTCCTCGATCGTCCCGACCGGCTCGTGGCCGACGATCCGGCCGCGCTCGACGCGATGCTCTCCCTTCAGGATGTGGATGTCGGTGCCGCAGATCGTCGTCGCCGTGACGCGCAAGAGCGCGTCGAGCGGTCCGATCTTCGGGATCGGCCGGTCCTCGAGGACGATCCGCCCCGGACCTGCGAACACGGCGGCTTTCACGGAATCCTCCCCAATCACTGGGAAATCGTCGTCAGGCCCCCGGGGCGTCGACTCGGCGGGCGCCCCGCCGACGACGCATTGCAGGCCCCGCGCCAAGCCGCCGGGTCCGGAGGATGCCGGAGCGTCTGGTCGCAGGTACGCCGACGCGGCGTTTGCACTCCTTCCATAGTTTGATATCTATGGAACTATGAAAACAACGACGAAGTCGCTGCGCCCCCTCCCCGTCGCGCGGCTCGCGGCCGCCGACGCCCACGTCGAGGCGTTCGCCGCCCTCGCGCACCTCTCCCGCCTCCAGGCCTTCTTCTTCCTGGTCCAGCGCGGCCAGGAGGCCTCCGCCGGCGAGATCCAGGAGGCACTCGGCATCCCGGCGCCGACGCTCTCGCACCACCTCGACGCGCTGCGCCGCGCCGGACTCGTCCGCAGCCGGAAGGAGGAGCGGTTCGTCTACTACGCCGTCCGCTCCGACACCGTGACCGACCTCATGCGTCTGCTCAGCGCCTGCTGCTGAGCGACGAACCGAACCGGAGCGACCCATGCCCCCCTTCGTCCACCTCCACCTGCACGTCCGCGACCTCGCCCGCAGCCGCGACTTCTACGAGCGCTTCCTCGGCGTCGCGCCGGTCAAGCTCGAGGCCGACTACGCGAAGTTCCTCCCGCGCTGCGCGCCGCTCAACCTCGCGCTGTCGCGCCGCGCCGAGGTGCCGGCGGCGTCGCTCTCGGGCCACGTCGGCCTCCAGCTCGATTCGCCCGAGGCCGTGCGCGCCGAGCTCGCGCGCGTCCGCGCGGCCGGCCTCCCGGTCCGCGAGGAGATGGGTGTCGACTGCTGCTACGCGAACCAGGACAAGTTCTGGGTGAGCGACCCGGACGGCGTCGAGTGGGAGGTCTACTTCCTGCGACGCGATCTCCCGACGCGCTCGGCCACGCTCCCGACCGTCGACGCGTCGGCCGACGCCTGCTGCGCCCGCACGGAAGCGGGCGCGCCGCACTGTCCGTGAGCGGCGACGCCGTCGTCGCTCCCGCATCGCCGGGCCGACGCGTCGCCGCGGAGGCGGTCGGCAGCGCGCTCCTCGCGGCCACGGTCGTCGGCTCGGGGATCATGGGCGAGCGGCTCGCCGGCGGAAACGCGGCGATCGCGCTGCTCGCGAACGCGCTCGCCACCGGCGCCGGTCTCGTGGCGCTGATCCTGGCGTTCGGGCCGATCTCCGGCGCGCACTTCAATCCGGTCGTCACGTGCAACGCGGCTCTCCGAGGAGGCGTCCGCTGGCGGCGCGTTCCCGGCGTCGTCGTCGCCCAGGTCGCAGGCGCGCTCGCGGGAGCCGTCGTCGCCCACGGGATGTTCGGTGAGCCGCTCATCACGTTCTCGACCCACGTGCGCTCCGGCTTCGGGCAATGCCTGGGCGAGTTCGTCGCGACGTTCGGACTGATCGTGGTCATCGACGGGTGCTCGCGTCGATCCGACTCCCGCGTCGCCGTTGCGGTGGCCGCGTATATCACGGCGGCCTACTGGTTCACCTCGTCGACGTCGTTCGCCAATCCGGCGCTCACGCTCGCGCGCAGCGTGAGCAACACCTTTTCCGGCATCCGGCCGGTCGACGCACCGGCCTTCATCGCGGCGCAGATCCTCGGAGCGGCGGCGGCGACCGCGGGGTCGCGCTGGCTCGCGGCGACTCCGCGCAAGGAACCACCCATGGATGAACCCCGGATTCGCGTCCTCTTCCTCTGCACCGGGAACTCCTGCCGGAGCCAGATGGCGGAGGCGCTCGCGCGCCAGCTGAGCGGCGGAAAGGTCGAGGCATTCAGCGCGGGCACGGACCCGAAGGGCGTCCATCCGCTGACGATCCGGGCGCTCGCGGACGTCGGCATCGACGCTTCCGGCCAGGCGAGCAAGAACGTGCGGACGCTCTTGAAGGAGAAGTTCGACTACGTGATCACGGTCTGCGACCGCGCGAACGAGTCGTGCCCCGTCTGGCCGGGCGTGAAGGAGCGGATCCACTGGTCGTTCGAGGATCCGGCCCAGGTCGAGGGAAACGACGCGGAGAAGCTGCGCGCGTTCACGAACGTCCGCAACGCGATCGCGAACCGGATCCGGCTCTTCTTGAACGCCGTGAAGATCCATCCGCCGGAATAACGGGCGCGGCTCGATCTGTCGAAGTCACGGAGCTCCAGGGAGGTCCGCACTGGAAGGCGAGTTCGACGGCGCCGCACTGGAGGGGCTTCGCAAGCGCGATCCGGTGGCGCTCGCGACCTGCTTCCAGACTTTCGGAAAGCGGATCTACCGCCTCGCCCGGGGAATCCTGGGTCAGGGCGCCGACGCCGAGGATGCGACGCAGGAGATCTTCCTGCGCGTCCGCGAGAAGGCGGAGGTCTTCGATGGAAAGGGCAGCTTCTCGGCGTGGCTGCGTCGCCTCGCGGTCAACCACTGCCTCAACCGGCTCGCGGAGCGCCGCCGGCGGGAGGGACGGATCGAGCCGTGCGACCTCGACCGTGTGCCGACCCGCGCCCTTCCGACCTTCGAGACGGCCGAGGCGCTCGAGCGCGCCCTCTCCTGTCTGCCGGACGATCAGCGCACCGTGCTCGTCCTTCGAGAGGTCGAAGGCCTGACGTATCGCGAGATCTCGGAGGCGCTGTCGATCCCGGCGGGCACCGTGATGTCGCGGCTGGCGCGCGCGCGCGAGCGGTTGCTCGGAGTTCCCGGGGCGAAGGTGGCTGCCATGGAGGTCGTCCATGACGAACGCGACTGACGGTCGCGGGATGGACTGCGCGTGGGCGCGCGAGTGCATCTCCGCATGCTGCGACGGAGAGGCCGAGCGCACGCCGGCGCTCGCGTCGCATCTCAGAGAATGCGCGGAATGTCGCAGCTTCGAAGCGGGATGCGGCGAGCTCTCGAAGGCCTTCGGACCGCGCCGCGACGAGGCTCTGCCGGACGCACTTCGAGAACGGGTCCTCGGACCGCGGCCTCGGATGGCCCGGGTCGGCGGGTCGCGGCTTCTGCGCGTCGCGGCGGGGTTGATCGGACTCCTGTCGACCGGCGGCCTGTGCGTTGGCCTGGCCGCGCGGCCGGACGCCGGGCACTTCGAAGCCGATCCGGGCTGGCTCGAACCGCTCGCGGGTCGCGCGCTCCACCCGATGGATGCGCGCATGCGATCGTGGTCGGAGGCGATGGGAAGGGTGGTTCGCCTGGTTCGCGAGGAATCCAAATGAGCACGATGACTTCGATCACCGCCTGGCTGCTCGGAGGCGCGCTCGCCGCGAGCCTCGGCTGGAACGCGCTGACGCTTCGGAGACCCGCGCCGCGCGCGAACGGGTGCGGCGGCTCGGGAGGATGCATCGCTGCGGTCGAGCAGCTCGAACGGTCGGGCGGCCTTGCCCTGATGGCCGACCAGCGAGCCGCCCTTCTCGCGCTCCTGCACGAGTGCGACGCCCAGGGCGCGCGAAGCGATGCGCAGGCGGCGGAGGTCGCCCGAGAGGTCCAGGCCATGTTGCGCGATCCCGCGGCCGATCCCGCCGCGATCGCGCTGCGTGCCAAGGAACTCGGCGCCATTCGCGCTGCGGCGATCGAGCACTGCATCCAGTCCTCGCTCGCGCTGCGCAAGCTCCTGACGCCCGCTCAGATGGGACGACTGCTCGACGCCTGCTGCGGCGATTCGTGCGGCGAAGCTTGCGGAACCGGACGGTGAGGGAATAACGACCTCGACACGCGCTGTCCTGGGTGCACGCGGCAGCGATCGTGCTCGCCGCAACGACGGGAGACGATCCGATGGTGAGCACGCTGGTGAAGTCGCTGGTCGCCGTGGTGCTGGTCGGTGCCGGCCTGATCGCCGGACGTGCGATGGCGAGCGGCAGCTCCGCGCCGGTTCGATCCGACGGGACGGGTTGCGCCGAGGGGACCTGCACGGCCACCATCGAGTGCAAGGATGACGGGTGCGTCATCCACTGGACGGCGCAGGATGGCCGCACCGGGGAGATCGAGCTCTCCTGCAAGGACGGCGAGTGCAAGGTCGTGCGCTGCGATCCCTGCGTGCAGAACGCATCGAATGCGGGATCGGGCTGCTGCAAGTAGCCGGCGCACCTGCGCCTCGACCCGCGCACGATCCCCGTTCTCCGCCAGAGCCGTTTCGACGAGAGACTGCGAAATTCCGTCGTCATGAAGGCGGGCTGCGCCGCCCCGTCCCATGAACCCCCCGCGAACTTCCCGTAAGGCGTCGCTTCCGAAGCGTCGGATGCCTAGGCGACTCCTTCCCCCCTCGCTAGGTTCTCCGCCCGTCCCACGCCGCGACTGCTGCCCGCTTCGCGCGACAACCGGGGGAATCTCGAGGACACGGTCGATGGGGCGCGTTGGAACGGCGGCGGCCGCGCTGCTGCCGCTGTGGCTCGCGACGGTCGGCGGCATCCAGAAGCCCCAGCAGCCGGCGGGGGCGACGGTGCGCGCCAGCGTCGATTCGAACGGCGACGAGGCCGACGGCGACAGCTGGACCGCCGCGATCTCCGCCGACGGCCGCTTCGTCGTCTTCAGCAGCGACGCCGACGACCTCGTCGCGAACGACACCAACCAGAAGACCGACGTCTTCGTGCACGACCTGCAGGCCGGCACGACGGTGCGCGTGAGCGTCGATTCGTCCGGCAACGAGGGCGACCGCGCCAGCAACAACGTCGCGATCTCCGCCGACGGCCGCTTCGTCGCCTTCACCAGCCACGCGACCAACCTCGTCCCCGGCGACGCCAACAACGCGACCGACGTCTTCGTGCATGACCTCGCCGGCGGCACGACCGAGCGCGTGAGCGTCGACTCGGCCGGCAACGAGGCCGACGCCGAGAGCCCGGGCGACGTCGCGCTCTCCGCGGACGGGCGCTTCGTCGCGTTCCAGAGCGCGGCCGACAACCTGGTCGCCAAGGACGGCAACGCGGCGGTCGACGTCTTCGTCCACGACCGCGCCACCCGGACGACCGAGCGCGCGAGCGTCGACTCGAACGGCGGCGAGGTGGACGGGGGCAGCGTGACGGCGGCGCTCTCGGCCGACGGCATGCTCGTCGCGTTCGGCAGCGACGCGACCAACCTCGTCGCCGGCGACACCAACCAGCTCCACGACGTCTTCCTGCACGACCGCGCGAGCGGCCTCACCGAGCGCGTGAGCGTCGACGCCTCCGGCCTGCAGCTCAAGCAAGAGAGCCGCGCGCCGGTCCTCTCCGCCGACGGCCTCGTCGTCGCGTGGTACGGCGGCGGCGGCGCCAACGCCAGCGACGTCTTCGCGCGCGACCGCGCCAAGCAGACCACCGAGTGCATGAGCGTCGACTCGGCCGGCGTCGCCGGCAACGGCAGCAGCTACCTCCCCGTGATCTCCGGCGACGGCCGCTTCGTCGCGTTCCACAGCTTCGCGAGCAACCTCGTCGCCGGCGACACCAACCGCTGGTACGACGTCTTCGTGCGCGACCGATCGAAGGGCGCGACGCAGCGCGCGAGCCTGAGCTCGAGCGACGCCGAGGCCGACAACGGCAGCATCACCGGCGGCATCTCGGGCGACGGGAGTCGCATCGCCTTCCTGAGCTACGCGACCAACCTCGTGACCGGCGACACGAACCTCTTGAACGACGTCTTCGTCCGGGAGATCTGCGTCGTCGACGCGAGCTGGGCCAACTACGGCACCGGCTGGCCGGGGACGTTCGGCGTGCCGTCGCTCACGGCGCAGAACAACCCCGTGCTGGGCTCGAAGTTGAACGTCGACCTCGAGAACTCGTCGGGCCTCTTCAGCGTCACGCTCTTCCTGGTCGGGTACCAGCAGGCGAGCCTCCACTCGAGCCTGGGCGGCGACCTGCTGCTGATCCCCTCGACCGCGGCGCTGCTCCTGCTGCCGCCGGGCGGCACGACGCTCGCCACGCTCCTGCCGAGCGACGTCTCCCTCGCCGGCTTCGAGATCGACTCGCAAGCCCTCGAGACCGACCTCGGCGCGACGAAGGGCGTCTCCTTCACCGCGGGGCTGCAGCTGATCCTGGGCGGGTGACGGCGGCGCACGCCGTCAGCGGACCAGCGTCCCGTTCGCGCGCGCCGCTTCGATGGCGGCGAGCGTCCGCTTCACCGCCTCGTCGTCGACCCGGACCTCGACCCACTGTTCGTCGGGAGAGTCGGCGATCGTGACGAGCGCGTCCTCCGGCGCGAGATGGACCTCGAGGTGGCGCGTGAGCGGGACGTCGCCTTCGAGGAAGCGCTCCTCCTCGGCGATCTGCAGCGTCATGACCTGCGGACCGGGGCGTCCGACGTCGATCGGACGCGACTCGGCGCCTTCGAACTCGGCACACGCCCGCTCCCCTTCTTGGTCGCGGACCGGCGCACGTCGCAGCGCGACGGAAGCGAGGCGGATCGGCAGCGCATGAGGGACGACGCGAACGCGGACGGGCAGGGGCGGCGCGAGCGTGACGTCGACCCTTCCCGTGGCGGCCGGCACGAACGCGGTGCGGTGGCCGGAGCTGCGCACTTCGAGATCCGTGGGATGGGTGAGAGTGAGGGTCGCACGTCCCGCGTGGATCCAGGTCAGGAGCCGCTCGGGACGATCGGCGTGCGCAGGCTCGATGACGCGGGCGAGGTCGACCGGATCGCCGGCGGCGTCCCGGACCGCGAGTTCGAGGTGGACGATCCGGCCGCGCAGGTCGACCTCCTGAAGACGCGGATCGCGAGCGACCTTGCCGCTCTCGACGCGGACGTGCTCGAAGACGGCGAGCGGCGTCGGCGGCGAACCGTCGTTTGCCTCGAACGTCACGCGATAGTCGCCAGGAGCGCACGACCGGAATCGAAAGCTTCCGTCGTCTTCGACCCGATTCGCCGTCAACGAACCGTTGCCGTCGAGGAGGACCCGGACCTCTCCCTCGCGCACTCCCGGATCGAGGACGACGCGACCCGCGAGACCTCTCGTGCGCGAGACGACGATCCGGACGTCGCGCGTGCAGGGAGTGAAGGGGACGTCGCGGCAGTCGGCGAAACCGGCCGGGCCGGCCAGCACCGTGAGCGTCGCGTCTTCGTAGCAGGCAACGCCGCGCAGCGTGAAGCGGCCGTCCTCACCGGTGACGGCCGACGGGTAGGAGGAGGCCCGCGCGAAGCCGATGACCTCGGCACCCGGGACCGGCGACCCGTCGTCGTCGACGACGACGCCCGCGCACCAGAGCACGTTCTCCTCGACGATGCGGTCGCCGACGTCGATCACCGGGACGAACTCGGCGGGGAGCTTCGACGTGATCCTCCCCATCACGACGCCGGGCTCCCCCTCCACCAAGAGCTCGAGGGAGTTGTATTCGCTCCAACGGAACTTGCTGCAGTCGGCGGAGAAGCCCCCCTGCTCGTCGGTCTCGAACGCGGTCTTTTCCGACGTACCGATGCAGCCCCACACCGATTCGATCTCGGCGCGCACGTGTCGCCGTGCCCACGGCCGGCCCTGCCCATCGAGCAGCCTCCCGGTCAGGCGCGGTCCGGGCTCCTGCGCGACGAGCGACACCGTCGTTTCCGTTCCGCCAGGACCGAGCAGACAGCCCTCGACGCCGTCGGGCCGCCTTCCCTCCAGATCGAGTCGCACCATGAATTGCGTGCCGACGCCGACGAATTCGAACTCGCCGCGGCCTTCGACGATCTCGATCTCGGGCGCGATCGGGGAGTCGCCGCGCGTGAAGTCGTCGGAGTCCGCGACCAGTGTCGCGACGCCGCGCAACGGCACGCCCGACGCCCTCGGGTCCTCCACGCTCACCCGCACGCGACCGCACGGCGGGAGCCGCAGCGTGAGCGGCTCCGCCGGCAGCGCCGAAGCATCGAACGCGACCCAGCACTGCTTCCAGACCGGGACGCAAAGCGCGACGGACAGGTCGGGAGGCGGGTCGTCGTCGGCTTCCAAGAGTCCCGTGAGGTCCACGCGCGCGATGCCGTCGGGAGCTCGACTCGTCGCCTTCGGAGGCTTCGCTTCCCTTCTGTCCTTGCCTGGGAACACGACCACGGGAACGCCGGCGACCGGGCGGTCCTCCGCGTCGACGACCCTCACCCGGAGGAAGGTGTCGTCGACGTTCGACTGCGAGTCCGACGCCTCACACTCCTGCTTCCTTTCGGGTCGTCGGGTCGCGCAGAACCCGGCCGACTCCAGCTCGACGCGCGGCGACGTCGACGGTGACTCGCTCGATTCGATCGTTTCGCTCGACTCGTGCCCGCCGCGAGGGCGGCACTGCACGAAGACGAACGCCGTGGAGGCCGCGACCGCGCAGGCGAGACGTCGAATGGCGTCGCGTCGCTCCACTCCCGGGCCTCCACACGTCGAGCCCTCGCCCGACGACGCAGGCCAACGGACGCGACGTCCCGCGGTTGCGAACGCCGCGCGATCTTCGCGGCGCGCCGCCGCTCAGCGCGACCGGCCGCCCCCACCGCCGCGGCCGCGGCCGCCGCCGCCGCCGCCGCCGCCGCCATGGAAGCGGCGCGAGCGGTTGCGCGGCGGGATCGACGGCCAGGCGGCGGGCTTGCGCGGCCCGCGGTGGCCGCCGCCCTCGTGCGCCGGTGCATGCGGGCGCGCGCCGTCCCGCGGGTCGCGCGCGTCGCGGGCGCCGCGGTCGTCGCGGGAGTTCTGCGCGCCGTGTCCGGCGTGCGCGTGGCCGGCGTGCGCGTGGCCTCCCTGCGCGTGGCCGAAGCGGCCGCGCGACGGGCCGGCGCGGCCGGCCGGCGCGTGGTGGCGCTGCTGCTGCCCCCGCGGTCCGCGCGCGAAGTCCGACGCGGCCGGCGGCTCGGCGGCGTAGTCGAAGTCGGGGACGGTGATCCGCGGGAGGCGCTTGCCGACGACCTTCTCGATCGCGCGCAGGTCGGCCTCTTCCATGGGCGACACGAAGGTGAACGCGTCGCCCGTCATCTCGGCGCGGCCGGTGCGGCCGATGCGGTGGATGTAGTCGGAGGGCGCCATCGGGACGTCGAAGTTGACGACGTGGCCGAGCTCCTTCACGTCGATGCCGCGTGCGGCGATGTCGGTCGCGACCAGCACGCGGTACTTGCCCGACTTGAAGCCGGCCAGCGCGTCGGTGCGCTGCGACTGCGAGCGGTTGCCGTGGATGCGCTCGCAGTTGACGTGGGCCCGCGCCAGGAAGCGTTGCAGCTTGTCGGCGCGGTGCTTGGTGCGCGTGAAGACGAGCACGTCCTGCATCTCGCCGCGCTTCAGGAGCTCGAGCAGCAGCGCGGGCTTCAGGAGCTGCGGCACCGGATAGACCGCCTGCGTGATGCCGACGGCGGGTGCCGACGGGCGCTGGATGTTGATGCGGACCGGGTCGTGCAGCATCTCGCCGGAGAGCTGCGCGATCGGAGGCGGCATGGTCGCGCTGAAGAACAGCGTCTGGCGCTTCCGCGGGATGTGGTTCAGGACCCGCCGGATGTCGGGCAGGAAGCCCATGTCGAGCATGCGGTCGGCTTCGTCGAGGACGAGGTACTCGAGCTTCGTCAGCTTCGCATAGGGCCAGCGGAAGTGGTCGAGCAGGCGGCCGGGCGTCGCGATCAGCACGTCGACGCCGCTGCGGAACGCCCGCTCCTGCGGACCCATCGGCATGCCGCCGTAGACCGCGGCGGCCGTGATCGGCGTGTGGACCGCGAGCGCGTCGAGATCGTCGGCGATCTGCGCGGCGAGCTCGCGCGTCGGCGTCAGCACGAGAGCCCGGGTGGTCCCGCGCGGCAGGTCGATGATGCGGTGCAGGATCGGCAGCAGGAACGCCGCCGTCTTGCCGCTGCCGGTCACCGCGCACGCGAGGACGTCCTTGCCGGCGAGCGCGGGCGGGATCGAGTCGGCCTGGATCGGCGTCGGCCGCTGGAAGCCCAACTCCTTCACGGCGGAGTTGAGGCTCGAATGGAGGTGGAACTGGCTGAACGGCACTCGGGGACCCTCGGCGTCACTCACGATCGAACCACGACGCGAGTGTCTGGAACGTCCAGCAGCGCATCCTGGCCAAACGAGATATTCTGCGGTTTTGACGGCGTCGGCGCGAGCGGAAGTTCGATTCGGGCCGGGATTTCAACCTCCGCCCTTGCGCAGCGTCCGCAGCGCGTGGCGCACGATCCAGGCCGTCTCCGCCGTCTTCGAGGCGCGCCGCCACTCCGCGGCCAGCGACCGCACCCACTCCGGCCGCGACTTGCTCGCGTCGTTCAGCCAGTTGCCGACGCTGCGCCGCACGTAGTCGGAGGGATCGGAGCGCACCGGATCGAGCAGGCGGCGCGCGCGCTCGGGCTCGGCTTTCAGCTCTTCGAGGTGGCGCGTCCAGACGCCGCGCGGGCGCGTCGCCTCGACCGCGCAGCGACGCACGCCTTCGTCGGCGTCGCGCACCCACGGTTCGAGCAGCTTCAATCCGCGCTCGAGATCGCGCGCGAGCCACGGCCGGAACGAATCCCACGCGCACTCGCGCACCGACATCGCGCGGTCGGCGGCGAAGCGCTTCGCGACGGCGAGCCGCTTCGCGAGCGCGAGCTCCTCGTCGGCGGTCACGCTGTAGGCGACGAGCGAGCGCACGCGATCGGAGCCGTGCGTCGCGAGGCGTTCGAACAGGCGCTCGCGCCGCCGGTCGGCGCGCAGCGCGACGTGCAATTGCGCGCCGATCCGCTTCACGCGCTCCTGGATGCCGAGGTCCGCGACCTCGTCCGCGTGCTCGATCGCGACGCGCGTCCGAGCGGCGGTGAAGCCCGCGTTCGGCAGCACGCTCGCCAGCAGCTTCGCGTCGTCGATCGCGAGCCACTCGACGAGGGTGATCGTCTCCTCGCGCCCTTCGTTCAGCGCGCGCAGCACCGCGCGCGGGATCTCGACGATGCGCCGCGCGCCCTTGCGGCGAGGCGCGGGCGCGGGCGCCGGCTCAGCGGACACGGATCCGCAGCCCCTCGTCGGCGAGCGCGTGGCCGACCCGGTGGACCGGGACGTTCCGCTGCTTCAGCGCCGCCTCGAGCGCCGCGGCGCGCTCCGGCGGGAGGCTGATCAGCAGCCCGCCCGAGGTCTCCGCGTCGAAGAGGAGCGCGCGCATCGGCGCCGGGACCGAGTCCTTGAAGACGACCTCGGCGCCGAGGAAGTCCTTCGTGCGCGCCGAGCCGCCGGAGAGCACGCCCTTGGCCGCGAGGTCGAGCGCGCCGGGGAAGAGCGGCAGCGCCTCCGACTCGATCTCGAAGGTCACCTTGCTCTGGCGCGCCACCGACGCGGTGTGGCCGAGGAAGCCGAAGCCGGTGATGTCGGTCGCGGCGTGCGGACCGGCCTCGAGCATCGCGTCGCACGCGTCCTTGTTGAGGCGGCCCATGCTCCGGCACGCCGCCTCCATCGTCTCGTCGTCGACGAGGTCGCGCTTGCCGCCGGTCGTGATCGAGCCCATGCCGAGCGGCTTCGTGAGGTAGACGACGTCGCCCGGTTTCGCGCCGGAGTTCGGGACGATCTTCGAAGGGTCGATGCGGCCGGTGACCGCCATGCCGAACTTGATCTCGGCGTCGACCACCGAGTGGCCGCCGAGCACGACCGCGCCCGCCTCCCTCACCACCTCCGCCGCGCCGTCGAGGATCTCGCGCAGCACGGAGAGCGGCACCTCCTTCTTCGGGAAGCCGACGATCTGCAGCACCGTGAGCGGCGTGCCCCCCTTCGCGTAGACGTCGGAGAGCGCGTTGGCGGCGGCGATGCGGCCGAAGTGGCGCGCGTCGTCGACGACCGGCGGGAAGAAGTCGACCGTCTGCACCAGGCCGATCCCGGGCGCGATGAGGTAGACGCCCGCATCGTCGTACCCCTCGGGTCCGAGGAGCACCTGCGGGTTCGTCGGGATCTCCAGGCCGGAAAGGACCTCGACCAGGTCCTTGGGGGAGAGCTTGGCGGCTCAGCCGGCGCAGCTGGAGAAGTCGGTCAGCTTGAGCGTCTTCTTCTTCGGGGGAATCGTCACCGTTCGCTCCGGGTCGGGCCGGTTCGGGCCAGTTTGGGGTCGATGCGCGACCCCGCCAGGTCATTTCGTCTTTTCGTCATTTCGTCCCGGCCGGGGCCGCGTCGGACAGCCGTGCGAGCGCGCCGGCCACCTCCGCGTCCTCGTCGGGAAAGATCGTGCGCAGGTCGAGGAGCACGCGCCCCTCGTTGACCCGCGGGAAAATCGGCGGCGCGCCGGTGCGCAGCCGCGCCGCGAGCGCGTCGGCCTTGCCGCCCGGAGCCTCGAGCGCGAGCGCGACCGAGTCGAACTCGAGCCTTGGCACCGAACCGCTGCCGACCTGCGACTTCGAGTCGACGACGCGCGCGAACGACGGCGGCAGGCGCGAACTCACGAGCAATGCATGTGCTCGGGCACGCAGCGACGCGACGCTCGCCGCGAGCATCGCGAAGAAGGGCACGCCGGTCGGCAGCGCGTCGCCGCTCTTGCGCCACTCGAGCAGCGTCGCCTCCAGCGCCGCGAGCATCAGCTTGTCGGGCCGCACCGCCCGGAAGAGCGGCGCCGCGCGCAGCTTCAGGATCGCGTCGCGCTTGCCGACCAGGATCCCGCACTGCGGCCCGCCCAGCAGCTTGTCGCCGCTGAAGGTGACGACGTCGCAGCCGGCCGCGACCGCCTCGACCACCGCCGGCTCGTCGGCGAAGGGGAGCTCCTGGAAGCGGCGCAGGTAGCCCGAGCCGAGGTCGGCGCAGACCGGGACGCCGCGCTCCCTGCCCAGCGCGACGAGGTCGGCCAGCTTCGGCTGCTCCGTGAAGCCGACCATCCGGAAGTTGCTCGAGTGGACGTGCAGGTACATGGCGGTCGCGGCGCTCGTCGCGGCGGCGTAGTCCGCGACCCGGGTGCGATTCGTCGTCCCGACCTCCTTCAGGAGCGCGCCCGACTGCTCCATCACCTGCGGCACGCGGAAGCCGCCGCCGATCTCGACCAGCTCACCGCGCGAGACGACGACCTCACGGCCTGCTGCCATTCCTCGCAGCAGCAGCAGCACCGCCGCCGCGTTGTTGTTGACGAGCGTCGCCTCCTCGGCGCCGGTGAGCTCGCAGAGCAGGTCGCGCACGAAGGTCTCGCGGCGGCCGCGCTCGCCGGTGGCCGGGTCGACCTCGACGATCCCGTAGCGGAGCACGCGCGCCAGCGCCTCTTGGACCGACGCCGCGAGCGGCGCGCGACCGAGCCCGGTGTGGAGCAGCACTCCGGTCGCATTCACCACGCGCACGTGGCGCGGCGCGGTGAGCGCGACGAGCCGCGCCGCGAGCTGCGTCTCGAACGCGCCACCCGCCGCGAAGAGCGCCTGCAGGGCGCCGCTCGCGGGCGGCCGCGCGCGCGCGTCGCTGCGCACCCGCTCGGTCAGGTCGCGCAGCGCCGACGCGAGCAGCGGCCGCGGCACGTCGGGATAGACGTCCGCGAAGCGCGCCAGCAGCCGGTCGACAGGAGGGATCTCGCGCAGCTCGCTGCTCACGCGCGGCCTTTCTCTTTGACGCTCGACGCGGGGGGCGCGTACTCTCGCCCGCTCGGGCGAACGTCCGGGCTGCGGGAATCGCAGCGGGGGGATCGGATCTTAATGAAGCGCGCGCGCCTCTGGTCCTACCGCAGCGTCGATCCGGCGGTGGAGCGCGCGCTCGCGACGGGCCTCTCGCTCTCGCCGCTCGCCGCCCGCGTGCTGGCGCTGCGCGGCGTCACCAGCGCCGACCACGGACGGAGCTTCCTCGACGCGAGCCTGCAGGGGCTCACCGCGCCGTCCGAGCTGCCGCAGATGGCGCAGGCGGTCGAACGGCTCGTGCGCGCCCTCGCCGCCGGCGAGAAGATCCTGGTCTTCGGCGATTCCGACGTCGACGGCCTCTCGGGCTCGTGCCTGCTCGGGCGCATGCTCGCGGCGCTCGGCGGCGACGTCGCGGTCCACGTGCCCGAGCGCACCACCGACGGCTACGGCCTCTCGGCGGGCGGCGTCGCGGCGGTGCACCGCCACCAGCCGCGCGTCCTCGTCACGGTCGACCACGGCGTCACGGCGTTCGCGGCGGTGGGCGAGCTGATGCGCGGCGGCATCGACGTCATCGTCACCGACCACCACCAGAAGCCGGCCGAGCTGCCGCCGGCGCTCGCGGTCGTGAACCCGCTGCTGCTCGACCCCTCGCACGCGGCGGCGAAGCTCTCGGGCGCCGGGGTCGCCTTCAAGCTCGCCTGCGGGATCTTCGAGACGCTGCCCCCCGCGAAGAAGCAGACGCCGGCGCTGCGCCAGGTGCTGCGAGAGGGGCTCGCCCTCGCGGCGATGGGGACGGTCGCCGACGTGGTCGCGCTGGTCGGAGAGAACCGCCTCCTGGTGCGCCACGGCCTGAAGCAGCTCGAATCGACCTCGCTGCCGGGGCTGCGCGCGCTGCGCCGCGCGGCCGGCCTCGACGGCCGCGCGCTCGAGGCGGAGGACGTCTCCTTCGGCCTCGCGCCGCGCCTCAACGCCGCCGGCCGGCTCGGCCGCGTCGACGTGGCGCGGCGCCTGCTCATGACGGGCGACGACGGGGAGGCGCGCCGCCTCGCCGACGAGCTCGAGTCGATGAATCAGCAGCGCCGCACGATCGAGGGACGCGTCTTCGAGCTCGCGCGGCAGCGCCTCGCCGAATGGCCGAAGGACGCGCCGGTGGTCGTGCTGAGCGACGAGGGCTTCCACGCCGGCGTGATCGGCATCGTGGCGGCGAAGCTGGTCGGCCTGACCGGCAAGCCGGTGCTGCTGATCTCGACCGCCGGCGCGGTCGCGCGCGGCTCGGGCCGCTCGGTGCCCGGCTTCGACCTGGCGCGCGCCCTCTCCAGGGCGGGCGACCTCGTGCTCTCGTGCGGCGGCCATGCGGCCGCGGCGGGGCTCGAGATGGAGCCGGCGCGCGTCGACGCGCTGGCCCGCCGCCTCGCCGAGAACGCCGCGCAGGACTTCCGCGACCCGGCGCCGCCGACGCTGCAGATCGACTCCGAGGTGCTGCTGCACGAGATGCATCCGCGCCTGCTCGACGAGCTGCGTCGCCTCGGGCCGTGGGGCGAGGGCCATCCGCAGCCGGTCTTCGCGGCGAGCGACGTCGAGCTGGCGGCGCCGCCGCGCCGCGTCGGCAAGGACGGCGGCCACCTGCAGCTGCGCCTGAAGAACGGCGCGAAGAGCCTCCCCGCCATCGCGTTCGGCTTCGGGGCGCAGGCGGAGAGCGTCGCCAACGGCCGCCTCTCGCTCGCCTTCACGCCGCGCCCGTCGACCTACGCCGGCCCCGCCGTCGTCGAACTGGTGGTCGCCGACCTGAAGAGCACGAGCGCGGCAGAAGCGGCGACCTGAGCGGCGCGCGCCGCTCAGCTCCAGATCTCGACCTCGAGCTCGAGCTCGACGCCGCAGGCGTCGCGCACGCGGTCGCGCACGATGCCGATCAGCTCGAGGAAGTCGCGCCCGGTCGCGCCGCCGACGTTCACGAAGTAGTTGGCGTGCACCGGCGAGACGAGCGCCCCGCCCATGCGCGTCCCCTTGAGTCCCGCCTGGTCGATCAGCCGTCCCGCCGGCCGCTCGGGCGAGGGGTTGCGGAAGATGCAGCCGGCCGAGGGGAGGTTCAGCGGCTGCGTCGTCTTCTTGTGCCGCATCACCTCGGCGATCCGGTCGAGCGGCCGCGTCGCCGTCGCCGGCGCGAGCTCGACCTTCGCCGAGAGGACCACGTCGTCCCAGAAGGGGCTCTTGCGGTAGACGAAGTCGGCGGGCGAGACGTCGCGCGTGACGCGCGTGCCGTTCGGCGCGAGCAGGGTGACCTCGCGCAGCACCGCGCCGATCGTCCCCCACTTGCCGCCGGCGTTGATGCGGATCGCGGCGCCGACCGTGCCAGGCACGCCGGCGCAGCACTCGAGCCCGGTCAGCCCGCGGCGCGCCGACTCGTGGACGATCCGGCCGAGCTGCGCGCCGGCCTGCACCTCCCAGAGCGTGTCGGTGAGGCGCGTCGAGCCGCGCAGCGCGCCCGTCCGCACCACCGGCTCGGCGAGCTCGCCCTCGAGCGCGACGATGTTGCTGCCGCCGCCGAGCAGGCGCGGCGCGCGGCCGCGCGCGCGCAGCCGGTCGAGCGTCGCGACCAGCTCGTCGAGCGAGGCGGGTTCGTGGACCTCGCCGGCCGTCCCGCCGACGCGCGCGGTCAGCGTGCGGGAGAGGTCAAGCAACGCCCGCCTCCCGAGTCGCGCCGCGCAGCTCCTCGGCGAGATCGTCGATGTCGCCGGCGCCCATCAGCACGACGACGTCGCCCTCCCTCGCGAGGCCGCGCACGGTCGCGAAGACGTCGTCGAGGCCGTGCGCGCGCACCGGCGTGCGGCCGCTGCCGGCGATCGCCTCGAGCAGGCGCGCCGTCTCGTGCTCGACCCCCTCCTGCGACTCGCGGACGCTGAAGATGTTGGGGACGACCACCTCGTCGAACAGCGCCAGCTCGCGCGCGAACTCGGAGCGGAAGTCGCGGGTGCGGCTGGCCTGGTGGGGCTGGAAGACGACGATCAGCCGCTGGCCCGGCGCGCTGGCGCGTAGGGCGAGGCGCACCGCGCGGATCTCGGTCGGGTGGTGCGCATAGTCGGAGAGGAAGTGGACGCCGCCGCGCGTGCCGAGCGGCTCGAGGCGGCGCCGCACGCCGCGCGCGGCGCGGATCGTCGCCTCGATCGCGGCCGGCGCGACGCCGAGCGCGAGTGCGGCGGTCGCGGCGAGCGCGGCGTTGACGAGGTTGTGGACGCCCGGCAGCGCGGGGGCGAGCTCGAGCGGCGCGTGGCCGCGCACGGTGAGCCGGCCGCGCAGGCCGCGCTCGTCCGCCGCGAGCGGCTCGAGGCGCGCGTCGGCGTCCGCCGACTCGCCGACCACCAGCACGCGCCCGCCGACGACGGCGAGGTCGATCTGGCGCGCCGCCGACTCGTGCAGCACGGCGAAGCCGTCGCGGCGGACGTTGCGCAGGAAGTCCTCGAAGGCGCGCACGACGTTCTCGTGGGTGCCGAAGTAGTCGAGGTGGTCGGGCTCGACGTTGGTGACCAGCGCGACGTGCGGCTCGAAGTTGGTGAAGCTGCGGTCGTACTCGCACGCCTCGACGACGAACTCCTCGCCGCGGCCGGCGCGGCCCGGCAGCTCCCACGCGAGCGGGAAGCCGCCGACCACCGCGCTCGGGTCGCGGCCTCCCGCGATCAGGAGGTCCGCGACCAGCGTGGTCGTCGTCGTCTTGCCGTGCGTGCCGGCCACCGCGACGCAGCGGCGTCTCCGCGTCTCGTCGCCGAGGAACCGGGCGTACTTGCGGATCGGGATCTCGCGCGCCGCAGCGCCGGCGAGCTCGGGATGGTCGAGGCCGGCGGCCGCCGTGTGGATCAGCGAGTCGGCGCCTTCGTGGAGGTGCGCCGCGTCGTGGCCGATCTCGATCCTCGCGCCGCGGGCGCGCAGGAGCTTCAGCAGCGCGCCGTCCTTCTGGTCGCAGCCCGAGACGAGGTCGCCGCGCCCGAGCAGGTACGCGGCGAGCGACGCCATCCCGCTGCCGCCGATGCCGACCAGGTGGAGGCGGCGCGCGCCGGGCTGCGCCGCTGCGGTCCCCGTCCCCGAGCCGACCACGCTCCCTCCCGCCGCGCCGCCGCGCGCCCCCGCCCCGCCCCTTTCGATCCCGACCGCCCCTGCGCTCGATTCAGCCCGTCCCCTGCGCCCCGGCTCTCCAAGCCGCCTCGACTGCCGTCGCGTCGGTCGGGATCTCGAGGTCGAGCAGCCGCTCGATCTCCTCGACGATCCGCCGGGTCGAGTCGCGCCGCGACAGCGACAGCGCGATGCGGCCGCGCCGCTCGAGGTCTTCGAGGTCGGCCAGCCGCGGCAGCACGTGGCGCGGCACGAAGTCGTCGCCCGACTCGCGCTCGCGCACCATCCAGGCGGCGCCGGCGTCGGCGAGCATGCCGGCGTTGCGCTCCTGGTGCAGGTCCTCGTGGTGCGGGTAGGGGACGAACAGCGCCGCGCGCCCCGCCGCCGCGATCTCGGCCACCGTCATCCCACCGCCGCGCGCGACGATCAGGTCGGAGGCGGCGTAGAGCGTCCCCATCTCGTCGCTGAAGGGGACCACGCGCGCGTCGACGCCCGCCATCGCGTAGGCGTGGTGGACGCGCTCTTCGTCGCGCGTGCCGGTGACGTGCACGAGGGTCAGCGGCGCCGCCGCGGCGAGCGCCGCAGCGCCCGCGATCATGCGCTCGTTGATCGCCTGCGCGCCGAGGCTCCCGCCGAGCACGAGCAGGACGCGCCGGTGCTCGTTCAGGCGCAGGCGCGCACGCGCCTCCTGCTTGCCCGGCAGCACGTCGAACTTGAGCGGCATGCCGGTGACGGCGACGCGCGCGGCCGGAAGGTGGCCGTCGGCCGCCGGCTCCCACTGCGTGAAGATCCGTTTCGCGAACGGCGCAGCGAGGCGCACCGAGCGGCCGGCCAGCGCGTTCGACTCGAGGATCACCATCGGGACGCGCAGCCGCGCGAGGCGCGCGATGAAGGCGACGTAGCCGCCGAGGAAGACCAGGAGGTCGGGCGAGAGCTCGGCGAGCACGCGCGACGCGCTCCAGAAGGCGCGCACGTAGAGGTCGGCGCGCCACGGCGCCGGGCGCGAGCCCATGCCGGGGAAGAGCTCGAGGCAGGTCGCCTCGGGCGGGACGAAGTTCTTCTCGACCTCGCGGCCGGCGATCAGGAACTCGGCGCGCCAGTCGGGATGGCGGCGCAGGAGGGCGTCGCGCAGGACGACGCCGGGCTGGAGGTGCCCGCCCGTCCCGCCGCCGACGAACACGAGCGTGCGCGCATGCGCCATCAGGGGATCCGGATCTTGCTGCCCGCCTTGAGGTCGCTCGGCGCGCGCAGCTGGTCGCGGTTCGCCTGGAACAGGTCGATCCAGCGCGCGCGATCGCCGTAGTACCGCTCGGCGATCGACTGCAGCGTATCGTCCGCGACGACTTCGTGAAGTCGTGTCGTCGTCGCCTCGCGGGCCGGCGCGACGCGCGCCGGCGGCGGCACCTTGAGCTCCTGGCCGAGCTTGAGCCGTTTCGGGTTGACCCCCGGGTTCCACTGGATCAGCGCGCGCCACTGGTTGGCGTCGCCGAGCTCGCGCGCGGCGATCTTCTGCAGGGTCTCGCCCTTCTGCACCACGACGACGCGCGGCTCGATGCTCGAGCCCGGCGGCGGCGGCGCGAGCGGCGCCGGCCGGCCGGCCACGCGCACCGGCGGCTCGAAGAAGTCGAAGTCGGCGCGGCGCGCCTCGGCGCGCGCGGGGCGGACCTTTGCTTCGGGAGCGGGCGCGGCGGGGGCGACCTCGCCGCCGCCGGGGGCGTCGACGCGGCGCAGGTTGCCGCTGCGCGCGAGCGCGGCTGGCGGCCGCTCCGGGATCTCGGCCGGCGCGCCGGCCAGGCGGTCGCTCGCGAAGGCGACCGAACGGAACGGCGGCGTCCTCCCTTGCACCGCGTGGAGCAGGCAGGCGACGCCGAGCACCAGCGCGGCGGCCAGCGCGAGCACGCCGTAGCGCTCGAGGTCGCCGAGCTCGAAGGGCATTCCGGAACGACTGGGGCGACGCTTCATGCGCGGCTCCTCATGCGGCGGCCCCCGCCGGGCCGCCCTCGACGCCGAGCTCGGGCGACTCGAGATCGCTGTGGCGCGCGACGCTGAGCACCAGGCCGACGCCCAGGCAGAGCACCGCGAGCGAAGAGCCGCCGGAGCTGACGAACGGCAGCGGGATCCCCTTGACTGGCGCCCAGCGCACGGCGACGAATACGTTCATCAGGGCCTGCATCGCGATCGTGATGAGCACTCCCGCCGTCAGGAAGAAGCCGAAGCGGTGGCGGACTCCCAGGAGCACGCGCCTCCCGCTCCATAGCAGGAGCGCGAAAAGGAAGACGACGACCGTCGTGCCGACGAATCCCAATTCCTCCCCCACCACGCTCAGGATGAAGTCGTTCTCGCTCTCGGAGAGAAAAAAGAGCTTGTGGCGGCCAGCGCCCAGTCCGACGCCGACCACGCCACCCACGTGCAGCGCCGACTCGGCGTAGTCGATCTGCTGGAGCGGCCCGGTCGCGACCGGCGCGGCGCGGGCGTGGTGGTCGACGAAGGTGCCGAAGCGGTTGAAGATGTACTGCGTGTTCTTGCTGGTCCAGAGGAAGCCGAGCGCCGGCCCGCCGCCCAGCACCAGCAGCAGGAAGAGATGGCGCACGCGCGCGCCGGCGAGCAGCAGCAGCAGGAAGCCGAGCGCCGCCAGCAGCACGAAGGTCCCGAAGTCGGTCTCCAGCAGGATCAGCGCGCCGGGGACGAGGACCGCGACGGCGGCCGGCAGGAACGTGCGGCGGAAGTCGGCGCCGACGTCGGGCGTGCGCGCGATGTAGGCGGCGAGGAAGACGATCAGCGCGAGCTTCGCGACCTCCGACGGCTGCAGCGCGAAACCGAGCAGCGGCGCGGTCGCCATCCAGCGCCTCGAGCCGTTCACCTCGAGACCGACCTTCGGGAGGAGGACCAGCGCGAGCAGCGCCAGCGCGACCACGTAGAAGTGCCACGAGTGGCGCAGGATGCGGCGCAGGTCGAGACGCGACGCGACGAGCATGAGCACGAGCCCGACCGCCACCTTCTTCAGGTGGCTGATCAGCGGCGACCACGACGTGACGCCGGCGCGCCCCCCCTCGGCCGCCTCGACGGCCGCGGCGCTCCACACCATCACCGTGCCCAGGCCGAGCAGGATCAGGACGCACGCGAGCAGCGTGAAAGCGCTGCGCTCGAGCTCGTGCGGCTCGGTGTAGCCCTCCTCGATCGCGGTCACGGTGCCGGTCGCGTCCAATCCCGTTCCCCTCATCCGAACTTCAGCGTCGCGAGGCCGCACAGCGCGCAGAGCGCCGCGCAGATCCAGAAGCGGACCACGATCGTGACCTCGTGCATGCCGCCGAACTGGAAGTGGTGGTGCAGCGGCGCGCAACGGAAGATGCGCCGGCCGGTCGACTTGAACGACGCGACCTGCAGGATCACGGAGAGCGCCTCGGCCACGAACACGCCGCCGACGATCGGCAGCACGAGCTCCTGCTTGGCGACGATCGCGATGTACCCGAGCAGTCCGCCCAGCGCGAGCGAGCCGGTGTCCCCCAGGAAGACCCTGGCCGGGAAGGCGTTGAACCAGAGGAAGGCGAGCGCGGTGCCGGCGAGCGCGGCGGCGACGATCGCCATCTCCTGCGCGCCGCGCACGTAGTGGATCGAGAAGTGGCCGGCGTAGTCGGGTCGGCCGACCGCGTAGGAGATCCCGGCGAACGCCGCCGCCGCGAAGATCACGCAGCCGGGCGCGAGCCCGTCGAGGCCGTCGGTCAGGTTCACCGCGTTGCTGGTCGCGACCATGATCGCGGCCGCGCACGCCACGAACGGCCAGCCGCCCGCCCACGACAGGTCGAGCGACGCGCTCGTGAACGGGACGGTGAGCGAGAGGAGCTGCTTCAGGTCGGCGCCGGTCGCGCGCGCCTTCATCGTGACGACCAGGGAGATCGCGAGCGCCACCGAGACGCCGCACTGGAGCGCGAACTTGCCGCGCCCCGAGATCCCGCTGCGGCCGCGCCGCGTGAGCTTCAGCACGTCGTCGAAGGCGCCGATCAGGCAGAAGCCGACCGTCCCGAGCAGCGCGTTGGTCACGTACTGGTTCTGCAGGTTGCCGAAGACGGCGACCGCGAGCGCGAGCGGCGGCAGGAACATCACGCCGCCCATGGTCGGGGTGTCGCGCTTGCCCTTGCTCAGCTCGGCCAGCTTCTGCGAGTCGGTCTTCTCGACGATGTCCTGGGTGCGGAAGCGCTTGAGCGTCCGCACCACGATCGGGCCGATCACCATGCCGAGCGCGAAGGCGGTCACGCCGGCGCCCGCGGTGCGCAGCAGGACGTTGGCGACCGCGTCGCCGGAGCCGCCGTCGAGCAGCGGTTCAGCGGCCCGCAGCAAGGGCCGTCCCCGCGGCGCGCGCGAAGGCGCGCTCGATCGCGTCGACCACGCGCTCCATGGCCATGCCGCGCGAGCCCTTGACCAGCACGGCGTCGTCGGGCGCGAGGAGCTTCGGCACGCCGCGCGCCGCCGCGGCCGCGTCGGCGAACGTGGCGATGCGCGCCGCGTCGACGCCGCGCGCGAGCGCTCCCGCCGCGACCTCGCGCGCGTGCGGCCCGACCGCGACCAGCAGCGCGTCGCCGAGCAGGCTCGCGAGCCCGCCGGCGCGCCGGTGCTCGGCCGCGGCCTGCGCGCCGAGCTCGAGCATGTCGCCCAGGACCATCACGCGGCGCGCCTTCACGGTCGCTGCCGCCAGCGTTCGGAACGCCGCCTCGACCGAGCCGGGGTTGGCGTTGTAGCTGTCGTCGATGAGGGTGAGCGCGCCGAGCCGCTCGACCGCGAGCCGCATCGGCGGCCCGTGCGTGCGCCGCAGCGCGGCGATCGCCGCCGCGAGCGGCACGCCGACCGCGTCGGCCGCGGCGAGCGCCGCGAGCGAGTTGTAGACGTTGTGGCAGCCGCCGAGCGGGACGTAGACGCGCCGGCCGCGCAGCTTGTAGACGAGGCGGCGCAGGTCGAAGCGGATGTCGACGGCGGTGAAATCGGCCGGCCGGCGCACGCCGAAGGTGACGACGCGGCAGCGGGCGCGCGCGCGGATCGCCTCGAACTTCGCGTCGTCGGCGTTGAGGATCGCGACGCCGTCGGGCGGCAGCGCGGCGATCAGCGCCCCCTTCTCCTTCGCGACGCCGTCGAGGTCGCCGAGGTGCTCGACGTGGGCGGCCGCGCAGTTGGTGACGACGCCGACGTGCGGGCGGGCGAGGTCGGCGAGGCGCGCGATCTCGCCGGGGCGGTTCGTTCCGAGCTCGAGCGCGGCGAAGGCCGTCGCCGGCGCGATCTGGAGCAGCGTCAGCGGCAGCCCGACGTCGTTGTTGTAGGAGCGCTCGGAGGCGACCGCCGCCCCGCCCGCGGAGAGCGCGGCGCGCAGCAGGTCCTTGGTGGTCGTCTTGCCGTTGCTGCCGGTGATCGCGACGCGGCGCGCCGGCGAGCGCAGCGCGTGGAAGCGCGCCAGCTCCCCGAGCGCCCGGCGCGTGTCGGCCACGCGGATCTGCACCAGCGCGCCCGCCGTCTCCGGAGGGATGCAGCGCTCGACCAGGGCCGCGCGCGCGCCGCCGCGCGCCGCGTCGGCCAGGAAGTCGTGGGCGTCGAAGCGCTCGCCGCGCAGCGCGACGAAGAGGGAGCCGGGCGCGATCGCGCGCGTGTCGGTCGAGACGCCCGACAGGGAGAGCTCCGGCGCGCGTCCGCACGCCACGCCCCCCGTCGCCCGCATCACCTCGGTCAGCGCGAACGCCGGCACAGGAGCTCCTTCGCGACGGTGCGATCGTCGAAACGCAGCCGTTCCTTCCCCACGATCTGGTAGTCCTCGTGCCCCTTGCCCGCGATCAGCACGACGTCGCCGCGGCGGGCGTCGGCGAACGCCTGCTCGATGGCGCGCCGGCGGTCGAGCTCGACGTCGACGCGGCAGCCGGCCGGGATCCCGGCCAGCACGTCGCGCGCGATGGCGGCCGGATCCTCGCTGCGCGGGTTGTCGCTCGTGAGGAAGACGCGGTCGGAGAGGCGCGCGGCGACGTTGCCCATGCGCGGGCGCTTGGTGCGGTCGCGATCGCCGCCGCACCCGAACACGGTGAAGACGCGGCCCGACGCGAGCGGCTTGATCAGCCGCAGCACCTTCTCGAGCGCGTCGTCGGTGTGGGCGTAGTCGACGAGGACGTCGAACTCCTGGCCGGCCAGCACCGGCTCGAGGCGGCCGGGCACCGCGGCGAGCGCCGCGACGCCGCGCGCGATCGTCTCGCCTTCGATCCCGAGCGCGAGGCCGACCGCGCACGCGCCGAGCACGTTCATCAGGTTGTGGCGGCCGACGAGGCGCGACGCGACGGCGAAGCGGCCGCCGACATGGCGGACGACCATCGAGAGACCGCCGGTGCCGAGCTCGACCGCGTCGGCGCGCACGTGCGCGCCGGGGACCTGGCCGTAGACGAGCAGCCGCGCGCGCGAGCGCGCCACGAGGTCGTGCGAGACGGCGTCCTCGCCGTTCACGACGGCGACCGCATCGCCGGCGAGCGCCTCGAAGAGCTTCGCCTTGGCGTCGCGGTAGGCGGCGACGTCGGGGTGGTAGTCGAGGTGCTCGCGCGCGAGCTGGGTGAAGAGGGCGGCGCGGAAGCGGACGCCGGTCGCGCGCTCCTGGTCGAGCGCGTGCGAGGAGACCTCCATGACGGCGCTCCGGCCGCCGGCGGCGCGCGCCTGCGCGAGCAGCCCCGCGAGGCGCAGCGCGTCGGGCGTCGTGTGCTCCGAGGGGCGCGACGCGTCGCCCCACACGCGCTCCTCGATCGTCCCGATCAGCGTCGGGGCGCGCGCGGCGGCGAGCAGGATCGAGTGGATCAGCGTCGCGCTGGTGGTCTTGCCCTTGGTGCCGGTGACGCCGACGCAGGCGACGTCGCGCGAAGGGTCGCCGTGGAACGCGTGCGCCGCGACCGCCTTCGCGCGGCGCACGTTCTCGACCTCGATCCAGGCGACGCCGCCCGCCCCCCGCGCGGCGGCGTCGCGCGGGTTGACGGCCGCCGCAGTACCGCGTGGGGCGACGATCGCGACCGCGCCGCGCGCGAGCGCGTCGGCGACGAAGCAGCGCCCGTCGCGCGCCGCTCCGGGAACGGCGAAGAAGAGGTCGCCCGGCTCGACGGCGCGGCTGTCGGTCTGGAGCGACCGCACCGCGACCGCACGCGCCCCCGCGGGTGGCGGCGCGCCGAGCGCGACCGCCAGTTCCGCGAGCGTCCTCCCCGGACGGACCGTCGTTGACGAATGCGCCGCCGCGCCGCTCATCGCCCCTCCCCCGCCGCGGGGTCGGAGATTAGCGCCGGAGAGGCGCGAAGGCGCGGACGCGCTTGCGGCGCCGCGCGTGCGCGGGTGAGCGCCGCCTCGCGCGCGAGCTCGGCCATGAGCTCTTCGGGCCGGTCGGCCGGCACCTCGAAGCGGCGCAGCAGCGAGCCCATGATCCCGCTCGCGACCTTGGCCGCGTTGTCGGCGGCGAAGCGCCCCTGCTTGGGGTCGTAGAGGACGACCAGCACGAGGTAGCGCGGGTCGGCGACCGGCGCGAAGCACCAATAGGACGAGATCGAGATCTCGTGGTGCTTCTCGTCCTGCGCCGTGCCGGTCTTCCCCCCCATCGACCAGCCGCGCGGGCGCCACCTCCCGGTCCCCCCCTCCTCGACGACCTTGGCCAGCATCGTCTTGAGCGTCGCGTTGGTCGCCGGCGTGAAGATGCGGTGCTCGCGGGCGGGGTCGGAAGTGACCTCGACCATCTCGCCGTCGTCGCCCTCGACCGCGTGGACGAAGCGGGGCGGCCGCCACGTCCCGCCGTTGGCGATCGCCGCGGCCGCGGTCGCCACCTGCAGCGCGGTCGTCCCGATCTCCTGCCCGTAGGCGAGCGAGGCGAGCGACCAATGGAGCGACATGTCGCGCAGGCGCGGGAGCAGTCCGTCTTCCTCATAAGGAAGCGAGGAGATGCGCGACTTGAAGCCGAGCTTCTTGATGTGGTCGAGGATCGGCTGGAAGGCGCGGTCGCCCTTCTTCACGGTCGACGGCACCAGCTTCTGGACCAGCTTCGTCATGCCGATGTTGGACGAGTGGACCAGCACGTCGGTCGCGGTGAGCACGCCCTTGGGGTGGACGTCGCGGATCGGGCGCGAGCCGAAGAGCCCGCGGCCGTTCGCGCAGTCGACGGTCGTCTCCGGCGTCGCGACGCCGCTCTCGAGCACCAGCCCGAGCATGAACGGCTTGAACGACGAGCCGGGCGGGTAGAGGACCTGGGTCGCGTAGAGCTTGTGGTTCTTCGCGTCGTCTTCGTCGAGCGGGCGCGGCGAGCGCGGCGTCGGCCGCTGCGCGAGCGCCTTCACCTCGCCGTCGCGCGGGTCGATCACGATCGCCTGCGCCCAGTCGGGGCGGAACTCGGCGAGCGCGGCGTCGAGCGCCTCCTCGACGACGTCCTGCGCGAGCGGCTCGATGGTGAGCTCGACGGCGCGGCCGGTGCGCGCCGCGGTCTCCTCGAGCGCCGGGTCGACCATCTCGCGCCGGCGTCCGTCGCGGCGCACCAGGCGGCGGCCGTCGGCGGGCGCGAGCGCCCGCTCGCACGCGAGCTCGATCCCGAAGACGCCGCGGAACTCGCCGTCGGCGTCGTAGCGCTCGTCGCCCTCGGGAAAGGCCGACGGCTGCCAGCCGACCCAGCCGACGAGCGGCGCGAGGAAGGCGTCGCGCGGGTAGATCCGCTCGAAGCGCTCCTCGATGGAGAGCGGCCGGAAGCGCGGCTGGAGGATCAGGCGGCGCAGCTCGGCGACGACGACCGGATTGCGGATTCCCGAGACGAGGCGCGCCCACTTCTTGCCGCGGTTCAGCGTCTTCTCGACCTCGCTCGGATCGACGCCGGTGATGCGGGCGAGCTCGAGCGCGACGATGCGGGCCGGGTCCTCGCCCGCCTGGCGCTTGCGCAGCAGCTCGCTCGTGTAGCCCCACACTTCCCAGGTGCGGCGGCTGGAGGCGAGGAGGCCGCCGCGCCGGTCGACGATGTCGCCGCGCTGCCCGCGCTCGACGTGGTCCTCGATGCGGTACATCGAGGAGCGCTCGGGCGGCCGCGCGCGCAGGACCTGCAGGACGAAGAGGCGCACTTCGACGGCGCCGAGGAGGAAGACCGCGAAGACGAGCAGGAAGACCGCGCGATAGCGGGCCCGACGCAGCATCGTGCGCATCGCCGCCTTCCCCTTCCCCGCTGCCGTGGTCAGAGCTGGGCGGCCGTCCTGGCTCCCGGAGCGAGCCGCTCCGCACGCGCCCGCCGCAGGATCGTCGCCAGCCGGTGCACCCGCTCGGGCGTCCAGAGCGCGGCGACGCGCAGCCGCCTCGCCTCGCACGCCTCTTCCAGGTGGACGAGCTCCCCCCGTGCGCGCGCGAGCTCGTAGCCGCGCAGATGGGCGCGGATGTGAAGGTGGACCGTCACGCCCGCGACGACCAGCGTCGTCAGCAACGACAGTCCGAGAATCGCCTTGTGCATCCCGCCTTCCGCGGCAACCCGCTCGCGCGAAGAGTTCGGGCCGCGGGCGCGGTCCGACGGTCGAGGGCGATCCAGACTTCCGCCGTCCGCAATTCGGAGGTCCGGTTCGACCGGGTCCGCGCCCGCTCCCGAAACTCTCTTTGGTTCTTGGTTCTTCGCTCAGGTCCGCCGCGCGGCGCGCAGCTTCGCGCTGCGTGCGCGCGGGTTGGCCGCCACCTCGGCGGGGCCGGGCTCCACGATCTTCCGCGTCAGGACCTCGAGCTCCCCGCTCGCGGCCCGTTCCCGGAAGAACCGTTTCACCACCCGGTCTTCGCCGCTGTGGAAGGCGATCACGACGATCCGCGCTCCCTTCGCCAGCCACCGAACCGCTTTCGGCAGCACGCGCTCGAGCGCGCCGATCTCGTCGTTCACCGCGATGCGCAGCGCCTGGAACGTCCGCGTCGCCGGATGGATCCGCGCGCCGCGCCGCCCGCCGAGCGCACGCTCGACGAGGTCGGCGAGCTCCCGCGTCCGACGCACCGGCGCATGCCGACGGCGCTCGACGATCGCGCGCGCGATCGCTCGCGAGCGCTTCTCGTCGCCGAAGCGGAACAGGAGGTCCGCGAGCTCCTGCTCAGAGATCCGGCGGAGCAGCTCCGCCGCGGTCTCGCCGACGCTTCGGTCCATCCGCATGTCCAGTTCGCCGTCCGCGTCGAAGCTCATCCCCCGCGACGCGTCGTCCAGCTGCAGCGACGAGATCCCCAGATCGAGCAGGATCCCGTCGAACGATCCGGACGCGATCGTCGCGTCCGCCTCGTCCGCGCGATCGAACCGGGCATGCACCGTCCGGAGCCGATCGCCGAACACCGCCAGTTCCCTCGCCGTGCGCGCGAGCGTCGCACCGTCCTGGTCGACGCCCGTCACCCGGCTCCCCTTCACACGCTCGAGGATCTTCCGCGCGTGGCCTCCCCCGCCGAGAGTCAGGTCCAGGGCTCGCCCGCCCGGCCTCAGATCGAGAAGCCCCAGCACTTCTTCGATCAGGACCGGTACGTGGCAGGACTCACCCACCCCGGCCTCACTCTCTCCCGCGATCGCCGCCAAGCGACCCGTTCACGCGCGGAAGATCCCCTTCGCGTGCTCTTCGTAATTCGCTTCGTGCTGCCCCGCCTGCTTCTCCCATCGCGCAGGCGCCCACAACTCGATCCGCGTATCCATGCCGACGAACCTCGCCTCGCTGCCGATGCCGCCGAACTCCTTCAACTCCTTCGGGAGGAGGATCCGGCCGGCGGCATCGACGTCGAGCTCGCGCGTCGAGCCGAAGAACCGGCGGGAGAACGCGCGCGCCTCCTCGCTTCCGAGCGAGCTGCTGCGGACCTGGGCCACCACGGCGTCGAACTGATCCCGAAGGAACAGCCAGACGCAGCCGTCGAGACCCTGCGTCGCGAAGAGGACCCGGGCATCGTCCGCGCGGAAGTGGTCGAGGAACTTCCGGGGCACGTTGACGCGACCCTTGGTGTCGATCGCGTGCGTGTACGAGCCGACGAACACCGGTCCATCCCCCCAGCCTCCCCACAGCACTGCTCGAGTGGGAGGATCGTAACCCACCTTGACCCACCTGCAACCATTTTCTCACTTTTTCTGCTAGTTCCGGCGCCCACTCTCGTTCCATCCCCCACTTCGCGTCGTCGGTTCGAAGTGCGCGCTCACACGATCGACGAACGCATGCGAACGAAATACGGCGCCGCGACGGCGGCGGTGCGGAACGCATCACGACGACGCGCAGCGCGCGCGCGGCTCAGCTGGCGGCGCGGGTCGCGGACGAGGGGTCCGTCGACGACGGCATCTCTTCCTCATCCAGGTTGCCGTCGATCAGCTCCTCGAGCTTCGCGCGCAGCGGCGGCAGATCGGCGGCCGTGAGGAGCGGCGCGGGCGCGAGGTACCACTGCTCGGTCGGACCGGGACGGCGCAGCCGCAGCGACTCGACGCCCCCTTCGTTCACCAGGCCGACCATCTTCAGGAAGCGCTTGCGCACGAGCAGCAGCGTGATGAGGTAGAGCAGCGCCTCCTGCCCCGGCGGCGGGCTCTTCTGCCAGACCTCGAAGATGCGCAGCAGCCGGTCGAAGTCGACGCGCTTGCGCTTCGGCGCGTGCGCCTGGAAGCGCGTCTCCCACCAGACGACGTCGGGCGACGTCTGCTTCGGCGCGCACTTCTCGCAGAGGTCGCGCCGGACGATCTTCGCGGCGTCGGCCTCGATGACCGAGACCACGCGCTGGTCGTGGGCGAAGGCGGCGGCACACTGCAGGCATCGCTCGCGGATCCGGTCGATGCGCCAGTCCATGGTTTTCAGTCCGATCCGTCCGACTTCGCGCGGATCAGCCTGTGCCAGCCGTCGGGGTTGGTGAGTTCCTTGGGAGCCGGCTCCCGGCCCACGCTCGCGCGCAGGTCCACGAGCAGCGAGTAGACCAGGTGGTCCTGGTGCGCGTCGATCCCCCGTTCGAGCGCGTCGACCATCGCGAGCTGGACGCGCGGATCGGGCTGGTTCACCAGCGAGTGCGCCGCCTTCTCGACGACGGCCGGATCGGGATCGCAAAGCGCGCGGACGAGCGCCGCGCTCACGACCGGATCGGCGGCCGGCAGCGCGAGCGCCTCGGCCGCCCCGCCGCGCGCGATCGGGTCGCCGTCCTCGCCCAGCATCCGGACCACGCGCGCCAGCGACTGCGGGTCGCGCGTCTCCTCCTTCATGAGGCGCAGCGACGGCACGATCGCGGTCGCCGCGTGGGCGCGCACCGTCGCGTCGCGGTCGTCGAGCGCCTTCGCCAGCGCGACGCGCACGCGGTCGTCGAGCGCCTTGCGCTTGAGCAGGTCGGCCGCGGTCGAGCGCACCTCGAAGGCCGGGTCGGAGGCGAGCCGGTCGAGCAGCGCGTCGACGGCCGCCTCGTCGGGCACGTCGCCGAGCGCGCGCAGCGCCGCGAGCCGCACCGGCATCCCCTCCTTGGCGTCGGACGCGATCGCCGTGAGCTCGTGGATCGCGCGCAGCTGCGCCAGCGCCGCGGCGATCCGGTCCTGCGCGACGGTGTAGAGCGGCCGCGTGCGCCCGAGCTCGCGCAGCGCGTCGGCGAGGAACGCGCTCGCCGCCGAGCCGAGCCAGGAGAGCTCCCGCTGCGCCCGCTCGGAGCGCAGCGCCTCGGGTGACCCCGCCTTCCCGATGCGCAGCAGCTCGACGAAGAGGTTGTCGAGCAGCACGCGCTGGTCGGCCGCGCTGCCCGACAGCCACTGCTCCCGCGCCTTCGGCCAGCCGGGGTCGTCGGCGAGGTAGAGGCGCCACCACGCCGCGAGCTCCTTCAGGCGCGGATCGTTCGCGCGCGCGGCGGCCTTGGGGTCGGCCCCCTTGCCCTCGTGCGCGCCGCCCTCGGTGCCGCAACCGACAGTCGCCGGGAGCGCGAGCGCGACGAGCGAGAGGGCGACAGCGGCAGCGGTGCGCACCGGCCGGCGCACGGGTTCCACGGGTACGAACATCCCCCCCTTCTCTCCGATCGGCGGGGCCTGGGCAAGAGGCGCGGCGCCGCAGCGCACGGACGCACGGTCGCGCAGTCGCGCGGGCGATGCGTTGATCCCAGGACGGATCGCCACTAAAGCTTGCGCCGCGCGTCGGCTCCGGGGCGATCGGAACCGACGGAGGGGAGAACACCTTGGTTGCGCCGGTCCGCTGCGTCCATCTCCACGTCCACAGCCACTTCTCGCTGCTGGACGGCAATCCGACGGTGCCGGGGCTGGTGAAGGCGGCGCGGGACGCGGGCATGGAGGCGCTCGCCCTCACCGACCACGGCAACCTCTTCGGCGCCGTCGAGTTCATGCGCGAGGCCAAGGCGGCCGGGATCAAGCCGATCCCGGGCATGGAGGCCTACATCGCGCGCAAGAGCCGGCTCGAGAAGAGCGGCGCCGACGCGGGCAACTTCACCGACCACATCACGCTGCTGGCCGCGACCGCCGAGGGGTGGCAGAACCTGATGAAGCTCACCAGCCGGAGCTTCATCGAGGGCTTCTACAGGAAGCCGCGCATCGACAAGGAGCTCCTCGCCGCCCACAGCAAGGGGCTGATCGGCCTGTCGGGCTGCCTCTCGGGCGAGGTCGCGCGCTCGCTGCTGCACGGCGACCGGAAGGACGCGACGCGCGCGGCGCTCGGGCTGCGCGACCTCTTCGAGAAGGACGCCTTCTACCTCGAGGTGATGAACAACGGCCTCGAGAAGCAGGATGTTGTGCGCGGTGCGTTGAAGGAGGTCTCGGCCGAGTCGGGCATCCCGCTGGTCGGCACGAGCGACGTGCACTACCTGCGCCGCGACGACGCGCGCGCGCAGGAGGTGATGCTCGCGATCAACACCGGCAACACGATGCAGGACTCCGACCGGATGCGGATGGAGAGCGACCAGTTCTTCTTCCGGACCGGCGAAGAGATGGCGCGCGCGTTCGACGACACGCCGGGCGCGCTCGAGCGCACCGTCGAGATCGCGAGCCGCTGCGGCTTCGCGCTCTCGCTCGGCGAGATGCACCTGCCGACCTTCGTCACCCCCGACGGCTCCACCCCGGCCGACTACTTCCGCCGGCTGTGCGAGGAAGGGGTGCGGCGCCGCTACGGCGAGGCCTCGGCGCGGGTGCGCGAGCGCCTCGAGCGCGAGATCGCCGTCATCGCGCAGATGGGCTTCGTCTCCTACTTCCTGATCGTGTGGGACTTCATCCGCTACGCGCGCGAGCAGGACGTCCCGGTCGGGCCGGGGCGCGGCTCGGCGGCCGGCAGCATCGTCGCCTACTGCCTCGGCATCACCAACGTCGACCCACTCAAGTACGACCTGCTGTTCGAGCGCTTCCTCAATTCGTCGCGAATCTCGATGCCCGACATCGACGTCGACTTCTGCCGCGACGGGCGCGCCAAGGTGATCGAGTACGTGCGCGAGCGCTACGGCGCCGAGCGCGTGTCGCAGATCGTCACGTTCGGGACGATGGCGGCGAAGGCGGCGATCCGCGACGTCGGGCGCGTGCTCGGCGTCGAGCTGCGCGACGTCGACCGCATCGCGAAGAAGATCCCGAACACGCCCGGCACCGAGCTCGAGAAGGCGCTCGAGGATCCCGAGCTGCAGGCGATCCGCGCCGAGGGCGCGCCGTTCGGCGAGCTGTTCGACGTCGCGCTCAAGATCGAGGGGTTGAACCGCCACGCCTCGACGCACGCCGCCGGCGTCGTGATCGGCGACCGACCGCTCATGGAGATCGTCCCGCTCTGCACGGTGCAGGGCGAAGTGAACACGCAGTTCACGATGAACGACCTCGAGGCGCTCGGCCTGCTGAAGATGGACTTCCTCGGGCTGAAGACGCTGACGATCCTCGACCACGCGCGCCGGCTGATCGAGACCAACCACGGGCGCAAGCTCGTCTACGACGAGGTGCCGCTCGACGACAAGAAGACCTTCGAGCTGCTGCAGCGCGGCGACACGAGCGCCGTCTTCCAGCTGGAATCCAGCGGGATGAAGGAGCTGCTCTCCAAGATGCGGCCCGACGTCTTCGAGGACATCATCGCGATCCTCGCGCTCTACCGGCCGGGCCCGCTCGGGTCGGGGATGGTCGACTCCTACGTGAACCGCAAGCGCGGCGTCGAGCCGGTGCGCTACGCCGACCAGCGCCTCGAGCCGATCCTGCGCGAGACCTACGGGATCATGGTGTACCAGGAACAGGTGATGCGCATCACCAACGTCCTGGCCGGCTTCAACCTCGACGAGGCCGACACGCTGCGCAAGGCGATGAGCAAGAAGAAGCTCGAGGAGATGACCAAGTACCGGAACAAGTTCGTCGACGGGGCCGAGAAGAACGGCTGCGCGCGCGACGTCGCGACGCAGATCTGGGAGCAGATGGAGTACTTCGCCGGGTACGGCTTCAACAAGAGCCACTCGACCGCGTACGGCCTCGTCACCTGGTGGACGGCGTGGGTGAAGGCGAACTACCCCCGGGAGTTCTGGGCCGCGGTCATCACCTGCGACTCCGACAACACCGACAAGGTCGCGGCCTACGTCGGCGAGTGCCGCCGCGTCGGCCACGAGGTGCTCCCCCCCGACCTGCTCGCCTCGGAGCTCGCCGCCACGACCGACGCCCGCGGGATCCGCCTCGGGCTCGGCAACGTGAAGGGGATCGGCCCGAAGGCGGTCGAGGAGCTGCTCGCCGCGCGCCGGGCGCTGCGCGGCGCGCCCGACCTCGGCGCGATCCTGGAGGGCGTCCCGGCGCAGACGGTCAACCGCGCCGGGCTCGAGGCGCTGGCGCACGGCGGCGCGCTCGACTGGACCGGGCATACGCGCGCCGCGCTCGTCGCGGCGCTCGACACGCTGCTGCAGGAGGCCGCCACCGCGCAGCGCGACCGGCGCTCGGGGCAGAAGCAGCTCTTCGCGGCTGCGGGCGCGAGTTCCCGCGGTGGAATTGCCGGCGCGGCCGCGCCCGCGCGCAGCCGCATCGCCGCCGCGCCCGAATACCCCGAGCGCGAGAAGCTGCGCCTCGAGAAGGAGGCGCTCGGCTTCTTCCTCTCGAGCAACCCGCTCGCGCGCTACTCCGACGTCCTGATGCGCCACTGCACGGCGCGCATCGACGACCTCGACGCGGTGCCCGACGGCGCCACCGTCACGGTCGGCGGCATCGCCGGCAAGCCGCGCATCACCGTCGCGAAGCGCGGCCGCTCGGCCGGCAAGAAGATGGCGATCGTCGAGGTGGCCGGGCTCGCCGGCGCCGTGACCGCGGTGATCTTCCCCGAGACCTACGAGCGGGCGCGCGACGTCGTGGCGGAGGACCGCATCCTCCTCCTCACCGGCCAGCTCGACCGCTCGTCGGACCGGCCGACGATCAAGGCGTCCGACGTGCGCGCGCTCGACGGCGCGCTGGCCGGCGCGTCGGGCGGCCACCTCGTGGTCGACCTGCCGGCGCTCGTGGCCGATCCGGCCGCCGCGCTCGCGCGGGTCCAGGCGATCCTCGGCCGCCATGCGGGCGGGAGCCCCGTCTTCTTCCGTCTGCAGGCCGCCGGCCGCCCGCCGCTGGTGCACCGCGTCGACCCGCGCTGGTTCGTCCGCATCAGCGACGACCTCGTCGAGGAGCTCGAGCGCGAGCTCGGTCCGGGGGCCGCCACCCTCAAGTGAGGAGCGCGCCTCGGGTACGAAAAAGCGTCCCGGTCCGCCTCCCCGCCAGCGTCTTCCTTCCCTCATTCCCCCTCGGCATCATGCGCCGCGCCCAGGGGGAATCGAGGATCCCAGCGCGATGATGCGCCAGACCGTCCTGCTCTTCGGCCCGCCCGGCGCCGGCAAGGGAACCCAGGCGAAACGACTGTCGGCGTTCCTGCGCTCCCCGCACGTCTCGACGGGCGACATGTTCCGCGACCACCAGGGGCGGCGCAGCGACCTCGGGCTCAAGGTCGAGCAGGTCCTCGCGAGCGGCGCCCTCGTCCCCGACTCTCTCACGAACGAGATGGTGCGCGAGAGGCTGCTCCGCCCCGACAGCGCGCTCGGCGTCATCCTCGACGGCTTCCCGCGCAACGTGGCGCAGGCGCGCTGGCTGACGCTCTCCCTCCAGAACCGCGGGTTCGGCGTGCGCTGCGTGCTGGTGATCGAGGTGCCGCGCGACCAGCTCGAGGCGCGCCTCAAGGGGCGCGCGCTCAAGGAGGGCCGGCCCGACGACGCCGACGCCAAGGTGATCACGAAGCGCCTCGACACCTACAAGGCGCAGACCGAGGCGTGCATCGGGTACTACCGCACGTCGGGCGACCCGGTCCACGTGATCGACGGCGTCGGCTCGATCGAGGACGTCGAGTCGCGCATCCGCGACGCGCTCGGGGTCGCGGCCGTCTGAAGGTCCCGCGCCCCGGCCGGCGCGGCGGGGCTCAGCTCTTCTTCCCGGCCTCGGCGGCGGGCGCGGCGGCGGCCTCGGCGGCCGCCTTCTTCTTCGCCTTCTTGCCCTTCGCGCCCTTCTCGGCCTCGAGCGCCTGCTTCTCCTCGAACTCCTTCACGCGGCGCTCGCTCTCCCCCACCCACTCGAGGATCGCGCGCGGCGCGGCGTCGCCGACGCGCGGCTTGGCGAGCTTGAGCACGCGCGAGTAGCCGCCCTGCCGCTCGGTGAAGCGCGGCGCCACCTCGTCGAAGAGGCGCTTCACGACCGTGCGGTCGTTGCCGAGCCGCGAGGCGGCCTGCCGGATCCGGTGCAGGGTCTTCACCTTCGCCAGCGTCACGATCTTGTCGGCGTGGCGGCGGTACTCCTTCGCCTTCGCGAGGGTCGTGACGACCCGCCCGTGGAGGATCAGCGCGGTGAGCATGTTCATCCGCTGCGCCTTTCGGTGGTCGCCGCGAATGCCGAGCTTGCGTCCGAGATTCTTGTGCCGCATGTCGAGGGTCCGTCCGCGTCAGTTCCGGGCTTGGTCCGTGGAGGCGTGCGTGACGTCCGTCACGCCGGGTTGTCGGGGATGTCGAGGACGGTCCCGCCCGAGGAGGCGGCCTTGTCATCGGCGGCCTTGGGCTCGACGCCCTCGGCGCCCTCGGCGCCCTCGGCGCTCGCGACGCCCTCGACGCCTTCGACTCCCTCGATGCCCTCGTCGCCGATCAGATCGTCGTCGTCGTCGTCGCCCACGTAGGGCGCCGAGCCGTTGAGGGCGAGGGCGTGCTCGCCGAGGCGCTTCTTCACCTCCTTCAGCGAGGTCTGGCCGAAGTTGCGCAGCTCGAGGAGGTCCTGCTCGGTCAGCTTCACGAGCTGCCGGATCGTGCGGACGTTCTCCGCATCGAGGCAGTTGCGCGCGCGCACCGAGAGGTTGAGCACGGAGATCGGCTGGTCGAGCAGTCCGCCCGAGTCGATCGGCTCGCCGCTCATGGCCACGCCGAGCGCGGGGCTGCCCGGCTCGATCGACTCGCCCACCAGCATCCCGGCGCCGGGCTGCAGGTAGTGGACGAACGGGTTCATGTGCTTGCGGTAGATCTTGGCCGCCTCGACCAGCGCGGCGTCGGGCGAGATCGTCCCGTTGGTCCAGACCTCGAGGACCAGCTTGTCGTAGTTGGTCATCTTGCCGACGCGCGTCTCCTCGACCTTGTAACGCACGCGCGTCACGGGCGAGAAATTCGAGTCGACCGCGATCACGCCGGTCTCACGGTCGTCGCGCTCGTTCTCCTCCGCGGTCCGGTAGCCGCGGCCGCGCTCGGCGGTGAGCTCCATCTTGAACTCACGCTCGCTGGTGAGCGTGCAGACGACGTGGCCGGGGTTCAGGATCTCGGCGTCGGCCGGACACTGGATGTCGCCCGCGGTCACCGGCCCCTTGCGGCGCACGTCGATGCGCAGCGGCACCGGGCCCTCGCCGGCGAGGCGGACCAGCACGCCCTTCACGTTCAGCACCACGTCGACCACGTCCTCGAGCACGCCCTCGATGACCGAGAACTCGTGCAGGACGCCGTCGATCTTGATGTGGGTGACCGCGAAGCCCTCGATCGAAGAGAGCAGGACGCGCCGCATCCCGTTCCCGATCGTGTGGCCGAACCCGCGTTCGAACGGCTCGACCACGAACTTGGCGTAGGTCGAGGAGGTCGAGTCGCTCTCGGTGGCCACGCGGGACGGGAGTTCGAAATTGCGCCAGCGAATCCTCATCGGGTGCTGCTCCAGGAATCCGTGTTATCGATCGTTTCGGGGGAGGGGCCGGGTCTCAGCGCGACATCAGCTCGACGACGAGCTGCTCGTCGACGGGGAACTCGAGGTTTTCGCGCTTGGGGAGCTCGGCGACGCGCGCCGTGAACGCCGCTTCGTCGAACTGGAGCCAGGAGGGGACCGCGTCGCCCTTGCGCGACTCCTGGCACTCCTTCAGGTGCTTCATGACCTTCTCGCGCTTGGAGAAGGTGATCGCGTCGCCGCGCCGCACGAGCGCCGACGCGATGTTGCAGCGCCGGCCGTTCACGTAGACGTGGCCGTGCGTGATGAGCTGGCGCGCGTGGCGGCGCGACAGCGTGACGCCGACCAGGTAGATCACGTGGTCGAGACGCTGCTGCAGCAGCGTCAGGATGTGCTCGCCGGTGTTGCCCGGCAGGCGCGCGGCGCGCTCGAACACGAGGCGGAAGCTGCGCTCGGTCACGCCGAAGAAGCGCTTGAGCTTCTGCTTCTCGCGCAGGCGCACCCCGAAGTCGGAAGGCCGCCCGCGGCTCCAGCTGTGCTGGCCGGGCTGGTAGTTGCGCTTCACGATGGCGCACTTCGCCGACTCGCAGCGCGCGCCCTTCAGGAACAGCTTCTCGCCTTCGCGGCGGCAGAGCTTGCAGACCGATCCGATGCAACGAGCCATGCTTCGCGTCCACCTCTCTCGACTGGCGGCGGCTTCGCGCCGCCTCGTTCCAACTCGTACTCGATTCAGCTGTGGCGCCTTGCGGCGCCTCACGGCGCGTCGCGGCGCCGCGGCCGCTCACACGCGGCGGCGCTTGCGGGGCCGGCAGCCGTTGTGCGGCAGCGGGGTCCGGTCCTCGATCGCGCGCACGTTGAGCCCGGCGGCCGAGAGCGCGCGCACCGCCGACTCGCGCCCGCTGCCCGGGCCGTTGACGCGCACCTCGACCTCCTTCACGCCCATCTTGATCGCGTTCACCGCCGCCTTCTCGGCCGCCTTCTGGGCGGCGAACGGCGTCGACTTGCGCGACCCCTTGAAGCCGACGCCGCCGGCGGTCGCCCAGGTGAGCGTGTCGCCGCGCAGGTCGGTGATCGTGACCATCGTGTTGTTGAAGGTCGCCATCACGTGGGCGATCGCCTTCGCGGAGCTGCGTCGGGCTTTCTTCTTCTTGGCCATGCTTCCTTCGCTCGAACCTCGTCCCTGCGTGTCGCGTTCGCGCCGGTCGGCGGGCCCCGGGCAAACGGCTCAGGATATCACTTGACCTTCGCGCCCTTCTTCCCGGCGACCGTCTTGCGCGGTCCCTTGCGGGTTCGGGCGTTCGTGCGGGTGCGCTGCCCCCGGACCGGCAGCCCCTTGCGGTGGCGGAGCCCCCGGAAGCTGCCGATCTCCTTCAGCCGCTGGACGTTGACCGCCACCTGGCGGCGCAGCGTGCCCTCGACCGGGTAGTTCTTGTCGATGTGGTCCTGCAAGCGCGCGAGCTCCTCTTCCGAGAGGTCCTTCGCGCGGATCTCCTGGTTGATCTCGAGCGCCTTGCAGACGCGCTTCGCCAGCGGGATCCCCACCCCGTAGATGTAGGCGAGGGAGAACGGGACCTTCTTGTCCCCTGGGATGTCGATGCCGAGGATGCGGGGCATGCGTCGTCTCTCCGGTTTCTTCAGGCCTGCCGCTGCCGGCAGGCCGTCAGGCCTGCCTCTGCTTGTGCCGCGGCTCGCTGCAGACGACGTACACCACCCCGCGGCGGCGCACGACCTTGCACTTCTCGCAGATGCGTCGGACCGATGCTCTGACCTTCACGTTCACCTCTCTGCAGGCGCGAGCCGGGGCTCGCGCGGTTCACTCGCGATAGACGATGCGGCCGCGCGTCAGGTCGTAGGGAGAGAGCTCGATCGAGACCTTGTCGCCCGGCAGGATGCGGATGAAGTGCATCCGCATCTTTCCCGAAGCGTGCGCCAGGATCGTGTGACCGTTCTCCAGCTTCACGCGGAACACCGCGTTGGGGAGCGCCTCGGTCACCGTCGCAGGAATCCGGATCGCCTCTTCTTTCGCCACTTCCGCTCGACCTCGCTCGCCTTCGTTCCTTCCACGTCCTCCGCCGCTTCGCTCCGCACCGATCAGGGCGCCGTCATGATCTCCGGACCCGACGCCGTCACCGCCACCGTGTGCTCGTAGTGGGCCGAGCGGCGGCCGTCGGCCGTCACCACCGTCCACAGGTCGTCGAGCACGCGCACGTCGTGGCTCCCCGCGTTCACCATGGGCTCGATGGCGAACACGTGGCCCGGCTCGAGCACGAGGTCCCCGAACGGGAAGCCCGGCTCGAAGTAGTTCGGCACCTGCGGCTCCTCGTGCAGCGCGCGCCCGATGCCGTGGCCCACGTACTGGCGCACCACGGTGAAGGTCGATTCGCGCTTCACGAACTGCTCGACCGCGCGGCTCACGTCGGCGAGCCGCTGGCCCGGCCGCATCTGCTCGATGCCGGCCTTCAGCGAGCCCTCGCACACGCGCATCAGCTCGGTCGACTCGGCGTCGACCTTCCCGACCGCGAACGTCCGCGCCGCGTCGCCGTGCCAGCCGTCGAGCAGCGCGCCGCAGTCGATGGTGACGATGTCGCCCTCCTGGAGCGCGCGCGGCCCCGGGATCCCGTGCACCACCTCCTCGTTCACGGAGATGCACAGGCTCTTCGGGAAGCCGTGGTAGCCCTTGAAGGACGGCTTCGCGCCGCGCTTGCGCGTGTGCGCCTCGGCCCAGTCGTCGAGCTCGAGCGCCGTCACGCCGGGACGGATCATGCGCGCCATCTCGGCGAGGATCTCGCCGACGATGCGGCCGGACTCGCGCATCTTCGCGAGCTCGGCTCCGGTCTTCGGGCGGATGCGCACTGCGGTCCTCACGACGTCAGTCTTCCCCGAGCCGCGGCGTGGCGCGCCCGGGCGCGGAATCGTCGGGACCCCTGCGGCGCGCCCAGCCGCCGCCGCTGCCGGTGAATCCCTCGTAGTTCCGCATCACGAGCTGCGCGTTGATCTTGTCGACCAGGTCGAGGCAGACGCCGACCGTGATGAGGATGCTGGTGCCCCCGATCACTCCCGCGAGTCCCTGGCCCGCCATCCCGAACAACTCGTTGGCGACCTGCGGCAGGAGCGCGACCACGACCAGGAAGGCGGCGCCGACCAAGGTGGTGCGCACCATCACGCCCTCGAGGAAGTCGGCGGTGCGCTGGCCGGGACGGATGCCGGGGATGAAGCTGCCGCCCTCCTTGAGCTGGTTCGCCATCTCCTTGGGCTGGAAGTAGATCGCGGTCCAGAAGTAGGCGAAGAAGAAGATCAGCACCGTCAGCAGCACGATGTGCAGGTAGGAGTCGTAGCCGAAGTAGGAATCGATCCAGCCCATGTTGGGGATCTTCGCGATCATGTTCGGGAGCAGGAAGATCGTCTGGGCGAAGACGATCGGCATCACGCCCGAGGCGTTCACCTTGAGCGGGATGAAGTGGCGCGCGCCGCCGAGCTGACGCCGGCCGCGCGTGAGCTTCGCCTGCTGGATCGGGATGCGGCGGTGCGCCTTCGTGAAGAAGACGACCGACCAGACCACGACGATGAAGAGGCCGAACACCTCGGCGATGAACTGAGTCTTGCTGGTGTCGGAGCCGACGCTCTCGAAGATCGTCGGCACGCGCGCCACGATGCCGGCCATGATGATCAGCGACGTGCCCTGGCCGATGCCGAGCTCGCTGATCTTCTCGCCGAGCCACATGATCATCAGCGTGCCCGCGGTGAGCACCAGCACGAGCATCAGCTCGTAGAAGAAGGTGAACTTCGTCGCGTCGATCACGGGGTGGGCGCTGTGCTGCGCGTCGCGCGCGAGCGTCGAGCTCACCACGAAGTAGGCCTGGAACAGGCAGATCGGCACCGTGGCCCAGCGGGTCCACTGGTTGATCTTCTTCTGGCCGGCCGCGCCCTCCTTGGCCACCTGCTCGAGCGCCGGGACCATCTTCGCGAGCAGCGAGAAGACGATCGACGCCGAGATGTAGGGCATCACTCCGAGCGAGAAGACGGTCGCCGAACCGATCGCGCCGCCCGACAGCGTGTTGAGCACGCTGGTCCAACCGCCCGAGCCCTGAATGGCGCGCTGGAACGCATCGGGGTTCGCGCCCGGGAGCAGGACGTGGTTTCCGAGGCGATAGACGAACAGCAGCGCGAGGGTCCAGAAGACCTTCTTGCGCAGGTCGGGCACCTTGAAGATGTCGAATGCCTTGCCGAACATTGCGATCGCCTAGGCCGTCACTTCTTCGATTTGCCGGCCGAGTCGCCGCCGTCGGGCTTGTCGGCCTTCTTCTTCGCGGCGGCCTTCTCGCCGCCCGCCTTCGCCTCGCCGCCCTTCTTCTCGCCGGCCGCGCCGGCGTCGGGACGCCCGGACTTGGGCGGCCGCTCGCCCTTCGGCGCGCCCTCGGGCTTGCCGCCCTTCGCGCCCTTGGCCGCCTTCGCGGCCTTCGCGTCGCCTTCGGCTTCCGGCGCGGCGGCCTTCGCCTTCGCGCCCGCCTTCTGCGGCGGCGGCGGGCGCTTCTTCGGCGGCGGCATCGCGACGCTGCCGCCGGCCGCCACGATCTTGGTGCGGGCCGGGCCGGAGACGTTCACCGCCGCGTCGAGCTTGAGCGCCTTGGTGAGCTCGCCCCAGCCGAGGATCTTGATGCGCTCGGCGTTGCCGCGCACCAGCCCGCGCTCGATCGCCGCCTTCAGGTCGACCGTCTCGCCGGCCTGGAAGTGCTTCTCGAGCAACGCGACGTTGATCTCCGCCCAATCGAGCCGGAAGTTCTTGTTGTTGAAGCCGCGGCGCGGCAGGCGGCGGAAGAACCGCATCGTGCCGCCCTGGAATCCCAGCCGGATCGGCGCGCCGCTGCGCGAGTAGTACCCGTGCTGGCCGCGGCCGCAGGTCTTGCCGTTGCCGGAGCCCGGGCCGCGCCCGACGCGGAAGCGCACCGGGCGCTTGGGCCCGGAGGCGGTGACGTCGTTGATCATCATGAGAGCGTCACTCCGCGCAGCGACTCGACCTGGGAGCGGCTGCGCAGCCGCTCGAGGCCCTTGAACGTCGCCTTCACCAGGTTGATCGCGTTGGTCTGGCCGTCGCTCTTGGTGAGGACGTCCTTCACCCCCGCGAGCTCCATCACCGCGCGCACCGTCCCGCCGGCCACGATGCCCGTGCCGGGGGCGGCCGGGATCAGGCGGATCGACGACGCCTCGAACTTGCTGTCGATCTGGTGCGGGATGGTCGTGCCGACGCGCGGCACGTTGACGAGGTTCTTCTTCGCGTCCTTCACGCCCTTCTCGACCGCGTTGGGGACCGCTCTAGCCTTGCCGAAGCCGTAACCGACCTTGCCGTCGCGGTTGCCGACGACGACCAGCGCGGAGAACGAGAAGCGCCGCCCGCCCTTCATGACCTTGGCGCAGCGGTTCACCTTGACGACGATCTCCTGGAAGACCGGTTCGTTCGGATCGCCCCCTTCGCGGCGGCGACGGTCGTCGCCCCGGCCACGCGGTCCATCGTTTCGATCGCCCATGTCTCTCGTTTCCATCAGCGCGGCGCGCGGACCTCGGTCCGCGCGCCGTCGCGCCAATCCCGTGGTCTCAGAAGCTCAGGCCGCCCTTGCGCGCGCCGTCGGCGAGCGCCTTGACGCGACCGTGGAAGCGGTAGTGGCGGCGGTCGAAGACGACCTTCTCGATCCCCGCCTTCTTCGCGCGCTCGGCGATCGCGAGGCCGACGCGCGTCGCGATCCCGACCTTGCCCGCGCCGCCCTCCGCAGGGACGGCGAGCTCCTTCTCGATGCTCGACGCCGCCGCGACCGTGTGGCCGCGCGCGTCGTCGATCACCTGCGCGAAGATGTACTTGTTGCTGCGGAAGACGCAGAGGCGCGGGCGGTCCGAATTGCGGTGCAGCCCGCGGTAGACGCTGCGCGCCTTGCGCGTCCGACGTCGCCTCAGTTCGCGATTGTGGTCCATCGTGGTCGCGCCTTACTTGCCCGTCGCCATCGACTTGCCGGCCTTGCGGCGGATCTGCTCGCCGGCGAAACGGATCCCCTTGCCCTTGTAGGGCTCCGGCTTGCGCGTCGAACGGATGCGCGCCGAGAACTCACCGACCAGCTGGCGATCGATGCCCTTCACGTCGAGCGTGGTGGGGTTCGGCGCCTCGACCGTGATCCCCTTGGGGATCTCGATCAGCACCGGCGTCGAGAAGCCGATCTGGAGGTTGAGCGTCCCCTTCTCGACCTTGGCCTGGAAGCCGACGCCGTGGATCTCGAGGCGCTTCTCGTACCCCTTGGTGACGCCCTCGACCATGTTGCGGCAGAGCGCGCGGTAGAGGCCGTGCAGCGCCCGGTCCTGGCGTTCGTCGGTGGAGCGCGTGAAGACGACCGTCGCGCCGGGGCCGTCGATGGCGACGGTGATGCGCGGGTCGATCCACTGGACGAGCGACCCCTTCGGTCCCTTGACCGAGAGGTTGCGCCCGTCGAGCTTGGCCTCGACCCCCTTCGGGAGCGGGACCGGCTGCTTGCCGATGCGGGACATCAGTACACCTCGAGCAGGACCTCGCCGCCGAGCTTGCGCGCGCGCGCTTCGCGGTCGGAGAGGACCCCCTTCGTCGTGGTCAGCACGGTGATTCCCATGCCGCGCAGCACGGGCGCGTGCTGCTGCCAGCGGCGGTAGACGCGGCAGCCCGGCTTGCTGACGCGCGCGATCTTCTGCAGCACCTGCTCGCCGTCCGGTCCGTACTTGAGCGTGACCTTCAGCACCGGGAAGTCGTCGACCGACGCGACGGTGAAGTCGCGCACGTAGCCTTCGCGCTTCAGCACTTCGCAGATGGCGGCCTTGATCTTCGAATGCGGGACGCTGACCTCGCCGCGCCGCTGCGAGAGGGCGTTGCGGATCCGGGTGGCGAGGTCGGCGATCGGGTCGGTCATGGTCATGGCGTGTTTTCCAGTGCGGGCCGCGGCGAGGCGCTCACCACGACGCCTTCTTGACGCCGGGGATCTCGCCCTTGTGCGCCAGGTTCCGGAAGCAGATGCGGCAGATGCCGAACTTCCGGTAGAAGGCGCGCGAGCGGCCGCAGAGGTTGCAGCGGCTGTGCTTGCGCACGGCGAACTTGGGCTTTCGCCGGGCCTTCACCTTCAGGCAGAGTCTAGCCACCGTTCGTCACTCCTCGTTCCATCGCATGCACATGCGCGTCCGCGTCCATCGGGTTCACTTCGCCGCTCCCTCGGCCCGCTGGAACGGGAGGCCGAGCGCCTCGAGCATCGCGAGCGCGCGCGCGTCGTCGTGCGCGTCGGTCACCAGCGTCACGTCCATGCCCTGGACGTTGTTCACGGTCTCGATGTCGACCTCCGGGAAGACGGTCTGCTCGGAGAGCTTTATCGAGTAGTTGCCGCGCCCGTCGAACGACTTGCGCGAGAGGCCGCGGAAGTCGCGCAGGCGCGGGATGGCCAGCGAGACCAGGCGGTCGAGGAACTCCCACATCCGGTCGCGCCGCAGCGTGACCTTGAGCCCCACCTTCATCCCCTCGCGCAGCTTGAAGCCGGAGATCGAGAGGCGCGACAGCGTGACGACCGGCTTCTGGCCCGACAGCGCGGCCAGGTGCTTGCCCACCTCGTCGGCGTACTCCTTGATCTCCTTGCCCTTCCCGATGCCCATGTTGATGACGATCTTCTCGAGGCGCGGAACCGCGAGGCGGTTCTTGATCGAGAACCTCTCCATCAGCATCGGTACGACGTCGCGCTCGAACTTCTCGCGCATCCGGGGCTTCTTGGTGTCGGTGGCGGTAGCCATGGTTCCTCTCAACCGATCACGGCGCCGTCCTTGACGCCGATGCGCACGCGCTTGCCGTCGCGGACCTCGACCCGGTAGCGCTGCCCCTTCTTCTGCGAATCGCTCCAGAGCATCACCTTGCTCAGGTGGAGCGGGCCCTCGCGGCGCACGCGGCCGCCCTTCGGGTTCTGCTGCGTGCGCTTCATGTGCTTGTACTGGAGGTTCACGCCCTCGACGTAGACGCGGTCGCCCTTGGGGTCGACGCGCAGGACCTTGCCGGTCTTGCCGCGATCGTCGCCGGAGCGCACCACGACCGTGTCGCCGCGCTTGATCCGGAGCGCCATCAGACGACCTCCGCCGCGAGCGAGATGATCTTCATGAAGTTCTTCACGCGCAGCTCGCGCGCGACCGCGCCGAAGATGCGGGTGCCCTTCGGGTTGTTCTCCGCGTCGAGCAGCACCATGGCGTTGCGGTCGAAGCGGACGTAGCTGCCGTCGTCGCGGCGGATCGGTTGCTTGGTGCGCACGACCACGCCCTTCACGACCGTGCCCTGCTTCACGTCCGAGCCGGGTGCCGCCTTCTTCACCGAGCCGATGATGATGTCGCCGACGCCGGCGTAGCGGCGATGCGACCCGCCCAGGATGCGGATGCACATCACGGTGCGGGCGCCGGTGTTGTCGGCCACGTCGAGGCGCGTGTAGGTCTGGATCAAGGCTCAGCCTCCGTCGCCTTGCCGCAGGATCCGCACGAGGTTCCAGCGCTTGGTCTTCGACAGCGGGCGCGCGAACTCGAGCTCGACGACCGCGCCGATCTTGGCCTCGTTCTTCTCGTCGTGGGCCTTGAGCACCGTCCGCTTGCGCACGTACTTCTTGTAGAGGCGGTGCTTCTCGAGGCGCTCGATCACGACGGTGATCGTCTTCTGCATCTTGTCCGACGTCACGACGCCGATCTTGCGCGGCTTGGCGCGCGCGAGCGCGGCGTCGTCGTTGGTCGCCGGCGTCGCCGGGGCGGCAGCGGGGTTCTCAGCGGCCATCGCCGGCCTTCTCCTGCTTGCGCTTGCGCTCGCCCTGGACCGTGAGGATCCGGGCGACGTCGCGCCGCAAGCGCTTGAGTTCCTTGGTGTCCGAGATCTCCTCGGACGTGACCTTGAAGCGCAGTTCGAACATGCGCTGGCGCGCCTGCTTGAGCTGCAGCGCCAGTTCCTTCTCTTCCTGCGTCCGCATCTCGTCGACTTTCACAGCCCGTGCCTCCGACGGATCAGGCGCACGCGGATCGGCAGCTTGTGGGCCACGCGGTTGAACGCGAGGATCGCCTTCTCCTCGGTCACGCCGGCCAGCTCGAACATCACGTGGCCCGGCTTCACCTCGGCGACCCACTTTTCCGGCTCGCCCTTGCCCTTGCCCATGCGCGTCTCGAGCGGCTTCTTCGAGACCGGCTTGTGCGGGAAGACGCGGATGTAGACGCGCGCCTCGGGGGCCTGGCGGCTCGCGGCGACGCGGCCCGCCTCGATCACGCGACCGGTGAGCCACGCCCACTCGAGCGCCTGCAGGCCGAACTCGCCGAACGCGACCTCGTTTCCGCGCGCAGCAACACCGCGGAGCGTCCCGCGCTGGACCTTGCGCCACTTGACGCGGCTAGGCATCAAGGCCATGGGCGGTCTCCTTCTGGGTGCCTTCGTACCAGCCGCGGAAGATCCAGCACTTGCAGCCGATGGTGCCGTAGCTCGTCTGCGCGATGGCGAAGCCGTAGTCGATGTTCGCGTCGAGCGTGGCGAGCTTGATCGAGCCCTGGATGATCGCCTCGCGGCGCGACATCTCGGCGCCGCCGAGCCGTCCGGCCACGTGGATCTTCACGCCGAGCGCGCCCGCCTGCATGGTGAGCTGCGCCGTCTTCTTCAGCGCGCGGCGGAACGACACGCGCTTCTCGAGCTGCTCGGCCACGCTCTCGGCGACCAGCTGCGCGGAAAGCTCCGGCCGGCCGAGCTCGACCGTGTGGACCGTGACGTTGTTGCCGACCAGCGCCGCGAGGTCGTTGCGGAGCTGCTCGGCGCGCACGCCCTTGCGCCCGATCAGGACGCCCGGCCGCGCGGTGTGGATGATCACCGAGGTCGCCTCGCGCGTGCGCTCGATGTCGATGCGCGCGACCGCCGCCTGGCGGAACTCCTTCTTGATGAAGGCGCGGATGCGCTGGTCCTGGACCAGCAGGCCCGGGAAGTCCTTCTTCGACGCCGTCCAGCGCGAACGCCACGGCTCCCGGATGCCGATGCGGAAGCCGAGGGGATTGACCTTCTGGCCCATTACAGGCGACCTCCCGCCGTCGCGGGCTCGGACTTGGAGTCGGCGCCAGCCGGCGCGACGGACTCGTCGAGCACCACGTGGATGTGGCTCGTGCACTTGATGATGCGGTGGTGGCGGCCGCGCGCGACCGGCCGGCCGCGCTTGATGCGCGGCCCCTCGTTCACGTACGCCTGCGCCAGCACGAGCTTGTTCAGGTTGACGCCCTGCGCCTGGCCCGCGTTCGCGAGCGCCGACTGGATCACGGCGCGCAGCAGGCCGGCCGTGCGCTGCGGGCTGAACTGCAGCGCGTCGAGCGCGACGTTCACGTTGAGTCCGCGCACCATGTCGACCACGAGACGCGCCTTGCGGGGCGTCACGTGCGCGTACATGTGGCTTGCTGGATAGGGCATGGGTGGATCCTGCGTCGCGGGCGCGGCGCGCGTTGCGCCGCGCCTTCCTTCACTTCTTGGGTCCGCCGCCCGGCGCCGGCGCGCCGCCGCCCGGCGCGCCGCCGCCCGGCGCGCCCGCCGCGGCCGCCGCCGCCGCCTCGGCCTTCTTGCCGGTCGAGTGGCCGCGGAACGTCCGGGTCGGCGCGAACTCGCCGAGCTTGTGTCCGACCATGTCCTCGGTCACGTACACGCGCACGTGCTGCTTGCCGTTGTGCACGAGGAAGGTGTGGTTCACGAAGTCGGGGATGATCGTCGAGCGGCGCGACCAGGTCTTCACCGGCTCGCGCTTCGCGCCCTGCGACATGCGCGCGACCTTCGCGAGGAGCTTCTCGTCGACGAACGGCCCCTTCTTGATGCTGCGACCCATGGTTCAGCTCGCTCCCACTCGTGCGCCGGAGTTGCCCGCGCTCACGTGTTCTCGATCCGCTTCTTGCGGCCGCGGATGATGAAACGGTTCGACGTCTTGCGCGGGTTGCGCGTGAGGCCGCCCTTCGACGGGACGCCGCTCGGGGACTGGGGGATGTTGCCGCCCTTCGCGCGCCCCTCGCCGCCGCCCATCGGGTGGGCGACCGGGTTCATCGCGACGCCACGGACGCGGGGACGCAGGCCGAGCCAGCGCTTGCGCCCCGCCTTGCCGAGCGACTGGTTCTGGTGGTCGACGTTGCCGATCTGCCCGATCGTCGCGCGGCAGCGCACGTGCACCTTGCGCCGCTCGCCCGACGGCAGCACCAGCGTGGCGTAGTCGCCCTCGCGCGCGAGCAGCTGGATCTGCATCCCCGCCGAGCGGCCGAGCTGCCCGCCGCGGCCGGGCTGGAGCTCGACGTTGTGTACGAAAAGACCCAATGGAATGTTCGCGAGCGGCATCGCGTTGCCGACCGTCGGCTCGACGCGCTCGCCCGACTCGAGCGCCTGGCCGACCTGCACGCCGAGCGGCGCGAGGACGTAGCGCTTCTCCCCGTCCTTGTAGTTCACGAGCGCGATGCGGGCGCTGCGGCCCGGGTCGTACTCGACCGCGACCACGGTGGCGGGGACGCCGTCCTTGTCGCGCTTGAAGTCGATGATGCGCACGAAGCGCTTGTGGCCGCCGCCGCGATGGCGCGCCGTGACGCGGCCGGTGTTGTTGCGGCCGCCCCCCTTGCGGTGCGAGACGAGCAGGTGGCGCGCACTCGGGCCGGCGGTGATCTCGGACTGGTCCGGGAACGTGCCGTGGCGGCGGCCGGGGGAGGTCGGCTTGTAGTTCTTGACGGCCATGTCAGATGATCTCGATCTTGTCGCCGTCCTTCAGGGTCACGATCGCGCGCTTGATCGCGGTCGTGGTGAAGGCGTGCATGCGGTAGCGGCGCGGCTTGCCCTTGCGCACCATCGTCCGCACCTTCGTGACCTTGACGTTCCAGATCTGCTCGACGGCGCGCTTGACCTGCAGGCGGTTCGCGTCGGGGTGCACGAGGAACGTGTACTGGTTGAGCGCGTCCTGGAGATAAGTGCCCTTCTCCGTGACCAGCGGCTTCTTGATGATCTCGCGTGCTTCGAGCATGGGTCGCGCTCCGTTCGCGCCGTCAGGCCTTGGACTTCGAGGCGTCGCCCGCGGCGTTCGCGAGGCGCTTCTCGACCGCGCCGAGCGTGTCGCCGACGAACACGAGCGCGCGCCGCTGGAGGACGTGCAGGGCGTTCAGCTCGCCGGCCGGCACGCAGACGACGCGCGCGACGTTGCGGAACGAGCGGTAGAGGTTGGCGTCGCCGGCGGGCAGCACGACGGTCGCGCCGCGCGTCGCCCCGACGTCCTTCAGGCAGGTGGCGGCGGTCTTGGTCGAGGGCTTTTCGAGCTTGTTGAGCTCGACGAAGGCGACCTCGCCGTCGCGGAACTTGCCGAGCAGCGCCGAGCGCAGCGCCTCGCGGCGCGCGCGTACCGGCATGCCGACGCGGTGGTCGCGCGGCTTCGGTCCGAAGATCGTGCCGCCGTGCCGCCACAGCGGCGAGTTCTTGTCGCCCGCGCGCGCGCGGCCGGTGTGCTTCTGCGGCCACGGCTTCGCCTCGGAGTAGTTGGTCTCTGAGCGGGTCTTGGTCGAGTGCGTGCCCTGGCGCTTGTTGACGAGG
>DAINBU010000021.1:0-24635 GCA_036732755.1 Planctomycetota bacterium
ATCGACGAGTGTGCGCTCGCGTTGGGTTTCCCTTTCGTGCTCTCGCGCGCGCAGCGCCGCGCGCTGCTCCCGAGGGACGGCGTCCCCGAAGCCGACGAGTGGGAACGCGACCTCCTCGCGCGACTGCGCACCGCCCGCGACCCGCTGCAGCGCGCGAGCGCCGCCGACCTGCTCACCTGGCTGCCCGACGACCTGCTGGTCAAGTTCGACCGCATGGCGATGGCGACCAGCCTCGAGGGGCGCGCGCCCTACCTCGACCCGAAGCTCGCCGCGCTCGCGCTCGCGCTGCCACCGGCCGAGCGCGCGACGGCGACGCGGCGCAAGATCGCGCTCGCGCGCGCCGCCGCTCCGCTGCTGCCGCGCGAGATCCTCGAACGGGAGAAGCACGGCTTCGTGCTGCCGATGAAGCGCTGGCTCGCGGAGCTCTTCGCGACGGAAGGGGGCGCGGCGCGCTGGTTCGCGGCGCGGGCGGTGCCGCTGCTCGAGACGGAGCGCCTGATTCCCTACCTGCCCGGCGCCGGCGAAGCCGAAGTGCGGCGCACGCGGCCGCTCTTCGCGCTGGCGCTGCTGCACGCGTGGCACGCGGAGTTCCGCGCGCAGGAGCGCGCGTGGCTCGCGGAGGCGATCCCGGCGGGCGCGTGACGGCGCGCGTGCCGGAGCGCGCGCGACTAGACGTCGGTCAGCGCCGCGCCGAACTCCTGCTCGATCGCCGCGATCCGCTCGGGCGGGAGCGTCGCGCGCCACTTCTCGCGCGCCGGCTCCATCTTCGGCAGGCGCGCGACGATCTCGGGCGACTCGCGCAGCTCGCAGAAGCGCCACACTTCGCGCATCACGTCGGCCGGCCGCGCGACCAGCTCCTCGTAGACGACGCGCAGGAAGCGATCGGGGTGGAGCGCTTGTTGTTCCTTCAGGATCCGGTGGACGCCGGCGTACTGCCACGCGGCGCCGAGGTCGGCCGGCCGCGCCGCCTGCTCGCGCCAGCCCGGCAGATGGACGCCGAACCACGTCTGCGGCGCGTCGGGGAAGTCGCGCCGCCGCTTGACCACGGTCGACGCCACGACCGCGCGCCAGTCGCGGATCGGCTGCAGGAAGCGCGCGTCGGGGAAGAGCGCCAGCAGGTAGGGCACCTGCGCCGAGTGGGCCGGCAGCTTGGAGACGTAGCGCGTCGCGCCGCGCAGCCGCAGCACCTCCGAGATGCGCGCGTGGAACCACGCGCGCGCCTCGTCGGTCGCGTCGGCGGCGCCGGCGACGTCGACCTCGCGCGCGCCGAGGAACCGGAACCAGATCGCGCGCGACTCGCGCGAGCTGTCGCGGACCACGCCGAGCCGCGTGAGCCACCACGCCAGTCGCGGCGAGTCGGGGAACTTGCGGTTGGCGCGGTTGAAGTGGCCGACGTCGGGGTGCGACGCGAGGCAGTCGTAGAGCAGGCTCGTGCCGCAGCGCGGTGGCGCGACGATGAAGATCGGCCGGTCGACGCTCACGACGGGGGCGCCGTCACTCACGACGGGGCCGCCGTCGCGGCCGCCCTGTAGAGCGCGATCCACTCGTCGATCATTCGGCCGATGTCAAAGCGCAACGCGTTGGCGCGCGCCGCGGCCGACATCCGCGCGCGCCGCCCCTCGTCAGCGAGCAGCGCCCCGACGACCTTCGCGACCGACGCCGCGTCGCCGACCGGGACGATGACGCCGGAAACGCCGTCGACGACGACCTCCTCCGGCCCGCCGCAGCGCGTGACGACGCACGGCAGCCCGCCCGCCTGCGCCTCGACGACCGAGCCGGGCAGCCCCTCGCGCACCGACGTCATGACGTAGAGGTCGGCGACCTTCATCAGGTCGGGCACGTCGTCGCGCCGGCCGAGGAAGCGCACGCGCTCGCCGAGACCGAGCGTGCGCGCCTGCTCCTCGAGCGCCGCCCGGTCGGGTCCGTCGCCCGCGAGCAGCAGGACGAACGGCCGCTCGCCCTTCGCCAGCTCCGCCATCGCGCGCAGCAGCGTCGGGTGGTCCTTCGACGGCTGCAGCGTCGCCGCGCAGAGCAGCAGCGCCGTCCCGTCCGGGACGCCGAGCTCGGCGCGCTGCCGCGCCCGCTCCGCCGGAGGGAGCGGTGCAAGGAAGCGCTCGAGCGGCCGCCCGTTCAGGATCACCCGTCCGCCGTCCTTCAGCCCGGTCGCGTCGCGGAAATCGGAGAGGACCGCCTGCGACACCGCGACCATCTCGAAGAGCTTGGGGGCGTTGCGCGCGAGCCACCGCTCGCGCCGCCCGCTTCCGCTGCGCACGTTGCCGGTCACGCGCAGGTGGCCGACCACGCGCAGCGACGGTACGAGGCGGCGGGCCTTCAGCGCGAGCTCGATCGCGCGCGCCTCGTTGGCGTGGACGACGGCGATCCGGTCGTTCCGGGCGATCCGGGCGATCGCGGCGACGCGCCGCGCCCCGCGCCAGAGCTTGAAGTCGAGGTCGTGCACCGGCACGCCCGCGCGCCCGAGCTCCTCGCCGAGGTCGCCCGGCTCGCGGTGGAGCGCCGCGACGGTGAATTCGACGCCGCGCGCGCGCGCCGGCTCGACCATCATCCGCAGCGTCTCCGGCACCCCGACCCCCGGCCGCAGGAGGTCGATGACCTGCAGCACGCGCAGCGGAGGCGCGCCGGCGGCGCCGCCCGCGCTCATCTCCGGCGCGCCACCACGAGGAAGTTCGCGATCAGCGAGTGCGGCGCCGGATGGTCGAACTTCCGCAGCATGCGGCCGAGCAGGAGACCGCCGACGTTCACGAACGGGATCACGAGCTTGCGGAGCGGCCGCTGCCACTTCTTCTTCATGCCGAGGTAGACGTACGTGGCGAAGAGGTAGGCGAGGCAGTGGCCGGTGCCGCCGTTCGCGTGGAGCTCGATCTCGTCGAAGCAGTCGCTGTCCTCGAAGACCTTGCGCAGCCCCTCCTGCGTCCAGCGCCAGAAGTCGGTGGGGTGGGGGTGGTAGATGAACGTCCCGTGCGTGGAGAGCAGGACGCGCCCGCCGGGCTTCAGCACGCGCGCGATCTCCTTCAGCGTCGAGAGCGGGTCGGGCACGTGCTCGAGCACCTGCGAGCAGAGCACCGCGTCGAACTGCCCCGCGCGGAACGGCGGCGCGCTCGCCCCGCCGACCACGTCGACCTCCTTCGTGGTCTTTCCCACGTCGAGCCCGACGTAGCGCCGCGCGTAGGGCTGGAACAGCGGGAAGTAGGGCTTGTGGTCGCAGCCGAGGTCGAGCACCTGGAGGTCGGCGCGCCCGGCGAAATGGCGCGCGAGCGTCTCGCGCATCTGCGCCGCGAGCGAACGCAGCGGCAGCCAGCCGTAGTCGCGGATCCCCGGCTCGCGCGTCCGGCGGCCGGGCCAATCGCGGGCGTCGAAGGATCCGGCGGTCGCTGCGGCGGGCGATTCGATGGCCATTCGGCGCGGGAGCTTACGCTCGCCGCTTCCGACTCCGTGTTGCCCGGCCGCGCGCTTTTTGGCTTGATGCACGACCCATGGCTCCCGGCTTCCTCCCCAAGCTCTTCCGTCGTCTCGACCGGAAGCGGAGCGCCAAGCGGAGGGAGCCGTCGCTCCCGGTCGACCTGCAGTCCGACGCGAAGTTCGTCGCCGCGTACGAGCGCTGCCGCGCTTTCACCATGACCTCGCCCGAGCGCATGTACGCGCTCTGGAGCGCGGCGCGCCACGTCGTCGCCGCCGGGATCGCGGGCGACTTCGTCGAATGCGGCGTGTGGAAGGGCGGCAGCTCGATGCTGGCGGCGCTCGCGCTCGCCGACGCGGGCGACACGACGCGTCCGCTCTGGCTCTTCGACACCTTCGAAGGGATGAGCGAGCCGACCGCGGACGACGTCGACCACAAGGGCCGCGACGCGCGCCCCGAGTGGGAGGCGGCGAAGCGGACGGGCGACGGGTGGTGCGCCTCGCCGCTCGACGACGTCCGCGCCGCGCTCGCGACGACCGGCGCCGCGAAGGAGCGGCTGCGCTTCGTCGTCGGCAAGGTCGAGGCGACGATCCCGCGCGAGATCCCGGAGCGGATCGCGCTGCTCCGCCTCGACACCGACTGGTATGAGTCGACGAAGCACGAGCTCCTGCACCTCTGGCCGCGCCTTTCGCGCGGCGGCGTGCTGCTCATCGACGACTACGGCCACTGGGCCGGCGCGCGCCGCGCCGTCGACGAGTTCCTCGCGACGCAGCGCCCGCCGCTGTTGCTCGACCGCATCGACTACACGGGACGGATCGCGCTCAAGCCGTAGAAGCCCGTCCGGGACCCGGTCCATCTCCGAATTGCGAGGCGATCGCCCGTCGCCAGGTGCGCGGGCGACCGCCTCGCGTCATGTCGGCTCGCGTGCGACCGTCGTCAGCGGCCGAGCATCAGCTCGAGACCCTCCGTGAACGAGAGGCCCGTGTTCGAGCCGGCATCGACCTCGATCGCCTGCAGGTCGATCGTGGTACCGCACAGGGCGGGATCGTTCGCGATCGGGCCGGAGATGGTCGTCCCGATGGACGGGATGTTGATGGGGACGATGAACGCCGAAACCACGAGGATGTCTCCGCCGCGGCCCGTGGGGATCGACGCCCGCTGGTACCCGACGAGAAGCACCGCGGGGGTGTAGAGCCCGAGGGAGTTCCCGAGACCGAGCGTGAGCGTCGTCCCCAGCACCGGATCGGCCTGGGCGTCGAAGGCGGGGACACCGTTCGACCCCGGGTAGCCGGAGCCGTAGTTCGACCAGACCGCGTCGCAGCGATCGCGCAGGAAGACGTCGGAGACCTTGTTGCCATCTCCGGCCACGAGGTTGGTCGCGGGGCTGTCGAAGAGGACGAGTTGTCCATCCGATGAGATCGCCGGGTCGTGGCTCGGGTCATCGGCCTGGGTGCCGGAGGAGTCCACGCTCACGAGTCCAGTCTCCCCCGAAATCCGGTCGTGGACGAAGATGTCGCTCTCAGCACCGTTCTTGTCGCCGGCGACGAGGTTATAGGCCTTGCTGGCGAACGCGACGAAGCGGTGGTCCGCCGAGATCACGGGCGTGTCGCTGTCGAGGTTTCCCTCGACGCCCGCCGAGTCGACGCTCACGCGCTCCGTGACTCCGGCGGAGAGATCGTTCACGAAGATGTCGAACACGCCGTTCGTGTCGCTCCAGACGAGGTTCGAGGCGAGGCTTGCGAAGACGACGATTTCGCCGTCCGCGGAGATCGCGGCCGCCTGGCTCGTCGAATTCCCCTGCCCGCCCGACGAATCGACGCTCACCAGGTGAATGTACGGAATGGTGCAGTCGCACACGAACACGTCGGCACTCGCGTTCGAGTCGCCGATGAAGAGGTTCGTCGCGTTGCTGTAGAAGACGACGTACCGCCCGTCCGCCGACATGCCCTGGCAGTGGCTGTCGAGGTCGCCTGCGACGGTCAGGCCCTGTGTCGTCCCGTTGGTCCGGTCACGGAGGAAGACGTCCCAGGTGTTGTTCGTGTCGAAGGCCGCGAGGTTCGAGGCGAGGCTGGTGAACGCCACGTAGCGACCGTCCGCCGAGATCGCGAGGGGCGATATGGCGATCCCCTCGTTGCCGCTGTGCTGGTTTCCCAAGTTGCCCGCGGAGTCGACGCTGACGAGCTCCGTTCCGCCCGTGACGCGGTCGTGGACGTAGACCTGGAAGTACCCGTTCCCGGTGGTCGATACGAGGTTGGTGGCGCCGCTCGAGAAGACGACGAAGCGGCCGTCCGCGGAGATCTGTCCGTTGAAGCTCCAGCTGTTCGCCTGCCCACCCGAAGAGTCCACGCTCACCCGCTCGGTCTGACCGGTGGTGCGGTCGTGCACGAAGACGTCTTCGAACCCGTTGGTGTCGCCGGAGACGAGATTCGAGGCGTAGCTGGAGACGACGACGAGGTTTCCGTCGGGCGTCATCGAAGACTGCCCCTTGAAACAATCGCTGTGTTTGTTCCCGAGGACGCCTCCGGAGTCGACGCTCATGACCGACGTCGATTGCGCGGAGGCGAGGTTCGGGACGGCAAGAACCGAAACGAGGGTGAGCAGCGGTTTCGACAGGCGCATGGCGTTACTCCAGGAAGGAGCTCGTTCGGGCGGCGTCACGTGTCCTTCGCCGCCGGAGCCAGCTCAGATCGCTGGAGACCTTGACTGCAACGCGGGGCCGACATCTTTCAGGCCGCGTGGAAAACTCGCGCGGCGCGAGCGGCTCTCAGGAGCGGCGGAGCGCCTCGAGGAGCTTCGGCACGAGGAAGCGGGCGAGCGCCTCGTTGCCGCCGTCGGTCAGGTGGGCGGCGTCGGTGAAGACGGCGGCGTCGAGCGCGTCGAAGGCGCTGCGCGTGTCGGCGAAGACGAGGCCGTGCTCCTTCGCGACGGCGGCGGCCTGCTCGACGAAGGCGCCGTACTGCCCGGTCGCGACCTTCCCGTAGCCCCACGCGTCGAGCTTCGCGCGCAGCCTCTGCTCCTCGGCCGGGATCGTCCCGTGGCGGTGGAAGAGCTCCGGCTGCGGCGCCAGGACCACCTGCGCGCCGAAGGCCCGCGCGACGCGCGCGAGCTTGTCGAGGTTCATCCCGTACTGCGCGGAGGCGACCGCGACGTTGTCGTTGACGCGGTGGAACGGGGAGACCGGGTCACGCCACTTCCTGGCGATCTCCTCGAACCGCCGGAAGAGCGCCGACTCGCGCATCACGGCGAGCCACGCGCGCGTGCCGTCGGCGAGGCGCTTGTCGACGTCGTAGAAGAGCGGCGGCAGGATCTCGCGCGTGCCGGGCAGCATCAGCCGCCCGTAGTTGAAGTCGTTGTACCCGTCGAGCAGGACGATCAGGTCGGGCCGGTAGTCGGCGATCTTCGTCGTGAAGAGCACGAGCTCCTGCGCCGAGCCGTAGCCGACGACGCCGGCGTTCCAGACCTCGACCGCGCGGCCGGTGAGCTCGGGCGACTCGCGCAGCAGGCGCTCGACGGCCGCCGAGTAGACCGCGTCGTCGCTCGAGACGCCGTAGCCGAAGGCGGTCGAGCCGCCGAGGAAGACGACGCGCAGCTCGCCCTTGCCCTTCTCGATCCGCCACGGGCGGCCGCGGAAGCCCTGCTCGTTGATGGTGAGGCTCGCCGACTTCTGCGACGGCCGGTTGCCGTAGACGAGGAAGGGCTCGGCCGCGATCGCGAGGCGGCCGCGCTGGAAGCGGTCGTAGGGGCAGCCCGACGCGGTCTCGAGCGAGAGGCTGTAGGGATCGGCGTTGCGGTCGCCCCACTGGCGCGCTTCGAGGATTCGCTGCCGGATCTCGAACGGCGCGTAGAGCAGCGCGACGACGAGCGCGGCGTAGAGGCACTTCTTCCAGGCCGGCAGCTCGAGGCGGGGGCGGGGCATTCGGCGACTCCGCGGCGTGCGTGGCGGGCCGCGCGGCGCCGTGCGGCGCGTTGCGGCCGTCGGGAGCGGACGTTAGATCTTGCCCGCCTTCGTCGGAGGCGCGCCGCCATTCGTCCCGAGCATCTCGTCCACCTCGCGTGCCCCGACTGCCGATCCGCGCTCGCCCTCGCCGAGGCGACCGAGCGGACCGACGAGCGCATCGTCGCGGGGACGCTCGCCTGCACCGGCTGCCGGACGCGCTGGCCGATCGTGCGCGCCATCCCGCGCTTCGCGCCCGCCGAGAACTACGCGCAGAGCTTCGGGCGGCAGTGGTCGCACTTCCCGCGCACGCAGTACGACCGCCACAACGGGCTCACGCTCTACCACGACCGCTTCTTCCGGGCGACGCGCTGGCCGGCGCGCATGGAGGGCGAGGTGATCGTCGAGGCGGGTTGCGGGCCCGGGTCGTTCACGTCGATCGCCGTCGAGACGGGGGCGACCGTGGTCTCCTTCGACCTCTCGAGCGCGGTCGACGTGAACCTGCGCGAGAACGGCGACTACCGCAACCTCTGCGTCGTGCAGGGGGACATCCGCCGCCCGCCGGTGCGGGCCGGCAACTTCGACCGCGTGCTCTGCTTCGGCGTGCTGCAGCACACGCCCGACCCGGCGGCGTCGTTCCGCGGGCTCGTGCCGCTGATGAAACCGGGCGGGGCGCTCGCGATCGACTGCTACATGCAGCTCTCGACGCGCCGCTGGTGGACGTCGTACTACCGCTGGCGCTGGCTGACCCGGCGGCTGCCGCCGGCGCTCGTGCACGCGGCCTGCCGCGCGTGGGTGGTCGCGAGCTGGCCGATCGTCACGACGCTCTGGAAGCTGCCGGGCGACGGCGGGCGCAACTTCGCGCGCTACGTCTTCCTGATCCGCGACACGTTCCGGCGCAAGGGGCTCGCGGTCACGCCGGCCTTCGAGCGCGAGTGGGCCGTGATGCAGCTCGTCGACCAGCTCACGCCGCGCTTCGACCTGCCGCAGACGATCGACGGCGTGCGCGCCTGGTTCGCGCAGGCCGGACTCGCCGAGGTCGACGTCGCGAAGGGCGACAACGGCATCGTCGGCCGCGCGCGCATGCCGGGTCACCGCCTCGCGAACAGCGCGTAGTCCTGCAGCGAGTCGCGCGCGCCATCGGGCAGGAAGGCGATCAGCGGCATCACCGCGCCCATCACGTCGCGCAGGTAGGGGAGCGGGTGGTAGGCGCCGCAGAGGTTGGTGCCGGGACGGTCGGCGCCGACCACGACGTGCTCGCCCGCGTCGAAGCGGCGGCGGTCGTCGCCCGAAAGCGCGTGCGCGCGCCCGATGCCGTGCACGGAGAGGAGCGCGTGGCCGCCCGGCCGCAGCACGCGCCGCAGCTCCTCCATCCATGGAACTTGCAGTTCCGTGGGAATGTGGGTCAGCACCGAGATCGCGTAGACGAAGTCGAACGAAGCGTCGGGATAGGGGAGCGGCGGCGCGAGCCCGCACACCGCGAACCCGGCGCACGGCAGCGACCGCTGGCACCAGCGGATCAGCTGCGGGTTGTAGTCGCAGCCGTGGACCTTCGTGCCGAGCGATTCGAAGCGCTTCGCGAGGTGGCGGACCACGCGGCCGCAGCCGCAGCCCCAGTCGAGGATCGAGCGAAACTGCTGCAGCGAGAGGCCGTACGGCGCGATCGCCTGCTCGATCAGGTCGATGCTCTGCGGCCCGCTCTCGAGATGGCGGCGCAGGTCGAACTTCGACGAGACCTTGTAGACCAGGAAGGGCGGCGGCAGCGGCATGCCGTCGGGCGCGCCCTGCCGGACCAGCGCGCGGTTCGCGGCGCGGAGCTCGCGGTCCTTCAGGTACTTCCAGCGCTTGCGCACGTCCTTGAAGCGCGCGCGGAACCGCTTCGCGGCACGGCGCAGCGGGCTCGGCGGCGGCTTCTCGGGCGAGCGTTCGGCGGCGGCTTCCACGCGAGCTACCGTAACCGCGCGCGTCAGCGGCCGCACGCCGTGAACTGCGCCGCGACGGCCGGCGCCATCCGTTCGGCGAGCAGCGCGTGGCCGCGCCGGAAGATGTGGTAGTCGCTCGCGTAGAGGTCCTCGCGTGCGTCGGCGCGGAACGCGTCGAGCACGTCGACCGTCGCGATTCCGAGCTCCGCCGCCGCCTCCTGCAGGCGGACGCGCAAGCGGCCGTTGGCGCCGGTTGCCGACGCCTGCCGCGCGGTGTCCCCGAGCGCCGCGACGCGCTCGGGGAAGACGAGGTCGTAGCCGGGCAGGAGCACGAGCAGCGCCTTCGCGCCGCGCTCGTGCGCGAGGTCGCGCAGCAGCTCGAGGCTCCGCTTCGCCTTGGCGCAGACCGGCTCGAAGCGCTCGGGATGGAAGTGGAAGTAGGCCGCCTGGTTCATCCCCTGCCAGAAGAGCGGCATCTCCGGCAGCGCGAGCCAGCGCACCCGCTCCGACGTCGTCTCGGGCGGCGGCGCCGGGTCGGCCGGCCGCTCGGCAAGCGCGTCGTCGAGGTGGGGGCTGCCCGCGTCCTCGAGCTCGACGAAGTCGTTGCCGAGGAAGCAGACGACGACGAGGAGGTCGGGCTGCAGCGTCGCCGCCAGCGACCGCAGCCGCAGCACCTCCTGGTAGAGGCTGTAGAAGCCGCACGACGCGTTGTAGATCGCGGCGCCGACGCGGCCGTCGGAGCGTAGGCGCCGCTCGAGCAGGTCGGCGGCGTTGTCGGCGTTGCTCACCACGCCCATCAGGTGGCTGTCGCCCACCAGCAGCGCGCGCGGACCGGTCGCGAGCGTCGTCACGTCCTCGCTCCGCACCAGCCCGAGGTTGTTGCTGCGGCGGACGATGCGGTCCTTGCCCCCTCCCGACGGCGGCGAGTGCAGCGCGTGGATCACGTAGCGCTGCTCGAGGTTGCGGCGCGGCCGGACTCCGAGGACCGGATCGGCCGCGTAGGCGTCGCCGTGCGGCGAGGGGGCGTCGGGGTCGGCGGGCCCGACGACGATCGTCGCCGGCCGCGACTCGAGCGCGCGCGCGATCGCGCGCACGACCTGGACGATCACGACGCCTTCGAGCAGGACGAAGCCCGCGAGGATCCGCCGGAACCAGCGCCGTCGTGCCTCGTGCGGGGGCGGCGGCGCAGTCGACGCGGGCGATGAGGACATCGGATTCCAAACCGAGTAGCGTGCTGCGCCACTTTTCCCGGGAGTTCGGCGGTGGTCAATCCCTGGCGCGGCCTGGCGGGCCTGCCGCGCGCGAGCTGGATCCTCGCGGTCGCGACGCTGGTCAACCGCGCCGGCGTGATGGTCCGGCCCTTCCTCGTGATCTACCTCACGACGCAGGTCGGCCTCTCGGTCGAGGACGCGGGCTGGTACCTCTTCGCGTACGGCGCGACCACGCTGATCGCGGCGCCGCTCTCGGGCCGGCTCACCGACCGCTTCGGCGCGCGTGCCGTGATGCGCGTCAGCCTGCTGCTCTCGGCGTGCGCGCTGCTGATCTATCCGCTGGCGCAGACGCGCACCTGGCTCCTGGTCGCGACGGCGACCTTCGCGCTGTTCAACGAGATGCCGCGCCCCGCGCTGATGGCGCTGGTGACCGAGGTCGTCCCGCCCGAGAAGCAGCGCAGCGCGGTCGTGCTCTCGCGCCTCGCGATGAACCTCGGAATGGGCGTCGGGCCGGCGCTCGCCGGCTGGATCGTCGCGCCGCGCGGCGATCTGCGGGTCGCGACGAGCGGGCAGTTCCTGGCGATCTTCCTGATCGACGCCGGCGCGAACCTCGCGGCAGCGGTGATCCTGTGGCTGACGCGGCTGCCGCGTGGCGCCGTCGCGGCGCGCGCGCCCGCCCAGCCTGAAGAGCGCGGGAAGTCGCTGCTCGCCGACCCGCGGCTGCGGATGCTCTTCGTCGCCACCGTGCTGAGCGCGGTCGTCTTCTGGCAGCACGACTCGTCGCTCGCCCTCTACATCAAGGAGTCCCAGCTCACCGTGGCGGCCTTCGGGCGCGTCTTCAAGGCGGAGGAGATCTTCGGCTTCAGCATCACGCTCAACACGCTGCTGATCGTGCTGTTCGAGGTCGAGCTCAACTTCACGACGCACCACTGGCCGCAGCGCCGCAACCTCGTGATCGGCGCGCTGCTCGCCGCGCTCGGCTTCGGCGGGATGGCCTTCGCGAAGAGCGTCGGCGTGATCGCCTTCAACGTCGCGCTCTACACCGTCGGCGAGATGTTCCTCTTCCCCGCCGTCACGACCTACGCGCTCGCGATCGCGCCGCCGGAGCGGCGCGGCAGCTACATGGGCGTGCTCACGCTCAGCTTCGGCGCCGGCTTCTCGATCGGGCCCTGGGTCGGGACGCGGCTGCTGCACCATTACGGGCCGACGACGCTCTGGCCGGTGATGTTCGGGGTCGGGCTCCTCTCCGCGCTCTGCTACGCGCGGCTGCCCGAGCCCGGATCGCGCTCGACCGAGTCCCGCTAACCTGCGCCGATCTCGGGACCGATCGGGAGGCCGCGCGTGGAGAGGGTCCGCTTCGCCGTCGCCGCTCCTTTCGCGCTGCTCGCGGCGCTCGCGCCCGAAGCGGCGCGCGGACAGGAAGCCGCCGCCACGCTCCCGCGCGCACAGCGGCTCTACGCGAAGCGCGACGCGCGCGAATCGACGCGGCGCTCCTTCGTCGAGGCGTGGCAGCCGGTCACGATCGAGAGCGGCGACTGGCAGCTGCTCACCGGCTTCCCGTACCGCGGCCACCGCCGGCACGACCTCGCGCCGCCGCGCGCGCCGGAAGCGGAGCTGCTCGCGCTGCGCGCCGGCGACGCCGGGCCCGACCTGACGCGGACGTTCGAGGGCAAGGACGGGCGGGTCGCCACATGGGAGCCGATCGGGAAGGGGATCGACCGGCGCATCGACCTGCGGCGCTTCGGGGACGGCCGCGACGATCGCACGGTCGCCTACCTGCACGGGACGCTGATCGCGCCGGCCGCCGGCACCTACGAGGCGGCCATCGGCTCCGACGACGGGCTGATGCTCTGGCTCAACGGGAAGCTGCTCGTCGACAAGGACGTCCCGCGCAGTCTCGTGCCGCCCTTCGACCGCGTGAAGCTCCCGCTCGCGGCCGGCGTGAACCACGTCGTCGCCAAGGTCGCGAACGGATTCGCCGACTTCGCCTTCGAGCTCGACACGCGCGCCCCGCTGCCGGGCGACGTCGACGCGTGGCTCTCGTGGCGCCTCGACCAGGACTTCCCGCGCGACCGCACGCGCCTCTACTGGCGCACGCTCGCCGTGAACGTGCCGGAGGAGGCGGAGCTCGAGGTCGGCGGGCTCGACGTGCTGGACGATGGCAAGGGGGGCCGCGTCGTCGTCGCCACGCGGCGCGGCGACGTCTGGATCGTGGAGGGCGCCGCGGAGGAGCCGCCGCTCGCGCCGAAACTGACGCGGTTCGCGTCGGGGCTGCACGAGCCGCTCGGCGCGGCAGCGCGCATCGAGGACGGGAAGCTCGCCGTCTACGTCGTCCAGCGGCCCGAGCTCACGCGCCTCGTCGATCTCGACGGCGACGGCCGCGCCGACCTCTACGACTCGGTCTGCGACGCGTGGGGCGTGAGCGGCAACTACCACGAGTTCGCGTTCGGGCCGAAGTTCGACCGCGACGGCAACGCCTGGGTCACGCTGAACGTCGGTTTCTGCGGCAGCCTCGGCAAGTCGGAGGTGCCGTGGCGCGGCTGGGCGGCGAAGGTCACGCCGCGCCGCGAGTTCGTGCCGGTCTGCGCCGGCGCGCGCAGCCCCAACGGCATCGGCTTCGACGGCGAGGGCGAGCCGCTCTACGTCGACAATCAAGGCGACTGGGTGGAAACCAACGTGCTCCGCCTGCTCGCGCCGGGCGAGTACCTCGGCCATCCCGCGGGCCTGCGCTGGCGCGACGACCTCGCGAAGGACGCGAGCGGGCAGCCGGTGATCCCGCCCGTCTCGCCGCCGGTCGTCTGGTTCCCCTACGAGAAGATGGGGCAGTCGACCGCCGACGTCGTCCGCGTCGCTACCGGCGGGAAGTTCGGCCCCTTCGAAGGCCAGCTCCTCTGCGGCGAGCTCACGCTCGCGCGCGTGCTGCGCGTCGACCTCGAGCGCGTCGACGGACGGCTGCAGGGCGCCTGCTTCCCGTTCCTCGACGGCTTCGAGTCGGGCGTGAACCGGATCGCCTTCGCGCCCGACGGCTCGCTCCACGTCGGCGAGACCGACCGCGGCTGGGGCTCGGTGGGGCGCAAGCGCTTCGGCCTCGAGCGCGTGGTCTGGAACGGGAAGACGCCGTGCGAGCTCCTGCGCATGCGCGCCGAGCCGGACGGCTTCCGCCTCGAGTTCACCCGTGCCGTCGACCCGGCGAGCGCCGCCGACCTCGCGTCGTACCGCCTCTCCTCCTTCCACTACGAGCACCACCAGGAGTACGGCTGCCCGGAGATGGAGACGCGCCCGCATGCGCTGTCGTCGGCCGAGGTGATCGACGCGAAGACCGTGCGGCTGCGCGTCGACGCGGCGACCGGCGCGCTGCGGCCCGGCTGCGTGCACGAGCTCCATCTCGACGGCGTGAAGAGCGGCGCTTCGTCCGACGGCGCGGAGCCGGCCGGCTCGCCGCTCCTGCACGCGGTCGCGTGGTACACGCTGAACGAGGTGCCGGCGACCGACGCGCAGTGAGCTCGCGCGGCGACGCGCCGGACACCGCGCCGCCGCGGCACCGAACCTCGCTCAGTTCACCTTCTTCATCGTCTCGAACCACGCCTTCTCGAGCTCGGCGAAGTCGATGCCGCGGAAGGCCTCCTGAAACGCGTCGCGCAGCGCGTCCGGCGACGAGTCGGCGTAGTCCTGCATCGGCTGGAAGCCGGGGTCGACCGGCTCGTCGGGCTTGTCGGGATGGTCGGGATGGTCGGGATCGCCCGGCTTCGCTGGATCGTCCGGATTCGTGGGCGCGCTCGGATCGGGTGGCGTCGCCGGGTCGGCCGGCGGCGGTTCAGGCGCCGGATCGGTCTTGCCCGCCGGATCGGCGGGCGGCGCGGGCGGTGGTTCGGGCGGTTGCTCGGGCGGCGGCGCCGGCGGCTCGAAGGCCTTGGGCTGCTTGTCGCGGGCCGCCTGACGCCGCAGCGCTTCGAAGTAGTTCGGCAGGATCTTGCCCCACTTCGCGTTCCACTCCTTCTTCCTCGGGACCTCCTCGCGCAGGAAGTAGACGAGGCTCCAGCCCTGCGCGTAGCTCACCGACGGGTAGGAGTAGTAGTCGCCCTGCGAGAACTCGACGAGGTCCTTGAGCGGCGTGTATCCGGTGTTGCCCCAGACCTTCGTCTCCTTCCCTTCCGCGTCCTTGGTCACCTTGCAGCTGCGCGGCCCCTGGTTCAGCGCCGTCTTCAGCACGCCGACGCGCCAGCGGAACGGCTCGATGGTGAAGCGCGAGCCGCCGAACTTCGCGCCGGCGTAGTAGTCGCCGTGCCCCTCGTTGAACCACGAGTGCGGGGAGACCTTGCCGACCGAGTAGTAGATGTACTGGTGGAACGCCTCGTGGTAGAGGACCGCGAGCGTGTTGTCGTCGACCCTCCGCGAGCGACTCGCGTCGTAGAAGACGAGCTCCTCGGAGTGGTTGTTCCAGTAGCCGGCCGACCCGCCGGGCCCGCCGTACGCGTGGTACTCGATCGCGTCGCCGCACACGCGCATCACCGAGACGGCGTCGACCGGCTTCGCCGGCGGGAACTGCTTCTCGTAGACCTGCTCGCGGATCCGCTCGATGCGCTCGGCCAGGAGCCGCGCGAGCTCCTTGTTGGTGTCGTTCTTCGTGTTGTAGACGACGACGTAGTTCTTCTTCGGGCTGACGATCACGTCCCAGCCCTTGACCAGCCCCTCCTCGATCTTGCGGCGCCGCTCCGGGCTGATGTTGATGCCGTTCAGGATGCCGAGGCGCGCGGCGTCCTTCGCCTTGTCGTCGTGGAAGAGGAACGACCTGGCGATCGCCTTCGTGAGCGGCTCGTAGGTGTCGCGGCGGCGCGCGCTCGACGTGACCCGGATGCCGTACTCGACGCCGTTCTTCTCGAAGGCCGCCAGCAGCACGAGCAGCGTTTGGTCGGGATTCGGGCGGCCGTTGCTCAACGGGATCTCGATGACCCAGTACTTCCCGGGCACCTTGTCCTTCGATGCGACTGGTTTCCAGTTCTTGTTCTCGGGCCACTTCTTCGCGTCGAAGCCGATCAGGTACTGCGTCGCGGCTTCGTAGACCGACTTGGGCTCTTCGCGCTTGATCCGGGGATGCTTCGGAGGCTTCGGCTTGTCGCCGCCCGGATCGGGACCGGCGGTCTCCGGCGTCGCGGGCTCGTCGGGCTTCTTGCTGAAGCGCAGGATCTCCATCGCGGGCCGGAACGAGTCGCCCTTGGAGCCGGGCTCGTAGAACTTGGCGACCGTGTATTCCTCGTCGACCTCGACCGGCACCTGCTCCCACTTGTCGAAGCGATAGAGCGAGAACTTGTATTTGCTGTCGCGGTAGACGGTGCTGGCCGTCGTGTCGAAGGGCGCGACCGCGGCGAGGCACGCGGCGGCGACGAGGCCGAGGCCCGCTCGCTGGAACCAGTCCATGTCCGACGTCTCCTGCGCGATGGGGCGGCCCGCATGTCCCGAGCGAGCGAGCCGGATCAGACTATCCGTCCGGGTCGTTCCCGAGGACTCCGGCGCCGCCCCTCGTCACGTTCCCGACTTTCCCGACTCGGGGGGGGCCGCGGACACCGTGAGCGCCCGGAGCGGTTCCGGGCGCGACCCTGGAACGTCGCCGACCCGACGTCCCGTTCAACTCGCCGTTCAACCGGCGGTTCAACCGGAGATGGTGCGCACGCCGAGGAAGGCGCAGCAGCCGAGGATCAGCACCACCCCGACGACCAGGACGGTGACGATCAGCATCCCCCACGAGCCGGAGCGGCGCGGCGCCGCGCGCTCGGCCGCCGCGAGGTCGGCGAGGCGGCGCGCCATCTCGGCCGTCGGGTCTCCGCTCGCCGCGACCAGCGCGCCCGGCAGCGTCAGCCCGCAGTATTCGCAGAAGCGCGGTCGCGACGGCGGGATGCGCGCGGCGCAGCCGGGGCAGGTGTCGGGCGCGGAGCTCACGGGATTCGCCATGTCGGAACGCTCCGGATTCGGTGCCGCGTCTACGTGGCGTCGGCGCCGCCGGTTCAGGCCGGCGGCCGGCGCGCGCCCGGCCAGGTGCGATGGTCGGGCCGCTTCGGATCGGCGAGCTCCGCCAGCCAGCCGAGCGAGGCGTCGGCGACCGAGTCGTAGGTCGCGATGTACGGCTTCAAGTCGAGCACCGGCGTGCCGTCCAGCATGTCGACGCCGCGGATCCGCAGCCGCTGGCGCGCGACGTCGAGCAGCTTCACGACCGAGAGCCCGATCGGGTTGGGGCGATGGGGGGCGCGCGTCGCGAAGAGACCGCGCTTCTTCGTATCGCGCGGCGGGACCACCTGGGCGTTCCAGCCGCGCGCGTAGCGGGCCCACCACACCACCCAGACGTGGCTGAAGCCCTTCAGGTCCTTCAGCAGATTCTGCAGGCCGGGCCGCAGCACGATCTCCCCGTCGGCGACCGGCGCGACGCCCGGCTGGCGCGGCGTCCCCTCGTGGACCTTGAAGGGAGAGTGGACCACGCCGACGGGTCGCACGGCGTATTCGAGCTCGGCGGGGAGGTCGTAGGGTCGGGCGGCCATCGCGATGAAGGGTAGCGCGCGCCGCCGCTCACTTCGCGAAGGCGAAGCGCACCGCGAAGTCGCGCTCGACGAAGTAGACGTTCTGCTGCCCGCGCGCCGGGAAGACCAGGTAGAGGTGGAGCAGCGCGCGTCCGCCGTGGCGCTCGACCATCGCGGTCGCGAAGCGGTACTCGAGCGGCTTCTTCTGCGCGCTCACCTCCTTCACCTCGAAGCCCTTGAGCGCGCGCGCCGTCGCGAGCGGGATCTCGACGGTGAAGGCGACGCGGTGGGTCCAGCCCCCCTCGCAGCGGTAGACGTCGCAGAGCGCCCACTGCTTCAAGTCGGGCTTCTCGGCCGACCAGGAGAGCTCGAGCTCCTTCGCGCCGTCGCGCTTCCTCACGTCGAAGGCGGGCGGCGCGCACGCCTCGACCGGCTTCCACGTCGGGTCGCCGAAGAGCGCGCGGCACGCGCCGCCGCCGGTCATCGTGTCGATCAGGTCGCGCTGCGGCGCCGGCTTCCCTTCCTCGTAGCGGTAGAGCTCGAGCGCCGGCTGCCGGCGCGCGACGACGACGCCGTCGTAGGTCTCCTTCGACGCATAGCCGAGCGCGTCGCCGTGCACGAAGAGGTGCTCGAGCTCCTGCGAGCAGGTCTCGCCGCGGTCGGGGTCGAAGCCGGCGAAGAGCGCCGAGACGCCGCGCGCGAGCGCCGCCAGCGCGAACGACTCCTCGGGCTTCACGACCCTCCGCTCGATCCCCTTCGCGGTCGGCGCGAACCACGCCGACGTGACGCCGCAGTAGCACGGCCCGCTGAAGTAGAGCGCAGGCGCGAGGTCGAGCCGCAGCGTGCGCAGGTCCTTGCCCTTCAGCCCGTCGTCGATGCCGTCGGGCATGCCGTGGCCGCCGGCGTGGAGGATGCCGGCGCCCGTCAGCCACTCCTTGCGCTGCAGGAGCTCGTCGACGGTGCGGTGGTAGGCGGACCAGCGCAGCCACCCTTTCGCGAGGTTGTCGGCGGCCGGGCCGCTGAACTGCCCCGGCGGCTGCGCGGCCGGTCCGAAATCGACGAGCTTCTCCGGCAGCGCGTCGCGTTTCGAGGAGAGCGCGACGATGCGCTCGACGAAGGCCTTCGCCTCGTCGAGCGTCGCGCCGGTGACGTAGCCGAAGGCGACGTCGACGAACGGGTCGGCATCGAGCGCCGCGAAGGTCTCGAGCAGCGCGAAGTGGACGTTCACGTCGAGGTGGTCGGGCTTCGTGACGACCAGCGCGAACTCGGGCAGCTCGCGCTGGAGCTCCGCTTTCGCGCGCTGCGGCTCGCCGGCGGGGAAGGAGAGGACGGCGGCCGCCTTCTTCGCGGCCGCGAGACGCGTCACGAGCGCGTACCACGGGTCGGACTTCGCGAGGTCGGTCAGCACGACGAGCTTGCCGAGGTTCTTCGCGGGCGGCGCGCCCTCCTTGTCGCCGACCTTGTCGGCCACGAAGTACGGCCCGTCCTCGACGCGCGGGTCGGCGGGCGGCGCGGCGCGCTTCGTCGCCTGCGGCGCGAGCACCAGGAGCGCCGCGGCCGCGAGCGCCGCCGCGCTCACTCGCCGCTCCGTGACAGCGCCTCGAGGAACGCGACCAGCGCGGCGACGTCGTCGTCCGACAGCTCGAGCGGCTTCAAGAGCGGATCGAGGTGGTCGTTCGCGTTGCCGCCGCGCTGGTAGTACCGGACCACGTCGCTCAACGTCGCGAGGCTGCCGTCGTGCATGTAGGGCGCGGTGCGCGCGACCATGCGCAGCGTCGGCGTCTTGAAGCGGCCGCGGTCGGACTCGTCGCGCGTGATCGCGGCGCGGCCCGGCTCGGCGACGCCGTCCACGACGCCGATGCCGGTGGTGTGGAACTGCTCGTCGCTGAAGTTCGGTCCGGCGTGGCACCGCCAGCAGCGCGCCTTGCTCTCGAAGAGCCACAGCCCGTGCCGCTCGACGGCGGTCAGGTCGCCCTGCGCCGCGCGGAAGCGGTCGATCGGGCTGTCGCCGGCGATGAGCCGCCGCACGAACTCGGCGAGCGCGGCGGCGAGCGTGGCGCCGTCGGGCTCCGCCGCGCCGGCCGCCGCGAAGAGCGCGCGGTACTCCGCCGACCGAGCGAGGCGCTTCACCACCTCGTCGACCGTGGTCGCCATCTCGTCGTGGCTCTCGATCGGCATCACGACCTGCGCCTCGAGCGTCGCCGCGCGCCCGTCGAAGAACTGCGCCGTGCCGAGCGCCCGATTGAAGAGCGTCGGCGCGTTGCGGGCGCAGGTCCGGCCGCCGACGCCGCGCGGCAGCTTCTCCGGCGAGGCGAACGCGTGCTCCGGTGGATGGCACGTGGCGCAGCTCACGGTGCGGTCGGCCGAGAGCTGCGGGTCGAAGAAGAGGCGGCGGCCGAGGCGCAGGCGGGCGAGCGCGCGCTCGTCGTTCGAGAGGCCCGGGATCGGATCGGGCAGGCCGAGCTTCGACGCGCCGGCGAGCTCGTCGTCGCGCAGCTCGTCGCGCGGCAGCGGCGGCGGCGCCGCCTGCTGCGCGAGCGCGAGCGCGAACGCGAGCGCCGCGCCTACGAGCCGGCCTGCGTGCGACACGACGCCTCTCCGATGCCCTGCCGGGCGAGGAACGAGAAGAGCTCGTCGGCGACGCGCTCCTTGTGGGCAGTGAGGCGGTGGTCGCCGCCGGCGATCGCGACCAGGCGCGGCCGCGCGACGCACGCCGCAGCGAACCGTTCGCTCAACGCGAACGGCGCCGTGGCGTCGGCGGTCCCGTGGATCAGGAGCGTCGGCGTCGCCGTCTCGCGTTCGAGCCGCTCCGGCGGGTAGTTCGCCGCGTCCTCGATCACGCGCCAGTCGAGGTCGAACTCGAACCACGGCCCGACGAAGCGATAGGTGCCCTCGCGCTGCCAGCGCGCGCGGCCGAACTCGCCGAGCGCCTCGAGGTAGCGCTCGATGATCCGGAACGCCGGCGCGATCAGGACCTGCGCGGCGATCGTTCCGGGGTGGAGCAGCGCGTGCCACGCCGCGACCACCGCGCCGAGCGACGCGCCGACCAGCACGACGCGCTCGGGGGCGCGGCCGGCCGCGCCCGCGCGCAGGTGGGCGAGCACCGCCGCGACGTCCTCGAGGTGGCGGGAGAGCGTCATCTCCTCGAAGCGGCCGGTCGAGTCGCCGTGGCCGCGGAAGTCGAAGCGCGCGAAGCCGAAGCCCCGCTCGAGCGCGCGCTCCTCGAGGAAGCGCGCCTTCTCTCCGCCGCGCTCCGAGCCGAGCCCGTGCAGGTAGACCAGCGAGGTCCCGTGCGCGTGCGGGGGCGGCGTCGCGTCGAGCGCGAGCGAACCTCCCTGCGGCGACGCGACGCGCTGGAACATGCAGGCTCCGGAAACGGGGCGGGCTCGATAGGTTGTGGCGACCCGCGCGGGAGTGCAAGCCGGAGCGTCCGTGATGTCCGTCGTCCCCCTCCTTGTGGGCCTCGCCACCCGCGCCGCGCTGCTGCCCCTCTCCGTCCTGCCCTCCGACGGCGATCCCGCCGCGCCGCTGCAGCCGGCCGACCTCTTCTCGCGCACCTACGTCGGCAGCGCCGCGCTCGCGCCCGACGGCCGCCACGCGCTCGCCCTCGAGATGGAGGGGGTGGGCGGGCCGGCGCGCCTGGTCGCTCTCGAATGGGGGAAGCGCGGTGCGACGCGCACCGTCCACGAGCTGCCGGCCGACGACTGGAGCGCACTCTCCTACGACGCGAAAGGCGAGGTCGCGCTGCTGCTGCGCGGCGCGCTGCCGGGCTGCGAGCTGTGGGGGATCGAGGCGGGCGGAGCGCCGCGCCGCATCCTCTCGCCCGGCGCGTCGAGCCGCATCTTCGACGTCTTCCATGCAGCGAATGGCGCCGCGGGCGGCGACGGCGGCCGCTGGCTCGCGCTGCTCGAATCGGAGGAACCGCGCGAGGCGCTGCTGCAGGCGGTCGACGTCGAGCACGGCGTCCTCGGCGAGGTGGTGGCGCGCTTCGGGCCGCTCTCGATCCGCGAGCGCGCGCTCGCGCCGGACGGCAGCGCGCTCGCGCTGGTCGCGACCGACGCGCCGAGCTTCCGCGTCGAGGGCGACGCGCTCGACCTCTGGCTCTTCGAATTCGCGGCGGGCCGCGCGCGCAAGGTGACGGGCGGAGGGCTGCAGCTCGCGAAGCCGACGTTCACGCCCGACTCGGGGGCCGTCGTCTGCGCGCTTCAGGAGGCGCGCAACGCCGTCTCGTCCGCCAAGCGCGACCTCGCCCGCATCGACCTCGCGACGGGGCGCGCGACGCGGCTGACCTCGGACGTGCCGATCTCGATCGGGAACGGCATCTTCGGCGCCGACGAGCGCATCGTCTTCGTCGACGAGCGGACGCTGCTCGTCCCGACCCAGCGCGGGCTGGCCGACGACCTGCTCGAGGTGGTGCTCGACGCGCAGGGAGGCGCGGCGAGCTGGCGCTGGCGCACCGACGGGCGCGCGGCGTGGTCGCGCCTCTCGGCGGCGCCCGGGGCGCGCCGCCTGCTCGCGATCGAGTCGGGGCCGGCGCGCCCCGACCGAGTGCGCCTCCTCGAATGGCCGAGCCTCGAGAGCCGGGTGGTCGAGGACCCCAACGAGGGCCTCGTGCAACGCGGACTCGCGCCGTGGCGCGTCGTGTCGTTCCGCGGCGCCGACGAGCTCCCGCTCGACGGCCTGCTGCTCGAGCCGGCGGAGTTCGCCGCGCCCTATCCGGCGCTGATCGTCCTGCACGGCGGCAGCGCGGGTCGCAGCACGCTGCGCTTCAACGACAACTTCGCGCAGGCGTGGGCGAGCCTCGGCTACGCAGTCTTCGCGCCGAACCTGCGCGGCTCGGACGGCTACGGCGCCGACTTCCTCGCCATGAACGTGGGGGACTTCGGCGGCCGCGAGCTCGCCGACCTCGATGCGGCGGCCGACGCGCTGGTCGCGCTCGGCGTCGCCGACGCGCGGCGCCTCTTCGTGCTCGGCCACAGCTACGGCGGCTACCTCGCCGAGATGGCGGCGCTGCGCTCGACGAAGTTCCGCGCCGCGTGCGCGGCGGCGGGGGTGAGCGACTGGACGAGCTTCTACGCGACCTCCGACCTCTCCGCGCTCGCCGTCGTCGGGCTCGGCGGCACGCCCGACCAGCAGCCCGACCTCTACCGCGCGCGTTCGCCGGCGCGGCTGCTCGAGTCGCTCGCCGGCGAGTGCGCGCCGCTGCTGCTCGTGCACGGTCAGCGCGACCGCCGCGTGCCGGTGGAGCAGAGCGAGCGGATGTTCGCCGCGATGGCGCGCCGCGAGCGGCCGTGCGAGCTGCTCTCGCTGCCGGGCGTCGGCCACGTGATCCGCGGGCGCGAGAACGTCGAGAAGTGGCTCGGCGCGGCCGACCGCTGGTTCCGGCGGTTCGGCGAGGAGCCGCCGGAGACGGGGGTCGGCCCCCCGTTTCCCCGGGGGAATCGCCGTTGACTTATCGGTTCATGAAGCGATGATGTCCCGCCGTCGTGAAGCCGAACCTGACCACCGTCCTGAAGCTCCTCGCCGACGCGACGCGGCTGCGCATCCTCGGGCTGCTCGCCCGTGAGGAGCTGGCGGTCGGCGAGCTCGCGCGCGCCATGGCGATGTCGCAGTCGCGCATCAGCAACCACCTGAAACTGCTGCGCGAGTCGGGGCTGCTCGACGAGCGGCGCGCCGGCGCCTACGTCCACGTCCGGCTGCTGCGGGGCGACGCGCTGCCCGAAGACCTCTGGTCGGCGATCGAGGCGCGCCTCGTCCACGTCGAGGGGCGCGCCGACGACCTGAAGCGCCTGGAAGGCGTGCGCGAGGACCGCCGCAAGAAGAGCCGCTCCTTCTTCGACAAGGTCGCGCCCGAGTGGGACAAGCTCGGCAGCGAGTTCAAGCGCGGCAACGTCCGCTGGCGTGCGCTCGCGGCGCTGGTGCCGGCCGACCTCGTCGTCGCCGACGTCGGCTGCGGCACCGGCTACATGGCGCGCACGCTGGTGCGCGTCGCGGCGCGCGTGATCTGCATCGACCACTCGAGCGCGATGCTCGAGCAGGCGCGCGCCAACCTCCTCGGCCACGAGGAGCGCGTCGAGTTCCGGCAGGGCGAGCTCGACCGCCTGCCGCTCGCCGACGGCGAGGTCGACGCGATCTTCGCGAGCCTCGTGCTCCACCACGTCCCCGACGTCGTCGCGTCGCTGCGCGAGATGCGGCGCGCGCTCAAGCCCGACGGCTCGCTCGTCGTCACGGAGCTCCTGCCCCACAAGGAGGCGTGGATGTCCGAGACGATGGCCGACCTGCGTCTCGGCCTCGACGTCACCGAGCTCAAGGGCCGCGTCGAGCGCGCCGGCTTCCGCGACGTCCTGACCGACATCGTCGAGGACGCCTACGTCGTCGAGCGCCCCGGCGGCAAGAAGGCCGAGCTGCCCCTCTTCGTCCTGCACGCGCGCGCGCTGCCGCTGCCGCGCGACGCCTCGAACTCGAAAGCGGATGCCCTGTCGTCCGTTCCCTCCCCCTTGTCCACCCTCACCCGCTGATTCGGAGACCGCGATGAAGTCGCCCGTGATGAAGCCGCCCGCCCGCAAGCCCGCCGCCGCCGACCGCGCCTTTTCCGACTACAAGGTGAAGGACATCTCGCTCGCCGAAGCCGGCCGCAGGGAGATCGAGATCTCCGAGCCCGAGATGCCGGGGCTCATGTCGTTGCGTGAGAAGTACGGGAAGTCCAAGCCGCTCACGGGCGCGCGCATCGCCGGCTGCCTCCACATGACGGTGGAGACGGCGATCCTGATCGAGACGCTCGCCCACCTCGGCGCGAAGGTGCGCTGGAGCAGCTGCAACATCTTCTCGACCGAGGACCACGCCGCCGCCGCGATCGCCGCGCGGAAGATCCCGGTCTTCGCCTGGAAGGGCGAGACCGAGGCCGAGTACGAGTGGTGCATCGAGCGCTCGCTCGAGTTCGACGACGGCAAGGGCCCCAACCTCCTGCTCGACGACGGCGGCGACCTCACCTGGATCGTCCACGACAAGCACCCCGAGATGCTGAAGGAGATCAAGGGCGTCTCGGAGGAGACGACGACCGGCGTGCACCGCCTCTACCAGGCCCACGAGTCGGGCAAGCTCAAGCTGCCCGCCATCAACGTGAACGACTCGGTCACCAAGTCGAAGTTCGACAACCTCTACGGCTGCCGCGAGTCGCTCGCCGACGGCATCAAGCGCGCGACCGGCGTGATGATCGCCGGCAAGGTCGTGGTGATCGCGGGCTACGGCGACGTCGGCAAGGGCTGCGCGCAGTCGATGCGCGGCTTCGGTGCGCGCGTGCTCGTGACCGAGATCGACCCGATCTGCGCGCTGCAGGCGGCGATGGAGGGCTTCGAGGTCACGACGATGGAGGACGCCGTCAAGGAAGGCGACCTCTTCGTCACCACGACCGGCTGCCGCGACATCGTCACCGGCGCGCACATGCAGGCGATGAAGGACAACGTCATCCTCTGCAACATCGGCCACTTCGACATCGAGATCGACGTGAAGTGGCTCGAGAAGAATTCGACGCGCGAAGAGGAGATCAAGCCGCAGGTCGACCGCTTCTTCCTGAGGAACGGGAAGACCCTGATCCTGCTCGCGCGCGGCCGCCTCGTGAACCTCGGCTGCGCGACCGGCCACCCGAGC
>DAINBU010000021.1:24645-28049 GCA_036732755.1 Planctomycetota bacterium
ACCAACATCAAGCCGCAATACGACATGTGGACGTTCAAGGACGGCCACAGCGTGCTCATCCTCGCCGAGGGGCGCCTGCTGAACCTCGGCTGCGCGACCGGCCACCCGAGCTTCGTGATGTCGAACAGCTTCACGAACCAGGTGATGGCGCAGATCGCGCTCTGGACGCAAAAGCCGGCGCATGCGGTCGGCGTCCACAAGCTCCCCAAACATCTCGACGAGGAGGTGGCGCGGCTGCACCTCGGCAAGCTCGGAGTGAAGCTCACCAAGCTGTCGGCCGACCAGTCGAAGTACCTCGGCGTGCCGGTCGAGGGACCCTACAAGAGCGACTGGTACCGGTACTGAGATCGCTCGTGCGGTGAGCTCTCGCGTGACGCGATGCGACCTCGGTGCAGCGGCCCTCGCCGCGGCGTCCATGGCAGCGGCCTTGGGCGCCTGCGGCGGGGTGCCGGACGCGCCGCCCGCCGCGCCGCGCGACAACCTCGTCCTGGTCACCTGCGACACGCTGCGCGCGGACCATCTGAAGAGCTACGGCTACTTCCGCGACACCGCGCCGCGGCTCGAGGAGTTCGCGCGCGGCTGCGTCCTCTTCGAGCGTTGCCTCTCGCCGATCGCCCACACGACGCCGAGCCACCTCTCGATGCTCACCGGCGTCTACCCGATCGAGCACGGCGTCGTCGCCAACTCGCTCCAGCTGAGCGGCGAGGAGGGGTGCGCCCCGTTCGCGCCGTCGGCGCAGCTCGAGAGCTTCGCGCAGCTCGCGCATGCGCAGGGCTGGGCGACCGGCGGCTTCGTGAGCGCGGCGCCGCTCAAGCGCGTCACCGGCGTGAGCGTCGGCTTCGACGAATGGAGCGAGCCCGACGGCGCGCGCCGCGCCGGGACCGAGACGAACGCGGCCGCGTTCGCGTGGCTCGAGCGCGTGAAGGGCGGCCCCTTCTTCCTCTGGATCCACTACTACGAGCCGCACGGACCCTACGTCGCCGGCGAACATCCGCCTGCTTCGCACGCGAAACTCTTCACGGCCGACGAGGCGCTCGCGCGCCACCTCGCGGAGCGGCGCTTCCCCGAGAAGGTGGCGGGCGTGAAGGTCGGCGAGGTCGCGCCGCGCGACGTGGTCGACCTCTACGACGGCTGCATCCGGCTGCTCGACGACCGCCTCGCCGACCTCTTCGCCGAGCTCGACCGGCTCGGCGTCGCCGGCACGACGACGGTCGCGCTGACCGGCGACCACGGCCAGGGGCTCGGCCAGCACGGCGACCTCGCGCACGGCCTCGTCTGGCGCGAGCAGCTCGCCGTCCCGTTCCTGATCAAGGCGCAGGGCCTCGCGCCGGCGCGCGTCGACGCGCTGGTCTCGACGCTCGACGTGCTCGCGACGGCGGCGGCGCACACCCGCGGCTTCGACGCGAAGGGGTTCCTCGCTCAGGCGCGCGGCCGGGACGTCCTCGCCGCCGGCTTCGAGAGCCGGCCGCTCTTCGCGATGGTGCCCGTCTTCAAGCGCCGCTCACCCGGCCTCGCGCTCACGACCGAGAAGTGGCGGCTCGTGCGTGACGACAAGGGCGACCACCTCTACTCGCTCGAGGCCGACCCCTTCGAGCTCGAGGACGTCGCGGCAGAGCGCCCCGAGGTGGCGCGCGCGCTCGCGCGCGAGCTCGACGCGCAGTGGAAGGAGCAGCGCGCGCGCCGCAAGCAGCTGCGCGGCGAGACGAGCGGGGTCGACGCCGCCGCCGACGCGAAGCGTCGAGCGGAGCTCGAGGCGCTCGGGTACGTCGACGACGACGACGAACCCGCGCCCAAGGGCGACGACCACCGCTGAGTCGCCGGGTAATGTTCCCGCCCCTTTGGCGAGGAACGTCGATGCCCACGCTCACGAGCTACGTCTGCGGTGCGTTCGCTACCGGCAAGGGTGAGCCGGTCGCGCTGCTCAATCCGACGACGGAGGAGACGGTCGCGACCGCGCACTGCGGCGGCGTCGACCTCGCGGCGGCCGCCGACTTCGCGCGAGAGACGGGCGGTCCGGCGCTGCGCGCGCTCACCTTCGCGCAGCGCGGCGAGCTTTTCGCGAAGCTCGCGGCGGCGATCTTCGAGAAGCGCGACGAGCTGATCGAGACGTCGGTCGCGAACGGCGGGACGACCCGGGGTGGCGCCAAGTTCGACGTCGACGGCGCGTCGGGCACGCTCAGCGCCTACGCGGAGCTCGGCAAGAAGCTCGGCGACGCGCGCGAGCTCGCCGACGGCGAGGCGATCCTGATCGGGCGCGGGGCGAAGCTCGCGGGGCGCCACGCCTACCTGGCGCGCGAGGGCGTCGCGGTCCTCATCAACGCCTTCAATTTCCCGGCGTGGGGCTTCGCGGAGAAGGCGGCGACGGCGCTGCTCGCGGGCGTGCCGGTGATCAACAAGCCGGCGACCGCGACGGCGTGGACGGCGGCGCGCCTCGCCGAGATCCTCGTCGAGTCGGGCGCCCTGCCGGCGGGCGCGTTCCAGCAGGTGCTCGGTCCGGTCGGCGCGCTGCTCGAGCGGCTCGGTCCGCAGGACGTCGTCGCGTTCACGGGCTCGAGCGGAACCGGGACGACGGTGCGCTCCATTCCGGCGCTCCTCAAGAACGGCGTGCGCGTCAACGTCGAGGCCGACAGCCTGAATGCGGCCGTGCTCGCGCCCGACGTCGAGACGTCGAGCTCCGCGTGGCAGACCTTCCTGCGCGACACGGTGCGCGAGATGACGGAGAAGTCGGGGCAGAAGTGCACCGCGACGCGCCGCCTCCTCGTCCCGACGGCGCTCGTCGAGGAGGTGACGGCGGAACTCGCCGACCGGCTCGGCCGCGTGAAGGTCGGCAATCCGGCGAGCGCCGGCGTGGAGATGGGCCCGCTCGCGACGAGCCAGCAGCGTGACGACGTGCACGCCGGCTGCGCGCGGCTGCGCGGCGCGGCCACGGTCGCGTTCGGGAAGGAGCGGCCCGACGCGCTGATCGACGTCCCGGCCGGCAAGGGCTTCTTCTGCGGGCCGATGCTCTTCGTCGCGAAGGACGAGAAGGGCGTTGCTGCGGCGCACCAGGACGAGGTGTTCGGGCCGGTCGCGGTCGTGGTCCCCTACGACGGCAAGCCGGAGAGCGCGGCCGCGCTGGTGCGGCGCGGCGGCGGGATGCTCGTCACGACGCTCTATGCCGAGGGGCGCGAGTGGACCGCTCAGGTCTCGAAGGCGATCGCGCCGTGGGTCGGCCGCGTCTGCCTCGTCGACAGCAAGAGCGAGGGGACGACGCTCCCGCCCGGCATGGTCCTCCCCGACCTGATCCACGGCGGCCCCGGCCGCGCCGGCGGCGGCGAGGAGCTCGGCGGCCTGCGCGGGCTCGCCTTCTACCTCCAGCGGGTCGCCCTGGAAGGCCCGCGCCCGCTCATCGAGCGCATCGCCGG
>DAINBU010000021.1:28059-33027 GCA_036732755.1 Planctomycetota bacterium
TGATGGCGCCAGTACAGCATGTTGACATCCTGCCGGCGTTCGAAGGTCCGCGGGCGCTGGTCGAGAAGTTGTTCTGAGCGCGCGGGGGCGCGCCGGGCGTCACCGCTTCCGCGCGCGCAGCTTCGCTTCGATCCGTTCCCGTTCCGGCGTCTGCTCGAGCGGGATGTTCGGGCACGAGTCCTTCACGATCTTCGCCGGCGCGGCCCAGCGCACGGCGTTCTGCAGGACGCGCTGGACGTTCTTGTCGCGGTAGATCGGGTAGGCCTCGTGGCCGGGGCTGAAATAGAAGATGCGGCCCTGGCCGCGCCTCCACGTGCAGCCGCTGCGGAAGACCTCGCCGCCCTCGAACCAGCTCAGGAAGACCTGCTCGTCCGGCGGCGGGATGCGGAACGGCTCGCCGTACATCTCGCTCTTCTCGATCTCGAAGTGGGGCGGCAGTCCGTCTGCGATCGGGTGGCCCGGGTCGACGACCCAGACGCGCTCGAGCTCGTCGGCCTCGCGCCACGTGAGCGAGCAGGTCGTGCCGAGCAGCCGCTTGAACGGCTTCGAGTAGTGGCCCGAGTGGAGCACGACGAGCCCCATCCCCTCGTTCACGCGACGGACGACGCGCTCGACGACGTCGTCACGCACGAGATCGTGGGCCTGGTGTCCCCACCACGTGAGCACGTCGGTCTTCGCGAGCAGTGCCTCGGTCAGCCCGTGTTCCGGCTGGTCGAGCGTCGCGGTGCGCACCGAATCGACGCCGCCGGACCGCAGCGCGCTCGCGATGCACTCGTGCATCGTCTCGGGGTAGACCGCGCGAACGTGCGGATCCTCGCGGTCGTGGACGTTCTCTCCCCAAACCACCACTTCGATCATCGAAGGTGCTCCCGACGGTTCGGCGCAATGTGCGGAGACTAATGAGCGCCCCTATCGGCGTGGGGAATCGCCGGTGGATGACATTCCTTTGACACTGGGTGACCACCCTCGCATCGAAGCGCGCACGGACTTCCCGCAGGGGGCGAAGAGGCTCGGAGCCCTACGCATCTTTCCTGAGCAGGGATACCGTATGGGTCCATCGTGATTCCTGGAGTGCTGTGGATGAACATCTCTTCATCGGTCATCGCGACGGGGGTGGTCGATCCACGAAGCGTCAACGGCGCGCGACCGGTCCCCGGCGGTATGCGTCCGACGCCCTTGGCGACGATCACGGGAAAGGGGCAGACGATGGGTGGTGCCGAGCCCACGGTGTTCGTCGTCGACGACGACCCGGCGCTGTTGCGACTGATCCGCAAGCTCGTCGAGACGAGCGGGCGCACCGTCGAGACCTACGCGTCGGCGGGCGAATTCCTCGAGAACTGCAAGTCGGACCGGCCGGGCTGCCTCGTGCTCGACGTGCGAATGCCGGGCATGAGCGGGCTCGCGCTGCAGGAGCGGCTCGCGGTCGAGTCGATCTCGCTCCCGATCCTGATCATCACCGGATTCGGCGACGTCCCGGTCGCCGTGCAGGCGATGCGGCAGGGGGCCTTCGACTTCATCGAGAAGCCGTTCAGCGGGCAGATGCTGATCGACCGGATCGAGGCGGCGCTGCAGGAGGACGCGCGCCGGCGCCGCGACCGCGGCGAGCGCGACGAGATCCGCCGCCGCGTGCAGCTCCTGACGCCGCGCGAGAAGCAGGTGATGGACCTCGTGGTCCAGGGCCGGCCGAACAAGTCGGTCGGCACCGCGCTCGGGCTGAGCCCGAAGACGGTCGAGGTCCACCGCGCGAACGTCATGAAGAAGATGGCGGCGGGCTCGCTCGCGGAGCTGGTCCGCATGGTCCTCGCCATCGTCGAGAAAGAGCACGCGACGAGCTGAGCGAACCCGCAGCGTGAGATCGGACAGAATCCCAAGGGCGGCGGTCGCCTCGGCGATCGCCGCCCTCGCTTTCTCCTGCGAGCGCGGCGACCCCGCGCCGTCCGCGCCGCCGCACGCGCCGCCGCGCTGTCCCAACCTCCTCGTCGTCACGATCGAGTCGCTGCGCGCCGACCACATGGGCTGGCTCGGCTACCCGCGCGCGACCACGCCGGCGCTCGACGCGCTCGCGCGCGAGAGCCTCGACTTCCCGCGGGCCTACACCGTGACGAGCTGGACGCTCACGTCGCACGCGACGCTCTTCACCGGCCTCTATCCCGGCGCCCACCGCGTCCGCGAGCCGCGCGACGCGCTCGCCCCGTCCGCGACCACCTTCGCGAAGCTGCTGACCGAGAAGGGCTGGCAGACCGCCGGCGTCGTGAGCGGCCCCTACCTCTGCAAGCCCTACGGGCTCGACCTCGGCTTCGAGACGTGGGACGACTCGATCGCCCCCGACGCCGACCACCTCGACCGCGAGCCGACCGACCCGAAGATGGAGGCGGCGGTGCGCCGCTTCCTCGACGCGGGCCGCGACCCGGCGCGGCCGTTCCTGCTCTTCCTCTACTTCTGGGACCCGCACTACGCCTACCTGCCGCCGCCGCCCTTCGACGCGCAGTTCGTCCCGGCCGGCGCGCAGAAGGTCGACCTCACCGACTACGAGCGCAACACCAAGGTCAACGCGACCATGCCGCGGCCGCAGCTCGACTACGTCGTCTCGCAGTACGACGGCGAGATCCGCGCGACCGACGAATCGCTCGGGCGCATCTTCGCGCTCTTGCGTGAGCGAGGCCTCTGGGACGACACCGCGCTCGTGGTCACCGCCGACCACGGCGAGGAGTTCTTCGACCACGGCCAGAAGGGCCACAAGAACAACCTCTACGCCGAGTCGCTGCACGTGCCGCTGCTGGTCAAGCCGGCGAAGGGGACGCCGGCCGCGGCGCCGCGCCGCGACGAGCGGATCGTCAACGGCGTCGACTTGTTTCCGACGGTGCTCGAGCTGGCGGGCGTCGACTACGACGGGCCGATGCACGGGCGCTCGCTGCTCGGCGACGACGCGCCGGAGCGGCCGACCTTCCACGAGCTCGTCACGTCGTGGTACTTCACGACGCCGGGCTCGGAGAAGCTGACGCGGCGCAGCGACCGCTGGTCGGCGGTGCGCTCCGGCGACCGCATCCTCTTCACGATCGACTTCCACGACGGCCGCAAGGAGCGCCGCCTCTACGACCTTTCGGCCAACCCGCGCGAGCAGAAGCGGCTCGACGACCCGGCGTCGGCCGACGCCCTGGCGCTCCGGCTCGAGAAGTTCCACGGCGACATGGAGCGCCTCGCCGGCAAGCTCGCCGAGCCCGAGCGCGCCGACCTCACCCCGGAGCAGGAGCAGCGCCTGCGCGCGATGGGGTACCTGAAGGACAAGTGACCGCGTCGCTTCCCGTCCCGTCTCGGCGAGCCGCGCCCGCCTCCGTAGACTCGCCCCGATGGCCGGGAACGACCGCGGCGAAGAAGTGGCCCGCCTCCTCTCCGAGCTCGACCGCGGCGGCGACGCGGCGGAGCGCCTGTTCCCGATCGTCTACGAGGAGCTGCGCACCCTCGCCGAGGCGCAGCTGCGGCGCGAGCGGTCGGGCCACACGCTGCAGCCGACGGCGCTCGTCCACGAGGCGTTCCTGAAGCTCGTCGGCCAGCGCGACGCGCGCTACGAGTCGCACTCCCACTTTCTCGCCATTGCGGCAATGGCGATGCGGCGCGTGCTGGTCCACCACGCGGAGAAGCGCGCCAGCGCCAAGCGCGGCGGCGGCCTCGGGCGGCGCAGCGTCGACACCGGCCCGGAGATCGCGCAGCCCGAGTCGCGCGACGCGGTCGACCTGCTCGCGCTCGACGAGGCGCTGGTGCGGCTGGCGGCGCTCGACGAGCGCAAGGCGAAGGTGGTCGAGTTGCGCTTCTTCGCCGGGCTCTCCGTCGCCGAGTCGGCCGCCGCGCTCGGCGCCTCCCCGGCGACGGTCAAGCGCGACTGGGAGTTCGCGCGCGTCTGGCTCCTGCGCGAGCTGAAGCGATGAGCCCGCCCGGCCGCCGTTCCGGCGGTGGGACGCCGTGGTCATGAACGACGCACTCCGCCCCGACCAGCTCCACCTGGCGAGAATCGAGGAGCTCTTCGCTGCCGCGCGGGAGCTGCCGGCGGCGCGGCGCGCCGCGTTCCTCGACGAGCGCTGCGGCGGCGACGCGGCGCTCGAGGCCGAGGTCGCGGCGCTGCTCGAGCTCGAGCGCGGCGCCGGCGACTTCCTCGAGCAGCCCGCCGACCCGTGGGTGGGGGAGAGGATCGACCGCTGGCGCGTGCTCGAGCGGATCGGCGCGGGCGGCATGGGCGTCGTCTACCTCGTCGCGCGCGACGACGGCGCCTTCGAGCAGAAGCTCGCGCTCAAGCTCCTGAAGCGCAGCGCCGACCACCCGGAGATGCTCGAGCGCTTCCGCCGCGAGCGCCAGGTGCTCGCTGCGCTCTCGCACGAGAACATCGCGCGCCTCGTCGACGGCGGCGAGACCGAGGACGGCGTCCCCTACTTCGTGATGGAGCACGTCGCCGGCACGCGCCTCGACGACTGGTGTGACGAGCGCAGGCTCCCGATCGCGCGCCGCCTCGCGCTCTTCCGCGACGTGTGCGCGGCGGTCCAGTACGCCCACCAGAACCTCGTCGTCCACCGCGACCTGAAGCCGAGCAACGTCCTCGTCACCGCCGAGGGAAAGGTCAAGCTGGTCGACTTCGGGATCGCGAAGGTGCTCGACGCCGGCGCGCCCGACGCGGCGACGCGCACGATCGAGCGCCGCCTCACCCCCGAGTACTCGAGCCCGGAGCTCGTGCGCGGCGGCGCGATCACGACCGCGAGCGACGTCTTCTCGCTCGGCGTGATCCTCTACGAGATGACGACGGGCGCGCGGCCGTGGCGGTCGGCCGAGAGCTCGACCACCGACCTCGAGCGCGCGCTGACCGAGACGCCGCCGCCGCGCCCGAGCGCCGCCGCGATCTCCGACGCGGCCGCCGCCGCGCGCGGCCAGGACGGCGCGGCGCTGCGCCGCACGCTGCGCGGCGACCTCGACGCGATCGTGATG
>DAINBU010000021.1:33037-45024 GCA_036732755.1 Planctomycetota bacterium
AGGACGAGTACGTTGGGGTGAAATGCATATGAACGTTGCTGTGCGTGGCCAGGACAGCGCAGCACTGCGCCGCACACTGCGCAACGACCTCAACGCGATCGTGATGACGGCGATCGCCGCCGAACCGGCGCGCCGCTACGCGTCGGTCGAACAGCTCGCCGCCGACGTCGACCGCCACCTCTCGCACCAGCCGGTCGTCGCGCGCGCACCGGGCGCGGCCTACCTGCTCTCGCGCTGGGTCCGCCGCCACCGCGCGCTGGTCGCCGCCGCGCTGGTCGCGCTGCTCGCGCTGTACGGCGGCGCGGCGGGGCTGGTGAGCGGGAGCGCGAAGGCGCGGCACCAGGCCGAGTCGACGCAGCGCGTGAACAAGCTCCTGCGCGAGATGCTGGTCCAGCTCGAGCCGACCTCGGCGCGCGGCTTCGAGTGCTCGCTGCAGAAGCAGCTCCATTTCGCCAACGACGAGCTCGAGAAGGGGCTGCTGAAGGACGACCCCGGCCTCGAGCTCGACCTGCGCATCGCGATGGGGCGCGTCTACGGCTCGCTCGGTTATCCCGGCTGGGCGAGCGACCAGTTCGAGAAGGCGCTCGAGCTGGCGCGCCGCGCCGGTGCGACGCGCGACGCGCGTTTCGTCCAGCTCCTGCGCTGCCTCGGCTGGGCGAAGCGCAGCTCGGCGCAGTACGCCGACGCGGAGAAGCGGCTGCGCGAGGCGATCGCGCTGGCGCGCGAGCTCGGCGGCCCCGAGGACGAGCTCGGCCAGGCGCAGGCCGATCTCGGCCTCACGCTGACTGCGCTGCGCCGCTTCGACGACGCCGACGCGGTGCTCGACGAGGCGCGCGCGCAGCGCAAGGCCACGGGAGCGGCGGACGACGCGCGAATGGCGGGGCTCGAGGCGGCGAGCGCGCTCAACCGCCTCGAGCGCGGCGACGCCGCCGGCGCCGAGGCGCCCGCGCGCGCCACGCTGGCGCTCGCGACGCGGCTCTTCCCGAACGAGGATCCACGCATCGCGATCTCGCTCGAGACGCTCGCGCGCGTGCTGCGGGCGAAGGGCGAGCTCGAGGAGGCGGAGGCGCTGCTCGACCGCAGCCTCGAGATCCGCCGCGCCCTCTACGACCCGAAGAACCCGGTGATCGCGTGGACGCTCGTGCTGCTCGCCGACGTGCAGTGCGCCGACGGCCGCGCCGCCGAAGCTGTCCCGCTGCTCGAGGAGGCGCTCGCGATCCGCAAGCTCCACTTCGACCCCGTCGACGCGCCGCTCATGGAGACGCTGCTGCAGCTCGGGCTCGCCTACGTCGACGCGGGCGAGACCGAGTCGGCGCTCGCGCCGCTGCGCGAGGGGATCGCGATCGCCGACCGGCGCCACTTCACGCGCGACCCGCGGCTGGTGCGCGCCCGCAAGGAGATCGTGCGCCTGACCTCCGGCGCCGCGACGGCGCCGCGGGACGGACGCTGATGCGCTGCTAACCGCGCGTGCCGCCCGGCTCGTGCGCGAGCCGGCCGAGCAGCGCATCGGTCAGGAATTTCGCCGCCCAGTTCAGGTACTCGTAGCGCCCGTAGGCGCCCCAGATCGGGAACGAGCCGGCGACGCCGCCGCGGATGCCGGGATCGCGGTGGTCGAGATCCTGGGTCGCGAGCGCGTGGCGCAGCACCGCCGTCGCCGCCGCCCCGAACTCGCCGCTCGCGCCGGCCTTCGCGTCGAGCGCGTCGAGGCGGTCCCACACGAGCACCATCTGCGCCTCGCCGGTGACGCACGACCAGGTCGCGGCCGCGCGCCACTCCGCGTCGAGGCGACCGGGCAACGCGCCGTCGGCCGCGACGCGCGTCGCGACGCCGCGCGCCGCTCTACGCGCCGCCTCGACGAAGCGCGGCTCGTCGAGCAGGAGCCCGATCTCGAGCACCCCTTGCGCGGCGTAGGCGATCGTGTGGAGCAGCGGATGCTCCGGATCGTCGAGGCAGTTCTCGGCAAACCAGCCGTTCTCCCGCTGCTGGACCAGCGCGAAGTCGGCGGCGCGGCGCGCCGCGGCGACGGCGGCCGCGTCTTGCGCCCGCATGCCGTGCAGCGCCAGCGCCCACGCGGCGCGCGCGTTGTAGACGTGGCCGTTCTGCGCCGCGAACCTCGACGCGCCGCGCCGCCACGCGCCGTCCTCGTCGAGCGACTCGACCAGCCAGCGCGCGGCGCGCGCCGCGCAGCGGGCGAAGCGCGCGTCGCTCGACGCCTCGTACGTGGCGATCCAGCCGAAGAGCACCTGCCCGGTGTTGAAGACCGCGGGGCTCACCTCGTCCTCGACGGTGCCGCCGCGCACCGCGCCGCTCTCGAGCTGGAGCTCCGCCTCCCACTCCGCCATCTCGAGCGCGCGCCGCGCGAGTTCATCCCGTCCCAAATGACGAGCGGCGGCGAAGAGCGTCGGGATCAGGTAGCCGGTCGTCTCGGGATAGGCGGGGAGCCAGCCGCGCCGCGCGTAGCGGCGGTGGGGGACGAGCGAGTAGCTGCGCGCGACGCCTTTGCGGCCGGTCGCGTCGTGCGCGCGCTCGATCCAGCCGACCGTCGCGAGCAGGTGCGACGCGAGCTCGCGCGGCGGTCGCAGGCCGCCGCCGTCGCGCCACGCCGCCTCCGCCGCCAAGGGCGCCCGCTCGAGCCGCCAGCGCAGCGCCTCGAGCGCGCTTCGCGTCCGCAGCGAAGTCACGCGTCGCTCCGCCAGATCCCGCTCGCGCAGTCGACGCGCGCCGCGCCGAACCCCTCCTTGAAGCGGTCGAGCCCGTGCGCCGGGTGGCTCGCGGCGGCGGCCGCGCGCGGCACGCCGCCGAGGTTGAAGACGCGCACGCCCGCCTCGGCGAGCAGCGACGCCGCCCGCACCAGCACGAGCGTCGCCGCGTTGACCGCGAGCCCGGCCTCGTTCGTCCCGCCCATGAGGTAGTAGGCGCGCGTCCGCTCGACCCCGCACAGGATCGCGGAGAGGGGCGCGCCCGCGCGCCGGCCGACGAAGAGGCGGCCGCCGCCGCCCGCCACGAAGGTCGCGGCGAGCCGCTCGTAGTGGCCGCGCTCGGGCAGCCGCATCTCCTCGCCGCGCTCGGCGCGCCGCTCCTGCGTCGCGCCCTGCATTTCGCGCAGCAGGTCGAGCGCAGTGTCGCCGGTCTCGTCCGCGACGGTCACGCCGCTCGCCTCGGCGTCGCGCACCTTGCGGCGGTGGCTCGCCTTGAGCCGCGCGAAGCGGTCGGCCTCCGGCGGCGCGAGGTCGACCAGGAACTCGCAGCGGTCGCTCGTCTCGCAGCGCAGCGCGCGCAGGTCGGGCGGCGGCTGCGGGCCGTCGAACGAGTCGAGTGCGAGCTCGCGCCAGGACGACGCTCGCGCCAGCTCGATGAGCGCGCGCGCGAGCTCGGTCGTCGCCGCGGCGTCGCGCTCCGCGAGCGCGCGGCCCGCCGCGGTCCACCACGGCAGCCGGTCGGCGCTCGCCGCCGCGCGCGACCAGGGTCGCCAGCGCGGACGATGCAGGTGGAGCGCGCCGACTGCGACGATCGGCGCCGCCGCGCCGCCTTCCCGGACCGTCACGAAGCGCGGGCTCGCGCCCTGCGCGCGCCGGTAGGCGAGCCACGCGTCGCCGAGGTGGGGGCCGACGCCGGCGTCGGCGCGCGCCGCCTGCCACTCGGCGTCGGGCTCGGGACGCGCCGTCGCCGTCAGCGCCACGGAGCGGTCCACCGCCGCGGCGCGCGCCGCGCGAAGGCCCCGCGCGTCACGCCTACCGCGGCCGTCACGCCAGTGCGCCGCCCGGCGGCGGAAGCGGGATCTGCTCGAGGACGCGGTAGCCCGCGTCGGCGAAGCCGTAGCGCAGGTAGGTCTCCTGCGCGCGCTGGTTGTGGTTCTCGACGTAGAGGCGGATGCCGACGACGCCCTCGGTCCGTCCCACCTTGTGGATCTGCGCGAGCATGCGCCGGAACACGCCCTTGCCGCGCACGGCGGGATCGACGAAGACGCTCTGCAGCCAGAAGATGCGGCCGTTGCGCCAGTCGGACCACTCCTCGGTGACCATGAGCTGGCCGATGACGCGGTCGCCCTCGAAGGCGACGAAGTAGCGGCCGAGCCGCGGGTCGCGCAGGATCGCGTCGACGCCCGCCGTGACCACCGGGAGCTCGAGCTCCTTCTTCTCGGTCTCGAGCGCGAGGCGAATGTTGAAGTCGACGATCGTCGCCGCGTCCTCGATGCGGGCCGGACGCACTGCGAAGAAACCCAGAGCCGGACTGGCGGACATGCGCTCTCCCTCCTCCTTCCCAGGACGCGGCGACTTTACTTGCCGGCCGCGGGCTTCGCGTCGCCCGGGGAGGGCTCGACGATCGTGACGAACTGGTCGACCCCGTCGATCTTTGCCTCCGAGGACGAGCCGTCGGGCCACCGGACCTGGATCGACCCGACGTGCGTCGAGCCGCCGAGCCCGATCAGGAGGCGCGAATCGCACTGCGACAGGTAGGAGTTCGCGCGCACGACGGTCTTCGCGAGGCGCTTGCCGCCGACGTCGAACGTCACGATCGCGCCGGTCGCGTCGCGGCCGCGGCCCGCGCCGACCAGCTTGATCGAGAGCCAGTGCGGCCCGTCGCCCCCGCCACTCTTGTCGCCCGCGTGAACGAGGTCGTTGCGCATCACGCGCGGCGGCGCGCCCGGGTCCTTCACGTTCACCACGTAGTCGAGGTCGCCGTCGTCGTCGAGGTCGCCGAAAGCGGCGCCGCGGCTGACCCAGCGCTCGGCGAAGGCGGGGCCGAGCTCGCCCGAGGCGTCGCGGAACTTTCCAGTGCCGTCGTTCAGGAAGAGGCGGTCGTGCTCGCCCGCCTTCAGGTCGAACGCGCCGCCGAGCACCACGAGCAGGTCCTCGTCGCCGTCGAGGTCGAAGTCGGCGAGCTGCGAGCCCCACGCGCCGCTGCCCTTGAGCGTCGCCGCGAGACCGCGCCGCGAGCCCTCCTCGACGTAGAAGAGCCGCGACTTCGAGCCGGACTGCGGCGCCGGAGCAGAGGCTCGCGGCTCCGTCGCGTTGCGATAGAGGCAGCCCTCGGCGAGATTCGGCACGAAGAGGTCGAAGGCGCCGTCGCCGTCGACGTCGCCGACCGTCCCGTGCATCGACGCCATCGGATTGCCGGCGTTGTCGAGAGCGACTCCGGCGTCGACGGCGACCTTCGCGAACTTCCCGCCGTCGTTGCGCCACAGCTCGTTCGGCATCGAGTCGAGCGCCGTGAAGACGTCGAGGTCGCCGTCCCCGTCGAAGTCGCACGCGACGGCGCCCATCGTCTTCGCTTCGGGCGACTCGAGGCCGGCCTCCTTCGTCACGTCGACGAACCGGATGTTTCCGCCGGGGCCGCTCTTCGGGTCGGGGCCGTCGTTGCGGTAGAGCTGCGACTGCTGGCCGCGATACGACTCGGGCCCCTCGTAGGGGTACTCCTTGGGCAGGTTCGGATCGCGGAAGCCGGGGTCGAAGGCGAGGTAGTTCGAGACCCAGAGGTCCTCGTCACCGTCGCGGTCGTAGTCGAAGAAGAAGCCGTTCACGCTCCACTTGGGCTGGCCGTTCAGCCGCTCCGGCCCCGCGACGCCGCACGCCGCAGTCGCGTCGACGAACTTCCCATGGTCGTTGCGGTAGAGGACGTTCGGCCCCCAGTTCAGGACGAGCAGGTCCTCGTCGCCGTCGCCGTCGTAGTCGCCGACCACCGCGCCCATCCCGAAGCCGCGCTCGTGGATGCCGGCCGCGTCGGTCACGTCCTCGAACTTCCAGTCGCCGAGGTTGCGGTAGAGGCGGCTGCGGCCCGACGAGGTCTTGTCCTTGAACGCGGGGTCGCTCATCCCTTCGACCCAGTGGCCGCTCGACAGGAAGACGTCGAGCTTCCCGTCGCCGTCGTAGTCGAGCAGCGCCACGCCCGAGCCGGTGTCCTCGAGGATCTTGCTGAACTGGTCGTCGCCGAACGTGTGGCGGAAGTCGATGCCGGAGCTCGCGACGACGTTCTCGAAACCCAACTTCGGGGCCGCCGCCGAAGGCGGCGTGGGGGGCGCGGCCGGCTTCGCGGGCGCCGCTTGCGGCGCCGAGTCGCTCGGGGCGCACGCGCCCGCGCAAAGGACAAGAAATCCTGCGAACCGGGTCACGCGCAGCACGATGGCTCTTCTCCTTCCGCAGGACTTCGGGTCGATCGCGACGAATCCGCCACGCTATCCGAGCCCCGCACCGCTCGCGCCGATGCCGCTAGAATCCTCGCCCTCGACATGTCGCCCGACCTGAACGTCCTCGTGCTCCACATCAACGGCGCCGACCTCTCCGTCGCCGCGCCTGCGCACTGGACGCTGCTCGAAGTGCTGCGCTACCGGCTCGGACTCACCGGCAGCAAGCAGGGCTGCGACAAGGGCGACTGCGGCGCCTGCACCGTGATGCTCGACGGCAAGGCGCGCCTCTCCTGCATCACGCTCGCCGCCGACGCGGTCGGCCACGAGGTCACGACCATCGAGGGGCTCGTCACCAAGGACGGGCTCGACGATCTGCAGAAGACCTTCGACGAATGCGGCGCGCTGCAATGCGGCTTCTGCCAGCCCGGGATGATCCTCGCGGCGCGCGCCTGTCTCGACCGCCGGCCCGACGCGACGCGCGACGAGATCAAGGAGGCGCTCGGCAGCAACCTCTGCCGCTGCACCGGGTACACGAAGATCTTCGAGGCGGTCGAGCGCGCGACGCGCCGCGGCAAGGCGGCGGGACTCGGGAGCCGCGCGTGAACCCGCGGACCCCGAAGGACGCGAAGGCGCCGCCGCCCGCGAAGTCGCCGGAGCCCAAGGCGCCGGCGAAGCCTGACAAGCAGGCCGTCCCGGCCGACCGCGCCGACCCGCTGCAGCACGTCCGCTCGCCCAACCGCATCTTCGGCCCCGACCCGCCGGGCCAGCGCTTTGAAGTGATCGGCAAGCGGCTGCGCAAGGTCGACGCCGCCGCGAAGGCGACCGGCGAGGCGGTCTACACCGACGACATCGCGCTGCCGGGGATGCTGCACGGCAAGACGCTGCGCAGCCCGTATGCGCATGCGCGCATCAAGAAGATCGACACGTCGAAGGCCGAGGCGCTCGAGGGCGTGTACGGCGTCGTCACCGGCGCCGAGATGCCGACCCGCTTCGGCGTGATCCCGTGGACGCCCGACGAGACGGCGCTCGCGGTCGACAAGGTGCGCTTCGTCGGCGACCCGGTCGCGGCGGTCGCCGCCGTCGACGAGGAGACGGCATTACGGGCTCTCGACCTGATCGAGGTCGACTATGAGCTGCTGCCCGCGCTGTTCGATCCGGCCGAGGCGCTGCGCCGCAAGGACGTCGTGATCCACGAGGGCAACAAGCACGGGAACATCACCAAGGAGGTGACGCTCGAGTTCGGCGACGTCGAGAAGGCGTTCGCCGCGTCCGACTTCCTCGTCGAGGACGACTACGAGTTCCACGGCACCGCGCACGCGCCGATCGAGACGCACGTCGCCGTCGCGCGCTACGGTGCCGACGACGTGCTCACGCTCTGGTCGGCGACCCAGATCCCGCACTACGTCCATCGCGCGCTGGCGAGCGTGCTCGGGATCCCGGCGCCGCGCATCCGCGTGATCCAGCCCAACCTCGGCGGCGCGTTCGGCGGCAAGAGCGACCCGTTCAGCCTCGAGTTCTGCGCCTGCAAGCTGGCGATGAAGACGCGCCGGCCCGTCAAGTTCTTGTACACCCGTGAAGAAGAGTTCTACGCGCACCGCGGCCGCCACCCGATGCGGATGCACTTCAAGAGCGGGCTCACGCGCGACGGCAAGCTGACGGGCGTGCAGTCGGAGATCCTGATCGACGGCGGCGCCTACTCGAGCTTCGGCCTGGTGACGACGTACTACTCGGGCCAGCTGCTGACCGGCCCGCACACCATGCCGAACTACAAGTTCCACTCGACGCGCGTCTTCACCAACAAGCCGCCGTGCGGGCCCAAGCGCGGCCACGGTTCCGTGCAGCCGCGCTTCGCGCTCGAGATCCAGCTGGATCGCCTCGCGGTGCTCGCCGGAATCGATCCCATCGAGGTGAGGCGCCGCAACTTCCAGGGGTCGAACACCACGACGGTCAACGGCCAGCGCATCACCAGCAACGGCTTCGACCAGTGCCTCGACCAGGTGGAAGCCGCGAGTCGATGGAAGACTCGGCACGGGAAGCTCGGCCGCGGGCGCGGGCTCGGCTGCGCCGGCTCGATGTACATCAGCGGGACGAACTACTGCGTCTACCCCAACGACATGCCGCAGGCCGGCGTGCAGATCAAGGTCGACCGCAGCGGCCTCGTCACCGTCTTCTCGGGCGCGAGCGACATCGGCCAGGGCAGCAACAGCGTGGTCGCCTACATCGTGGCCGAGGAGCTCGGCATGAGCGTCGACGACGTGCGCGTCGTCGCGGCCGACAGCGACCTCTGCCCCGTCGACCTCGGCGCCTACAGCTCGCGCATCACCTTCATGGTGGGCAACGCGGCGATCCACGCGGCGCGCAAGATCCGCGACCAGGTGAAGGAGGCGGTGGCGCAGGCGTGGGGGATCGAGCCCAAGCGCGTGGCGCTCGCCGGCGGGTACGTCTTCGACCTCGACGACCGCGACAAATCGATGGAGACCGCCAAGGCGTTCCACCTGACCGAGGCGCGCTTCGAGACGCTCGGCGCGACCGGCTCCTACAACACGCCCAACCTCGGCGGCGCCTACCGCGGCGGCACGATCGGCGCGTCGCCCGCCTACTCGTTCACGGCGTGCGTCGCGGAGGTCGCGGTCGACGAGGAGACGGGCGAGATCCAGGTGCCGCACGTCTGGACGTCGCACGACTGCGGTCGCGCCCTGAATCCGATCCTGGTCGAGGGCCAGATCGAGGGCAGCGCCTACATGGGCTTCGGCGAGGTCTTCCTCGAGGACCACGACGTCAACCGCATGGGGCTGCACGCGCGGCCGAACCTGCTCGACTACACGATCCCCACCTCGCTCGACTGCCCCGAGTTCCACGCCTCGATCGTCGAGTCGCTCGATCCGGAGGGGCCGTACGGCGCGAAGGAGGCGGGCGAAGGGCCGCTCCACCCGACCATCCCCGCCATCGCGAACGCGATCTTCGACGCGTGCGGGATCTGGCTCACGAAGCTGCCGTTCACGCCGGCCAAGGTCCTTGCCGCGCTCGCGACGGCACGCGCGAATCTGCCGGCGCGGCCGTCGCCCAACGGAAAGGCGCGCTGACGATGCTGCGCCTGCAACCCTTCGAGTTCGTGAAGCCGAAGAGCGTCGACGAGGCGCTCGCGCTGCTCGGCAAGCACGGGCGCGCCGCCAAGCTCCTCGCCGGCGGCACCGACGTGATGCCGAATTTGAAGCACGGCCTCTACGAACCCGAGGTCGTGATCGCGTTGTCGGACCTCGGCGAGCTGCGCGGCGTGCGCGTTGCGCCGGAGGATTCACGGGATGGCGGCGCGCTCGAGATCGGGGCGCTCACGACGCTCGAGACGGTCGAGTCGCACGCGCTCGTGGTCGCGCGCGCCCCCGGACTCGCGCAGGCGGCGCACTCGGTCGCCGGCCCGACGCAGCGGACGATGGGGACGCTCGGCGGCAACGTCTGCCTCGACACGCGCTGCGTCTACGTCAACCAGACGCACTTCTGGCGGAAGAGCCTCGGCTACTGCCTGAAGAAGGACGGCACGCTCTGCCATGTGATCGAGGGCGGGCGCACCTGCGTCGCCGCCGCCTCGAACGACACCGCGACGATGCTCTGCGCGCTCGACGCGAAGCTGACGATCCGCAGCGCGCGCGCGACGCGCGACGTCGCGATCCGCGACTTCTACAAGGCCGACGGCATCTTCAACCAGCGCCTCGAGCCCGACGAGCTCCTGACGAAGATCGTCGTGCCGGCGCCGAAGCCGGGCGCCACGCCGAACGGCGACAACCTCACGACCTGGAGCGGCTACGCGAAGCTGCGCCCGCGCGCCACCATCGACTTCCCACGCCTCTCGGTCGCGATCGCCTTCGAGGCCGACGCGAATGAACTCGTGCGCGACACAACACTGGTCGTGAGCGCGATCGCGGCCATGCCGCGCCGGATCGCCGGGATCGCCGAATTGGCCCGCGGCAAGAAGCGCGACGACCCGGAGATGATCGCCGCGGTCGGCGCGCTCGCCCAGAAGGTGACCCACCCGCTGACCAACATCGACGGCGACACGGATTACCGCCGCGCCGTGGTGCCGGTCTTCGTCAAGCGCGCGCTCCTCGCGGCGCGGCCCGCCTCGGCGTCGTGATGCGGCTCGCCGCGCTCGTCGCATGGCTCGCCGTCGCGTGCACGGCGCAGCACGACGCGGCGTCGAGTTCGGCGAATCCGGTCGCGTCCGCCGAGGGCAACGTCGCCGCGGTCGACGTCGCGAAGATCAACGAGAAGTTCCGCCACGTCGCGAACGTCGGCGAATGGGTCGCGCGCTTCGAGGACAACCAGCGCGAGATCTTCGCGCAGCGCCTCCTGATCGCGGCGGCGTGCGACCTTTCGCCGGGGATGCGGATCGCCGACCTCGGCGCCGGCACCGGCCTCTTCGAGCCGATCTTCTCGACGCGGGTCGGGCCGACGGGGCGCGTCTTCGCGCTCGACATCTCGCCCGAGTTCGTCGAGCACCTGCGGCAGCGCGCCTTCCTCGAGGCGCTGATGAACGTCGACGTGGTGAAGTGCCCCGACGACGCGACCGGGCTGCCGCCCGCGAGCGTCGACGTCGTCTTCGTCTGCGACGTCTACCACCACTTCGAGCAGCCCCAGAAGAACCTCGCGTCGATCCACGCGACCCTCAAGCCGGGCGGCCGCCTCGTCGTCATCGACTTCGACCGCGTCGAGGGGAAGAGCTCCGACTTCGTGCTGAAGCACGTGCGCGCCGGCCGCGAGCAGTTCACGAAGGAGATCACCGCCGCCGGCTTCGTGCTCGAGCGCGGCGAGAACGCCGAGGAGGCGGCGAAGCTGGTCGAGAGCTGGCTCGCCGTCTTCCGCAGGCCGGCGGGGCGCTGAGCCGGTGGGGCGCCGCGTCGTCGCCGCCGCGCTGCTCCTGGTCGCCTCGGCCTGCGAACGTCAGGAGCCGGGCGCGCGTACGCCGCCGCACGGGCCGGTCGTCGCGAAGCCGCCGCCGAACGCGCCGAGCGTGCTCCTGATCACGCTCGACACGACGCGCGCCGACGCGCTCCATTGCTACGGCGCGCCGGCTGACGACGCCTCGCCGCGCCTGGACGCGCTGGCGGCCGAGGGCGTCCGCTTCACGCAGGCGCGCACGACGGCGCCGATGTCGCTGCCGTCGCACGCCTCGCTCTTCACCGGACGCTGGCCGTTCGAGACGGGCGTGCGCGACAACACGACCTTCCGGCTCGGCGACGACGCCTTCACGCTCGCGGAGCGCTTCCGGGCCGCCGGCTGGACGACCGGCGCCGTCGTCGCCTCCTTCACGCTCCACTCGATGTTCGGGCTCAAGCAGGGCTTCGACGTCTACCTCGATCCGCCGCAGTCCGGCCAGGGCTCCTACTTCCGACAGGACGAGCGGACCGCCGCGCAGGTGACCGACGACTGCCTGCGCCTGCTCGAGGCGAAGGCGCTGGCGCCGCCGTTCTTCCTCTGGGCGCACTACTTCGACCCGCACTTTCCTTACGAGCCGCCCGAGCCGTTCCTCGCCCGCTGGCTCGAGCGCGCCGCGCCGGGCGGGAAGGGGCGCGCGCGCTACGCCGGCGAAGTCGCGTTCATGGACCAGGAGATCGGGCGGCTGCTCGACCGCGTGCGCGCGCGCATGGGCGACCGGCCGCTCGTCGTCCTCGCGGTGGCCGACCACGGCGAGGCGCTCGGCGACCATGGTGAGGATTCCCACGGAATGCTGCTCTATGACCCGACCGTCCGCGTGCCGCTGCTGCTCGCAGGGAGCGGCCTCCCGCGCGGCGTCGTCGTCGACGAGCCGGTCTCCACGGTCGACGTGGCGCCGACGCTGCTCGAGCAGCGTCGGCGCCACGTCGACCGT
>DAINBU010000021.1:45034-48971 GCA_036732755.1 Planctomycetota bacterium
GCGGCGGAACTCGCCGGCGCGTCGCTGCTGGCGGGCGTGCGCGACGCGGCGGCGGGCGAAGCGTTGGTGAGCGGGAGGGAGGCGCGCGCGCAGCGGCCGCTCTACTACGAGGCGCTCTCCGCCTACTTCGGATACGACTGGTCGCCGCTCTTCGCCGTGCAGCTCGATCGCCACCTCTTGATCGAGGGACCGCACCCCGAGCTCTACGACCTGGTCGCCGATCCGGGCGAGGCGGCGAACCTCCTCGACGCGCAGCCCGACGTCGCGCCGAGGCTGCGCGCGACCTTCGAGCGCTGGCGCGCGCAGGCGGCGGCCGCCGCCGGCCACGTCGCCGCGCGCCCCGACCTCTCCGCCGACGAGCGGAGGCAGCTGCTGCAGATGGGCTACGCGAGCGCGCTCGCCGACGTCTCGATCCCGGTGCCGGCACCCGGCGAGGTCGACGCCGCGCGCCGCGACCCGCGCGACGGCGCCGTCGTCGTGAAGCTGCTCTTCGAGCTGCAGCAGCTGGTGCAGGCGCGCAAGCTGCCGGCGGCGCTCGAGCTCGCGAAGGAGCTCATGGGCGTCGACCCGAACAACCCGATGGTCCAGGAGATCGTCGGCACGACGCTGGTCGAGGGGGGCGATCCGGAGCGCGGCGTCAAGCTGATCGAGCGGGCTCTGCCGCGCCGCCCCGACGTCGGGCTGCGCTTCTCGCTCGCGCAGGGCTACGCGGCGCTCGGGCGGCGCGACGACGCGCTCGGCCTGCTCGCGAAGATCGTCGAGGAGCACCCCGAATTCCTGCGCGCGCGGCTGCGCTACGGCGAGCTCCTGCTCGAAGCCGGCAGGAAGGACGACGCGGCGCGCGAGCTCGACGCGCTGCTCGCCGCCGACCCCAAGGCCGAGGAGCTGCGCAAGCGCGCGCAGGAGCTGCTCGAGAAGGCGCGCGCGCACTGAACGCGCGCGCCCGGTGCGACTAGACTGCCGGCCCGCCTCCGTCCCCCTGCGAGGGTCGCCATGCGCGTCGCCGCCGCGTTCGCCTTCCCGTGCCTTCTCGCCCTGCTCGCCCCGCTCACGTTCGTCGCCGGTTCACTGCGCGCCGCCGACGAGATTCCTCGCCCCGAGCACCCCAACCCGCAGTTCCAGCGCGACGCGTGGCAGAACCTGAACGGGACGTGGGACTTCTGGGAGGGCGACGCCGCCGACGAGAAGGCGATGGCGGAACGCGCCGAGTTCCCCGACAAGATCGTCGTCCCGTTCTGCCGCGAGTCGAAGCTCTCGGGGCTCGGCCGCACCGGCTTCGTGAAGAACGTCCTCTACCGGCGCAGCTTCGAGGTCCCCGCCGCGTGGAATGTCCGGAAGGACGGCGCGCGCGTGCTCATCCACATCGGCGCCTGCGACTGGCGGACGACCGTCTGGGTGAACGGCACGAAGGTCGGTTTCCACGAGGGCGGCTCGACGCCGATCGACTGCGACGTGACGGCGGCGCTGCACCCTGGCGCGAACGAGCTGCGCATCTGGGCCTTCGACGACACGACCAGCGGCGTGCAGCAGCTCGGCAAGCAGTGCGACAAGAAGGACAGCTACGGCTGCCTCTACACGCGGACGACGGGAATCTGGCAGACGGTGTGGATGGAGCGGGTGGCGGCTGCTCACTTCACTGGCGTGCGGATGGATGCCGACGAGGACGGCCTCATTGTGACGCCGACCGTCGCTGGCGACCTCGACCGTTGCCTCGCACACGTGACGGTGAGGTGGCGGCGCATCCCGAACCTCCCGAAGAAAGCGAACGGTGGCCGGGAGCCCGGAGCCGACGGGTACCTCACCGACGTCGTGGTGAGCGACGTGGGGGGAGACCGTTCGCCGACGATGGTCTTCTCCCTCTTGAACGCGCGAGCGTGGTCGCCGAGCGATCCAGAACTATTCGACGTCGAGCTCGCATTGGAGAAGGTCCCCGTCGAGTCTTCGGTCGCTTCCGACGCGCGCGCGACCGGCGGCGAGGAGTCCGTGTTCGTCGACCGGGTCCATTCCTACGTCGGCCTGCGCTCGATCGCGACGCGCGGCGACGCGGTCCTCGTGAATGGCGAGCCCGTCTTCCAGCGCTTGATCCTCGACCAGGGCTTCTATCCCGACGGCATCTGGACCGCGCCGAGCGACGCGGCTCTCAAGCGCGACATCGAGCTCTCGATGGCCGCCGGCTTCAACGGCGCGCGCCTCCACCAGAAGGTCTTCGAGCCGCGCTTCCTCTACTGGGCCGACCGCCTCGGATACCTCGTGTGGGGCGAGATGCCGAGCTGGGGCGCGAAGTACGAGAATCCGGCGTGCGACCGCGTGGTCCTCGACGAGTGGCGCGCCGAGGTCGAGCGCGACCGCAATCACCCTTCGCTCGTCGGATGGTGCCCGTTCAACGAGACGGGGACCGCGCCCGCGAAGATCCAGAACGCCGCGACCGCGCTCACGCGCGCGCTCGACCCGACGCGACTCGTGCTCGACACGAGCGGCTACATCCATTCCGACCCGCAGCGCGACGTCGACGACGCGCACGACTACGACCAGGACCCGAAGAGCTTCCGCGCGCGCTGGTGGCCGCGCGCGGCGAGCCTCCTGCCGGCGCGCTACGGATCGCAGGGCCGCTTGCCCGGCGTCCCCTTCTTCGTGAGCGAGTTCGGCGGCATCGAATGGAAGAAGCCCGGTGATCCTGGCTGGGGCTACGGCAACGCGCCGAAGTCACTGGACGAGTGGTTCACCCGTTTCGAAGGGCTCTGCGCCGCGCAGCTCGAGAACCCGACGCTCTTCGGCTTCTGCTACACGCAGCTGACCGACGTCGAGCAGGAGCGCAACGGCCTCTACTACTACGACCGCACGCCCAAGTTCGACGTCGCGAAGCTGAAGGCGATCGTCGCGAAGCCGGCGGCGATCGAGACGGGCGCGAGCGACGCGTCGGCCGCCGCGCCGCCGCCCGCCTCGCCCGACTGGCGCGTCGTCGTGCCGGCCTGCGTCGACGATCCGCAACGGAGCTGGATCTACTCGGCGCGCGAGCAGCCGCTCGCCGACGCGGAGTGGCGCGAGTGGACGCTCGAGGAGGCGACCGTGAAGGCGGGCCGCCCCGGCTTCGGCAAGAAGGAGGGCTTCGAGGAGCGGATCGGCACGCCCTGGACGACGCACGAGCTCTACCTGATGCGCCTTTTCACCTACGACGGCGCGCCGTTCGACCGCGCGCTGCTCGTGCTCCACTACGACAACGGCGTCACGGTCTGCCTCAACGGCGAGACGCTCTTCGAGAAGGGCGGCTGGAACGACGGCTACGAGCCGTTCGACGTGACCGCGCGCGCGAAGGAGCTGCTGACGAAGGGCCAGAACACGCTCACCGTGCACGTGCACCAGGATTCCGGGGGCCAGTACTTCGACGCGGCGCTGCTGGTCGCGACGGCTGCGCGCTGAACGGGTCGCGCGCACCATGGCCGGCGGCGTCCACTACTGGATCGACGGGTACAACGTGATCCTGCGCCTCGGCCTGGGCGAAGGGAAGGCGCTCGAGGAGCGGCGCGGCGAGCTGATCGGCCGCGTCGGCGCGCTCGGCAAGGAGGCGTGGATCGCGTTCGACTCGCGCGAGGCGGTCCACGGGCGCGGCCTCGCGCTGCCGCGCCGCGTGCAGGTCGTCTTCGCGAGCGCCGGACGCAGCGCCGACGACCTGCTCCTCGCCAAGGTCTCGAAGGCGAAGGACCTCGACGGCGTGATCGTCGTGAGCGACGACCGCGGCATCGCCGACCGCTGCCAGTTCATGGGGGCGCGCACCATGGGCACGCGCGAGTTCGGCAAGATGCTGAAGCCGGCGCCGGCGCCCGGGTCGAAGGGCGATCGCAAGCTGACGCCGGGCGAGGTCGACGACTGGATGAAGTGGTTCCAGGAGCCGAAGTGATGCGCGCGCCGGACGGGAAGAGGCTCGACGTCGACGCCGACA
>DAINBU010000022.1:0-48571 GCA_036732755.1 Planctomycetota bacterium
CCCCCCGTTCAACTTTTGGTTGGGGCGAGCGTGTCCCGTCCATCGAGCCTTTTTCTCCTCCGCCCTCTCGACCCGCCCCCGCCCGTCGCGCGTTCGACCCGCCCTCGCTCCCCGCGGCGTCTTCACCCCCGTTCTCGACGTCCGCTCCAGTTTCAAGCCGCGGCCGCGGCCTCTTCACCCGCGTCCTTGACGTCCGCTCCTCCCTTCCCTCGCCACCCTACGACGACCGCCCCGCCGGGCCGAACGCCCCGCCGTAGAGCATCCACCAGACGACGACGCCGGTGACGCTCACGTAGAGCCAGATCGGGAGGGTGATCCGCGCGAGGCGCTTGTGGCGGGCGATGTCGCCGCGCAGGCCGCGGCGCAGCGTGACGATCGCGAGCGGGACGACCACGACGGCGAGCACCGTGTGCGAGAGCAGGATCGCGAGGTAGACGGCGCGCGCGGCGCCTTCGCCCGGGAAGGGCGTGTGGTGGCCGTGCACGAGCGCCTTGTGCGTGAGGTAGGTGCACAGGAAGAGCGCCGACGTCGAGAACGCCGCGACCATGCAGCGCTTGTGGAACGTGATGCGCTTGCGCCGGATCGCGCACCAGCCGGTCGTGAGCAGCAGCGCCGCCGTCCCGTTCAGCGCCGCGTTGATCGCCGGCAGGTCGTCGACGCCGATCACTTCGCGGCGTCCCGCGGCTGTTGCTTCAGCAGCGCGCGCACCGTCTCGACCACGTCGCGCACCGGCTCGTGCCCCGGCTCCACGACGCTCTTCGTGTCGTGCATCATTCGCAGGCGGCCGTGGCGGTCGACCACGAAGAAGCGCGTCGAATGCGGCACCTGGCCGTCCGGGAGCTTCTCCCCCACCGGCGAGAGGAAGCTCTCCTGCACCAGCTTGAAGATCGCCGTCTTCTCGCCGGTGAGCCAGTGCCAGCGCGGCGAGAGGCCGCCGCGCGCCGCCGCGAAGTTGCGCAGCACGTCGGGGGTGTCGGTCTCGGGGTCGACGGTGATCGTCACGAACTCGACGTCGGGCTCGCCGCGCAGGTCCTGCACGAGGGTGCGCAGCGACTGCGTCATCGGGATGCATGGGCCCGAGCAGCTGGTGAAGACGAAGTCGGCGACCCAGATCTTGCCGAGCAGCTGCGCGCGCCCGAACGCGCGGCCGTCGGTGTCGAAGAGCGTGAAGTCGGCGATCTCGCCGAAGTCCGCGAGGACGCCGGAGCGCGGACGATTGGGGTCGTCGTCGGCGCGCGCCGCATCGACGTCGCGGCGGTCGACCATGCGCTTCACGGCGACGCCGGCGAGGAGCGCGACCGCGAGGCCGAGCGCGATGGGCGCCGCGAGGGATTTGCGCCGCGGTTCGGAGTCGTTCACGGGCGTCGCTTCACCAGTCGGAAGAGTCCGAAGCCGAGCACGAGCACGGCGACGGAGACGAGCACGACCTCGAAGGTGAGGACTCTCGGGTTGCCGGAGAGCACCCCCGGCGGATGGTCGGGATCGCGAAGCACGCGCTCGTAGAAGACGACGTAGCCGACGGTCGCGAGCACGAGGAGCCCGACGAATGCGACCAGCAACAGGAGCACGCGCCGGTTGCGGGCGCGCAACCGCGCGGGGTCGTTTCCGGGGTTCGTCGCGGGCTCGGTCATCACGGGATCCATCGCCTCACCAGCCGAGCGCGATCAGCGAGAGGAGGCTGGGCAGGTAGACGAGCGACGCGAGCAGCACGCGCCGCGCGCTCGCGTCGGCGGGCGCGCGCAGGAACTGGAACGACGGCCACAGGAAGAGCCCGCCGAGCAGGACCGCTCCCACGAAGTAGACCGGGCCGGCGATCCCGAAGCGGACCGGCAGCAGCGAGACGACGCAGAGCGCGACCGCGTGCAGGCACATCTGCCGCGCCGTCATCGCCCCCTGCGGGTCGCGCGCCGGCAGCATGACGAGGCCGCCCTGCTCGTAGTCGCGCCGGTAGAGCCACGCGATCGCCAGGAAGTGCGGCAGCTGCCAGAGGTAGAGGATCGCGAAGAGGGCGAACGCCCCCGCGCCGAGCTCGCCGCGCGCGGCCGTCCAGCCGAGCACCGGCGGCAGCGCGCCCGGGATGGCGCCGACGAAGGTGTTGAGCGTCGTGACGCGCTTCAGCGGCGTGTAGACGCCGAGGTAGCTCGCGAAGGCGAAGAGGGCGAGCGCCGCGGTGAGCGGGCGGCTCTTGGTCGAGAGCAAGAGGAGACTCACGGCCGCAAGCGCGATCCCGAGCGTCGTCGCCGTGCCGGGCGCGACGCGGCCCGCCGGGATCGGGCGGTTCATCGTGCGCGGCATGCGGGCGTCGACGTCGCGCTCCATCACCTGGTTCAGGATCCCGGCCGCGGCCGTGATGCCGGCGATGCCGGCCAGCGAGAACGCGAGCGCCACGCCGTCGACGTGCGGGTTGGCGGCGAGGAAGCCGGCGAGCGCGGCGACGGTGCCGGCCGCGACGATGCGCGGCTTGGTGAGCTCGAGCCAGTCGCGCCAGGTCGCGGTCACGTCTGCGCCTCCACGGCTGCGCCTGGCGCGTCCGGCGCGAGCGCGCGCCAGGACCGCAGCACGAGCAGCACCGCGCCGCCGAGGAGCGTCGCGCCGACCACGACGTGCGTCGTCGTCACGTTGGGATTGGTGCGCGTCGCGAAAGTGAGGAGGCCGAGGCCGACCTGCACGACGACCAGGAGGGCGAGCGCCGCGGCGACGCGCGTGAGCCGCCGCTCGCCGGCGCGCCGCCGCGCGACGTGGAGCGCCGCGCCGACCAGCGCGAGCGCGACGAGCAGTGCGAAGCTCCCGTGCGCGAGGATCGCGGCGGAGAGGCCGCCGCTCACCGGCGGCGGCGCGAACGGCGGGACGAGGTCGGCGAAGCGCGGCGGGAAGGCCTCGTCCGGCATCTCCTTCTTCCAGCAGTGGCGCACGACGGCGCCGAGCAGGAGCTGGACGAAGACCGACCCGGCGGCGAGCAGCGCGACGCGCTTCAGCGCGCCCGCCCCCGCGTCGGCGCGCGGCACCGTCGCGCGCCACTCCCGCGAGAGCAGGTAGGCCGTCGCGATCGAGAGGCAGAAGAAGCTCTGCGCGATCATCCCGTGCACGATCGAGACGGCGGGCGGCAGGAAGTACTTCACCGTGATCCCGCCGAGCCCGCCCTGCACGCAGACCAGCACGAAGAGCAGGACGGCGAGGCGCCGCACGAGCGGCCGCTCGGCCGTGCGGACCAGCCAGACCGCTTCGATCGTCGTGAGCAGCCCGACGAAGGCGGCGACCATGCGGTGGCCGTGCTCGTAGAAGATGTTCCCGACCAGCGGAACTGCGAACGGATTGATCCAGCCGTACGAGGTCGGCCAGTCGGGCACCGAGAGCCCGGCGTCGTGGCTCGTGACCGACGCGCCGGCGACGATCAGCAGCCAGGTGCAGAGGACCTGGAAGCAGGCGAAGCGGTGGCGCCACGCGCGGTGCTCCGCCGCGACGCGCTCCGGCGCGCGGCCCTCGGCGCGGGTCGCGACGGTCGCTGCGGATGCGGCGGCGGACGGATTCACGAACTTCTCGATTCGGATGCTTCAGGCCGCCGCGTCGAAACGCGGCGGTTTTGATGTTTCAGCCCGCCGCGTCCAGGACGCGGCGGTTTGGATTTTTGGTCCGCCGCGTCGAGACGCGGCGGTTCAGTGCGCCGGCGCCGGCGCGGGCGCCGTTCCGCCGGACGAGGTCGGCCCGCCGCCCTTCGGCATCGGGATCCACTGCGGCGCGTAGTCCTCGGCCATCGCCGGGTGCGAGAACTCGTAGGGCCCGTGGTAGACGGTCGGCACCGAGCCCGGCCAGTTGCCGTGGCCCGGCGGCGTCGGCGTCGACCACTCGAGCGAGTTGGCGTGCCACGGGTTGTCGCTCGTGACCCGCTTCCCCTTCCAGATGTTCCAGAGCAGGTTGAACAGGAAGATGAACTGGGAGAAGCCGAGCAGGATCGCGCACCACGTCATGAAGACGTTCATGGACTCGTAGGGCTTGAGGAACTCGTAGGAGCGGAAGCTCGCGTAGCGGCGCGGGTAGCCGCCGAGCCCGATGATGTGCATCGGGAAGAACACGCCGTTCATGAAGATGAACGTGAGCCAGAAGTGGATCTGGCCCCAGAAGTCGCTCATGAAGCGGCCGAACATCTTCGGGTACCAGTGGTAGATCCCGGCGAAGATGCCCATGACCGAGCCGGTGAACAGCACGTAGTGGATGTGCGCGACGATGAAGTAGGTGTCGTGGATGAAGATGTCGAACGGCGCGCAGGCCATGTAGATGCCCGACAGCCCGCCGATGACGAACATCGACACGAAACCGAGCGCGAAGAGCAACGCGGGGGAGAAGGTGATCTGTCCTCCCCACAGGGTGCCGAGCCAGTTGAACACCTTCACCGCGCTCGGCAGCGCGATCATGATGGTCGACATCATGAAGGTGGTGCCGAGCACCGGGTTCATGCCCGACTGGAACATGTGGTGGCCCCACACCACGAAGCCCAGGCCGGCGATCGCCGAGATGGCGTAGACCATCGGCCGGTAGCCGAAGATCGGTTTCCTCGACCACACCGCGATGACGTCGCTGCAGATGCCCATCGCGGGCAGGATCATGATGTAGACGGCGGGGTGCGAGTAGAACCAGAAGATGTGCTGCCAGAGGATCACCTGGCCGCCGCCCGCGTTCTGCAGCGCGCGCTCGGTGAAGATCAAGCCCGAGGGCAGGAAGAAGCTCGTGCCCATGTGGCGGTCGAAGAGCAGCATCGCCATCGCCGAGGAGAGCACCGGCGTCGCGAAGAGCTGCAGGATCGCCGTGATGAACGCGGACCAGGTCGTGAGCGGCATGCGGAAGAGCGTCATGCCGGGCGAGCGCAGGTTGATGATCGTCGTGATGTAGTTCATCGATCCCATGATCGACGACGTGCCGACCAGGATGACGCCGATGCACCAGAGCGTCTGGCCGATGCCCGATGAAGGCGCGGCGCTCGCGACGTCGCTCAGCGGCGGGTAGGCGGTCCAGCCCGCCCCCGCCGCCAGCCCTTGCGGATCGGCGAAGAAGCTCCCGAGCAGGACGAGCGCGCCGCCGAGCCAGGTCCAGAACGACAGCCCGTTCAGGAACGGGAAGGCCATGTCCTTGGCGCCGATCTGCAGCGGGATCACGAAGTTGCCGAAGAAGCCGGTCAGCATCGGGATGATGACCAGGAAGATCATCACCGACGCGTGCATGGTGAAGGCGATCGGGTACCAGGCGTCCGGCATCTGGCCGCCGTTGTCGTCGAAGATGCCGGCCTCGTGCTCGTCTTCGTCCGGAGTGGTCGGGTCGTCGGGCGTGCCCCACAGCAGGTGGCCGAGGACCGGGATCGGCTTGTCGACGTTGACGGTCGCCGGGTCGATGCCCTTCGCGACGTACTCCTGCTTCTGCGCGTCGGTCATGGTCGCGCCGGTCGGGTAGGCGACCTGCCACCGCACCATCAGCGCGAGCAGCCCGCCCACCATCAGCGTGAACAGGCAGCTGAACATGTACTGCAGGCCGATCACCTTGTGGTCGGTCGAGAAGACGTACTTGCGCAGCCACGGCAGCTCGTGGTGGTGGGCGCCGTGCGTCGCGTCGTGCGCGGTCGCGCCGTGCGCCGGTGCCGCGTGCGTGTCGCTCATCGAATCACTCTCCCGAATCGGACGGGGCGCGTCTCGGCGGCCGTCACTTGCCAGTCTTGACCTTCCGGGCCATCTCCGACTCCGCCCGCACCCACTCGTCGAACTTCGCCCGCGGCAGGACCTTCATCACCATCCGCATCGTGTAGTGGTTCATGCCGCACAGCTCGGCGCACGCGACCTCGAAGTGCTGGTCGTCGTCGAGCGCCATCGGCGCGTTCTCGTACCAGTACTTGCCGTCGTCTCCGGGACCGGTGACCTTGTTGCAGTCGAACCAGACGTTCCCGACGAAGCCCGGCACCGCGTCCTGCTTCACCCGCAGCACCGGGATGAAGAGGCTGTGGATCACGTCCTGCGACGTGAGCTTGACGTTCACGTTCTCCTGGTGCGCCTCGTCGGTCTCGACCGGGATGACCAGCGTGTTGTCCTTGGCGTAGTCGTCGTCGGTGTCGAACTGTCCGTCGGCGCCGGGGTAGTACACGTGCCACGCGAACTGCTGCGCCGTGATCTTGAGCGTCGTCTTGAACTCGTCCGCGCGCGGGTACTTCGAGCTGGTCGGGTTCTTCGCCCACGCCCACGCGTCGTTGCTGGCCACGCCGATGATCACGAAGATGATCGTCGGGATGATCGTCCAGGCCACCTCGAGCTTGTGGCTGCCGTGCGTGTAGACCGCCTTGCGGCCCGGGTTCCTGCGGTACTTGATGCAGAACCAGACCATGACGCCCTCGACGGCGACGAAGGTCACCATCGTGAGCCAGAAGATCCAGAGGAAGAGGTTGTCGATGCTGTCGCCGAAGCTCGAGTGCTGCGGCGGGAGCCACCAGTACCAGGTTTCCAGCGGTGCATCGGTGAGGAGAGCGAGGGGCATCTTGTTGGCCTCCGCGGCCGGTTCGTCGTGTCAGCAGGAGCGCGGGCGCGCCGCGCCGGCCGGGATCACTTGAGCTTGAGCGTGAAGTCCGCGGTGGTCGCCTTGCCGGTCTCGACCTTCACCTTCACCGTCTGGTCGGCGCCGGCGAGCTTCATGCTCTCGTGGTGGAGCTTCAGCTCGTACTCGCCCGGCGGGACGTTCTTGATGGTGTAGGTGCCGTCGGCCGCGCTCGTCGCGAAGAACGGGTGCGTCTTCACGCCCATCCACGCGCCCATCCAGGGGTGCACGTCGCACTTGAACTTGAGCATCCCCTCCTCGGGGACGAAGACCTTCGACACGACGCTCGGCTTCACCATCGCGAAGTTGGACTCGTCGTTCGCTTCCTGGCGGCCGATCCAGTGCACGTTGTGGCTGGTCGGGTCGGAGCTCTTGATGTTGAGCGTCTGGCCGGCCTGGATCCCCATCACGTGCGGTTGGTAGCGGCAGCCTTTCTGGTCGATCAGCGCCGCCTCGGTCGGCACCTCGTAGCTGTCCTTCACGTCGAGGAAGAGGAAGGCGTACTCGACCTTGCCGTCGTTGACGACGAGGTCCTCCTTGTAGTTCTGCTCGCCCGCCGCCGTCTTCATGCACTCGGCGTTGCCCGACATGTCGATCGGCTCGCGCGGCGGCGCGGTGCCCTCGAACTTGATCACGCCGCTGATCGTCCCGGCGGTGGCCGGGTCGACCTTCTTCAGGGTCACGGCGCCGCCGCCCGTCGCGCCGGCCTTGCTGCCCGGGTCGCGCATCCGCTTGCGGTTGGGCGACTCGTCGCTGCTGCAGGCCGCGACGATCGCGAGCGCCGTGATTCCCGCCGCCAGCGTCCACATGGCCCGGTTCGAAAGCCCCGGGATCTGCTTCGTCTTCATCGCGTGCTCTCCTTCTTCAGTCGGTCTCGTTCGGGGGGGATCGGCGCTGCGCCCGGCGCAGCTCACTTGGTCTTCACGGTCGACGCGATCTTCTCGTAGTCGGCCCGGAAGTCGTCGGAATAGAGGTAGTCGCGCAAGAGCTGCATCTCGCGGTTCGCGTCGCCGATCTGCTCGTCGATGCTTCCGCGGACGCCCTTCTCGAGCGGCCAGAAGTTCGGCATGCGCGTCCTGGGCTGGTAGTTGCCCGGCCCCTCGAACCAGTGGATCACCCACTTCGGCGCGAGGCGCGCACGCACGTGCGTGAGGTCGGGGGCGAGATCCGCTTCGGTCTTGCCGACCATCACCTTCCCGCCCGGCAGGTGGCACTCGATGCACTTGCCGACGTCCCGGAAGAGGCGGCGCGCGTGCTCGAGGTCGGGGCCCGCGAGCGGGCCGGGCATCGTGAGGTAGGGGAAGTCGGTCTCGTAGAGGAACTTGCCGCCGAGCCGCTTGTACTGGCGCGCCACCAGCGCCGCGTGGAGCTGGCGCTTGTCGCGGTCGGCCGTCGCCATCGTCTTCTTGTCGTAGCCGGGGAATTCGGCGGCGAACTTCTCGGTGATCGAGTCCCACAGCTTGTGGTCCTCGGCGGTCTGGAACATCTCCTCGTGCGCGAAGTAGGCGGCGATGTCGTTCAGCTGCTGCTGCGTGAATTCGAACGACGGCATGCGCGCCTTCATCCACGGCCGCAGCAGCGCCTTCGCGCCGCGCCCGCCTCCCTGGACCGGGTCGGCGAGGAAGCGGAACAGCCAGTCGGGCTGCGTGCGCGCGCCCTGGCCGTCGAGGATCGGCGGGTAGTACGCGGCGCCCTCCTCGGTGTCGCCCTCGAAGTGGCGGATCTCCCCGCCCTCGCCGTTGATGAGGTGGCAGCCGATGCAGTTCTTCTCGCGCACGAGCCGGCGGCCGCGCTCGACCGCCTGCTGCGCGGGCGTGAGCGTGTGCTGGATCGAGGAGGCCGTGTTGTCCTTCACGAGCGACAGCACGTAGGTCATCACCGCCTCGCGGTCGGCGGAGTTGAGGTCGGGGTCGTTCGACCCGAGGCCGGGGCCGGCGAGCAGCGAGAACTGCGGCATCTTGAGCTTCTCGAACGGCTTCTTGTCCTTGCCGCGGTCGTAGAAGCGCGTGTTCGAGAGCTTCTGCGTCAGCCAGCTCTCGCGGTTGAACCGGTTGACCTCGGTCTTCTTCCAGTCCATCTCGAAGGTGCCGAAGTCGAGGCGGTCGGCGTGCTTGCTGCCCCAGCCGTTGAGCTCGGTGCCGATGGGCTTGGCGTCCTCGAGGCCCGGGATGTCGTGGCAGCCGAAGCAGCCGTAGTGGTTCAGCAGGAACTCGCCCGACTTGCGCCGCTTCTCGTAGCCCGACATCTCCGCGATCTTCGCGTCCGCCTCCTCCTCGGTGGTCCGCTCGGTCAGCTTCTCGCGCAGGATCTGGTCGTATTGCGCGTCGCCGTCGGGCTTGGCGAAGGTCGCCGCGTCGAACAGCGCGTTCTTCTTCGTCATCAGGTAGGCGACGACGTCGGCCGCCTCGCCGTCGGTGAGGCGCAGGCTCGGCATGTTGGTGTCGGCCCACAGCCGCTTGGGGTCGCGGATCCAGGTGTAGAGCCAGTCGGGCGTCACCTTGGAGCCGATGCCAGAGAGGTCGGGGCCGTGGCGCAGGTCGCCGACGTCCTTGTTCTTGAACTCGTCGACGTTGTGGCAGCCCATGCAGCCCTTGCCGCCGAAGTCGCCGCCGACGATGGCGCGGCCGCGCTCGACGTCGCCGTTGCCCGGGTACTTGTCGAGCTCCTGCGGCGTGTTGAGCGAGAAGAGGTAGGCGACGATCGCCGTTACCTCCGCCTCGGCGCGCCCCGGCTCCATGGCGCGGTTCTCGAGGTGGAAGAAGGCCGGCATGCGCGTGGTCGGGCGGAAGTTCGCCGGGTGATCGACCCACTTGAGGGTCCAGTCGAGGTCGGCGAGCTTGCTCACGAGGTGGCCGAGCGGCGGGCCGACGCGGCGCGCGCCCTCGAGCGGCGCCATCTTGTGGCAGCCGGAGCAGCCGAGCTTCGCGGCGAGGTCGCGGCCGCGGTTCCACTTCGCCGCGCCGGGGATGTGGACCTCGCTCTTGTGGCACTTGTAGCAGCTCGCGTCGATGAACTCCGACGAGAGCATCGGGACGTCCCACTCGTGCACGGGATGCCAGTGGCGCTCGCCCTCCCAGACGTCGCGCTCCGCCGCGTCGGTCGGGGTGTGGAACGTCGTGGCGAAGTCGAGGCGCTGGTTGGCGCCGCCGTGGCAGCCGCTGCAGCCGAAGCGCTCCTGCCCGTGCGGCGAGAGCGAGGTGCAGAAGATCTCCGGCTTGCTGTGCGAGCGGAACTCGGGCTCGAGCCACGCGGTGGTCGGGTCGTCGCGGACGTGCGAATTGCCCGGCGGGTAGTCCTTGTTGCGGTCGGTCGCGAGGTGACACGTGATGCACATGTCGACCTTCGGGATCTTGAGGAAGTTCAGGTCGTCGAAGATCTCGTTGACGACGATCTTCCTGGGCTGGACCGTCGGCGCCATGAAGTTGACGAGGATGAAGTTGCGGAACTTGTTGAACGCGCGGTCCGGGTCGACCGAGTCGGCGCGCTTCGCGATGCGCTCGAACTCGCGCAGCTTCGCCTCGCGCTGCGCCTTCACGTTGCCGGCGAGCGCCTCGAACGCGGCGAGCTCGGCGTGGGCGGCGTTCATCTCCGCCTCGGCCTTCTTCGCCTCCTCGTCGGCCTCGAGGAACGTCCGCTTGTACTCGTCGAACTCCGCGAAGCGCTCGCGCAGCTCTTCGTCGTAGATCTTGGAGGCGTCGAACGGGTCGGCGTAGGCGTGCGCCGCGGGAGTCCCCTCGGGCGGATGCTGCGCGTGGTGCTCCCTCTCGTAGGCCTCTTCCTCGTAGTGGAAGCGGTCGGCCTCGTAGTTCGCCTTGGCCGCCTTCATGTCGGCGTTCTTCTTGTTGAAGTCGAGCTCGGTCTCGCGCGTCTTGTGGACCAGCTCCTCGTGGCGCTCCTCGTCGGCGGAGAGCGAGAGCTTCAGGCGCTCGATCTCCGCTTCCATGCGGTCGGCCGCGGCGTCGCCGCCCGCCGCCTCGTACACGGCGGCGCCCTGCTCGATCGCGGTCTCGCGCTCGAGCTCCATGAAGTCGCGCTGGCTGCCCTTCCACTCGCGGAAGTGGTCCTTGTAGACCGAGAGCAGGTAGGCCCAGGTGAGCAGGGCGACGGAGACGAGGAACCAGCGGTTCATCGCCTTCATCCGGTAGAAGGTCGCACTCGCGTCCTTCGGCGTTTCTTCAGCCACCGCGTCGCTCCTGCCGCTTCCGGTCCGGTCCCGGTCCGCCCACCGTCAGATGTTCAGGAAGAGTTCCTGGATGTTGACGATGTACTGCATGTTCATGGTCCAGCGCAGCATCATCTTCACGGGCATCGCGACCATGATCAGGAACATGATCATCATGGTCAGGTACCGCGGCACGCCCATCTGCGCGACCATCTTCCGACAGATCGTCTTCGCGAGCACCATCGGCGTGATCGCGAGGTAGCCGACGCACAGCAGGATCCCCGGCATCTCGCGCGTGAGCCAGAAGGTCGGCTTGCTCGTGTTCAGCCAACTCTCCCAGAACAGCTGGCTGAACTGCACGTTCACGGTCGGCTCGACCATGTGGGGGTTCCACGGCTGGAAGGGGCCGAAGAACGCCTGGTTCGGGCCGCGCAGGAACGTCATCAGGATGATCATCGAGACCCACAGCACGATGAAGCCGAAGAAGAACGACGTGATCGCGAAGGGGCGCTCGTTGAAGGTGTAGTACCCGTTGCCCTTCGGGTTGGTGTCGACGTAGGGCACGGCCATCAGACCCGCGATGATCAGGCCGGGCAGGATCACGCCGGCGAGCCACGGGTCGAAGTAGACCAGCATCTCCTGCAGGCCGAGGAAGTACCAAGGCGCCTTCGACGGGTTCGGCGTCTTGTTCGGGTTGCTCGCCTCCTCGAGCGGCGCCTTCAGGTAGACGGCCCACACCACGAGGATGGCCGACCCGATCAGCATGCAGATGAATTCGCTGTAGACGAGGTCGGGCCAGACGAGGACCTTCTTCGGGTTCTCGACCGCCTCCTCGGGCAGCTCGCCCTTCGCGATGCGCCGGTCGTTGCGCACGGCGCGGTAGAGGCCGAGCCACGAGAAGAACCCGACCAGGAAGAGCATGAAGACGATCGGGACGTTGTCGGGCTTGGAGATGTTCGCCTTGAAGCCGTCGTCGGTGCACGCCCAGATGAAGAAGATCACCGCGGCGGCCAGGATCCCGAGCGCCGCCTTCGGCGCCGTCACCACCTCGCGCCACTTGAGCATCGCGAAGACCGCGATGCTGAAGAGGATGAAGAAGAGGCTCGGCTTCGCGAGCAGGTTGAAGAAGTCCTTCACGCCGGTCCCCCGTTCGTCCGAGCGTCGCGCGCCATCCCGACGACCGCGTAATTCGAGGGCGTAGTCACAACGGCCCCGAGATCCCGCCGTCCTTGCGGATGCGCCAGAAGTGGACGGCCATCAGGATCGTCGCGACCAGCGGGATGAAGATGCAGTGCAGCACGTAGAAGCGCAGCAGCGTCGCCTCGCCGACGAAGCGCCCGCCGAGCAGCGCGAAGCGCGCGTCGTCGCCCGAGTGCACCAGCTTCACGTCGTCGATCGAGAGCAGCGACGCGAGCGGCCCCTCGTAGCCGGCGATCGGCGTCGCGCGCGCCATGTTCGAGCCGACGGTGATGGCCCAGATGGCGAGCTGGTCCCACGGCAGCAGGTAGCCGGTGAACGAGAGCAGCAGCGTGAGGACCAGCAGGATGACGCCGACGTTCCAGTTGAACTCGCGCGGCGGCTTGTACGAGCCCGTCATGAAGACGCGGAACATGTGCAGCCAGACGGTGATCACCATCGCGTGCGCGGCCCAGCGATGGATCTCGCGCATGATCCCCATCGGGACGTGCTCGCCGAGCGCGATGATGTCGCGGTAGGCGTACTCGCCGGTCGGCCGGTAATAGAACATCAGCAGCACGCCGGTGATCGTCTCGACCAGGAAGAGGAAGAACGTCAGCCCGCCCATGCACCACGTGAAGGAGAGGCGCAGGCCGCTGGTGCGCACGTTGACCGGGTGCAGGTGGAGGAAGACGTTCGAGAGCACCGTGAGCGAGCGGTTGCGGACGGTGTTCGGGTAGCCGTGGCGGAAGATCGAGCGCCAGATCTGCGAGTCGCGAACCTGGTCCATCATCCCCGGCCGCGGGACATAGACCTTCTGCGGCGGAGCGATCCGCGTCTCGTCCTTCTTCAGCGGCGCCTTCGTGACCGCCGCCGCAGGCGGCGGTGTCGGCTTGGGTGCGCCGCCAGGCGCCGGCTGCGGAGGTGTCGGGTCGGCCATCGAGGCCCTCCTTGGGTTCGCTCGTTCGTCGTCGCTGCGGCGAGGTCCGTGCGACGTTCAATCGCGGGCGCGTCCGGTCACACGTACAGGAACGACTCCGGATTCGCCCACTCGCCCTTCTCGCCCTGGAACTTCGCGCTCTTGTCCACCAGCACCTGTCCGTCGTCGGCGAGTCCGATGCGGTAGCGCTCGAGCGGCCGCGGCGCGGGACCTTCGAAGTTGATCCCGGTCTTGCGGAAGCCCGAGCCGTGGCACGGGCACTTGAACTTCTGCTCCGCCTCGAGCCAGTTCGGCGTGCAGCCCAGGTGCGTGCAGGTGGTCGACAGCGCGTAGAGGCCGAGCTCGTTGCGGACGACCCACGTGCCGAAGCCTTCCTTGAAGCGCTCGTCGACGCGACCCGGCGCGAACTCGGTGGGCAGCCCCGCCTTGAACTGGAGCGGCGGCTCGTACGTCACGTTCGGGAAGAGGAAGCGGACGACGTAGAAGAGCGTGGCGACCAGCGATGAGACCGCGAACAACAGCCACGCGAAGGCGAGCATCCAGTCGCGCCGCCCGAGCTCCTTGGGCTCCCAGATGAGCTGGACCTTCGGGCGCGGCTTGAGCGGCGCCGCAGCGCCCGCGGCGGGAGCCGCGGGAGCGCCCGGAGCCGCGGGCTTGGCCGCAGCCGGCGCAGCGGGAGCAGCCGGAGCAGCGGGTGCCGCGGCCGCAGGCTTCGCCGGAGACGCCGGGGGAGGGGTGCCGCCGGGCGGCGAGGCCTTCTCCGGAGTGTCAGCCATCTCGCGCTCTCCCGCTTCGATCCGTCCGGCCGGCCTGCGAGAGGTGCGAAACGGCGAAGCGCGTACCCGCTTCCCTTGCCCGGTCCGAACTCGAAGCGGCGGAGGATACTGCGCTCGTTTCGCCCCCGCAACGAGGGGAGAGGCGTTGCGAAAAGCTCCGCTCCTCGCGTCTTTCTCCGCGGCGGCTCGAAGTCACCCTTCGAGCTTGTGCAGCAGCCCCTTCGCGCGCTCCTGGATGCCGGGATGGACGTCGCGGGTCGCGACTTCGAGCGCCGAGCGGAGCGCCGGCGCGGGCCCCGAAGCGTGCGGGAGGGCGCCGACCTCGACGAGGTGGTCGATGGCGATCAGCGCCGACAAGATGACCCTCGCCGCCGGATCGTCCCGGCTGATCGTGTAGTGGCCGTCGTCCGGGAACTGGAGCTTGCGCTCCTTCAGCCAGGCGCGGTCGAGCATCACCTCCAGGGTGGTGAGCCCCGCCGCCGAGTCGACCTTGGCGAGGCTCAGCGCGGCGTTCATCCGGACCCACGCCTCGGCGTCGCCGTGCAGCCGGGTGAGGGCGTCGACCACGGCCGGCGATGGCGCCTTGCCGGCCACCTTGCGCTTGCGCCCCCAGTCGCCGAGCGCCGACGCGCACGCCTGTCTCACCTTCCCGTCGGGATCGCTGGCCGCCGCGAGCAGCACCGGCTCGGCTGCGTCGATGCCGAGACTTCCGAGGGTACCCAGGTAGAAAATGAGCTCTCCGGTGATCTTCTCGCCGAGCTCGCCGTCGCGCCCGTTTTGCTGCTTCAGCAGCGTGTCGAGGTGCGCCACCGCGTCGATGACGATCGGCCCGGCCTCGACGTCGCCGATCCGCCCCCACAGCAGTGCGAGGTAGCGGCGCAGCCGGGTGTCCTCGGGGCCGGCGTTCTGGAAGACGGCCCGCAGCAGGGCGCGCAGCTTGGGGTCGGCGAGCTTCTCCGGCTCGCTCACGGCGATGTCGCTCAGATGGGCGGCCGCCTGCCACCGCTCGTTCACGCCGCCCGACTGCAGCTCCTGGATCAGGTCGACGGTCGTCTTCTCGTGGTTCACGACGCGCCCGACGACCAGGAAGATCGCGACGATGACCGCGACGATCAGCAGCGGGACGACGAACAGCGGGACCAGCATCTTCGGTCCGGCCGCCCCGCCGCCCGGGGCGCCGAGCCGCTCGAACTCGATCCCGCCGAGCGGGTCGCCGCCGGGCCCCCCGGCCCCCTCGCCGTGGCCGTTCCCCGGGATGGACGCCTTCTCCTCGCTCACGCTCCCGCTCCGCAGACTTCCGAGTCGGTCCCCGTCGCGAAGTAGGACAAGATACCGGATCCTCGCGTCGGGAACCCGTCGATGAACAAAGCGCAGCGCCACCAGAAGATCCTCGAACTCGTCCGTTCGGGCGGCGTGCTGAACCAGGAGCAGTTGCGGGAGGTCCTGAAGCACCAAGGTGTCGAGGTGAACCAGTCGACGCTCTCGCGCGACATCCGGGAGCTCGAGCTGGTGAAGGGGGCGCGCGGCTACCAGCTGCCGACGCCCGACGCCGCCACGGTGCCGCGCACCGCGCGCAAGATCGAGAGCGCGCTCCCGGCCTACCTGCAGCAGGCGATCCCGGCGCAGAACCTGGTCGTGCTGAAGACCGGGCCAGGCCACGCGCCCGCGCTCGCCGTCGCGCTCGACCGCGTGTCGGTGGACGGGGTGGTCGGCTCGATCGCGGGCGACGACACGATCCTGCTCGTCACGCCCGACGCCGACACGGCGCGCCGCGTCGCCGACCGCCTGCTCTCGATCGCGCGCGCGCCGGCATGATGCGCCGCCCGATCCTCCGCAGGAGGCCCGCATGACCCTTTGGGGCGAGCTGCACAAGACGCCACCCGACGCGCACTTCGCGACGTTCTCGAGCTCCTTCTCCTACGACCGCCGCCTCCTCCCCTACGACGTCGAGGGGAGCCGCGGCTGGGCGCGCGAGCTCGCGCGCATCGGGATCCTCTCCGCCAAGGAGTTGAAGGCGATCGAGCGCGGCCTGAAGGAGATCCTGGAGAAAGCGCGTCATGAACCGCTCTGGCTCGACGAGCAGCCCGAGGAGGACGTGCACAGCTTCGTCGAGGCGCGCCTGAACGCGCGGATCGGTGAGGCAGCGCTGCGCCTCCACACCGGCCGCAGCCGCAACGACCAGGTGGCGACCGACCTGCGCCTCTACGCGAAGGACGCCGCCGCGCAGCTCGACGCCGCCGCGCGCGCGTTGGCCGAGGAGCTGGTCACCTTCGGCGAGAAGAACGTCGCGACGATCCTGCCGGGCTACACGCATCTGCGCCGCGCGCAGCCGGTGCTGCTCGCCCACTGGGCGCTCGCCTACGTCGAGATGCTCGCGCGCGACCGCGAGCGGCTCGCTCAGGCGCGCGCGCGCTCCGACGTCCTGCCGCTCGGCAGCGGGGCGCTCGCCGGCACCGCCTACCCGGTCGACCGCGCCCGGCTCGCCCGCGAGCTCGGCTTCGCGCGCGCGTCCGACAACAGCCTCGACGCCACCTCCGACCGCGACTTCGTGGTCGACCTCCTCTCCGCCGCCGCGCTCCTCGCGGTCCACCTCTCGCGCCTGTGCGAGGATCTCGTCATCTATTCGTCGAGCGAGTTCGGCTTCCTCGAGATCGGCGACGACGTCTCGACCGGCTCGAGCCTGATGCCGCAGAAGCGCAATCCCGACGCGCTCGAATTGGTGCGAGGGAAGTCGGGTCGCGTGCTCGGCGCGCTCGGCGGCTTCCTCGCGACGCTCAAGGGCCTGCCGCTCGCCTACAACCGCGACCTGCAGGAGGACAAGGAGGCGCTGTTCGGGACCGTCGACACGGTGCTCGCCTGCCTCACGGTGATGGCGACCTGCGTGCGCGGCTTGAAGGTCGACGCGGCGCGCTGCCGCGCGGCGGCCGAGGGCGGCTTCTCCAACGCGACCGACCTCGCCGACTACCTCGTGCGCAAGGGCGTCCCGTTCCGAAGCGCGCACCGGATCGTCTCGCGCGCCGTGCGCGAATGCCTCGACGGCGGCTTCACGCTCGAGACCTTCCCGCTCGAGAGCTACCGCAAGATCAGCGACGCCTTCGAGCAGGACCTCTACGCTGCGCTCCCGCTCGAGGCGATCCTCGCCGCGCGCGACGTGCGCGGGGGGACGTCGAAGCGCGCCGTGAAGGCCGCGCTCGCCCGCGCCCGCGCCGCGCACCGGACCTCCCGGGCGCGCGCCCGGTAGCTGCCCTCCCCGGGGAGGCCGCTTCCCGGCCTTCCTCATTAATGGGCCCCGATCTGGGCCCCATTCACGGGCCCGGAGCCGGGGCGGGGTTTCCGCAGGGGCGTGACGCGGCCATGACATGCGCTGCGCGTCGAAATGCGATCACCCTCCCGGAACGAACTCCGGGAGCCGGGTGATGAGACCGATCGCCGTCGTCGGAATCGATTTCCGTCGCGTCGCGCAAGCGGAGCTCGAGCGCGCCCACGCGCGCGCGGGCGGCGCGGCGGCGCTCGCCGGAGCGCTGCGCGCGGCGCTGCGCGAGATCGACGAGCTCGAGCTCGTCGCGCTCGTGACCTGCAACCGCATCGAGGTCTACGCCGCCGCCGCGCGCGAGCTCTCCTCCGACGAGCTCGCCCACGCCTTCGGCATCGCGCTCGGCGCGCCGGCATTCGCGCGCTCCGGCTCCGACGCCGAGCGCCACCTGCTGCGCGTCGCCTGCTCGCTCGAGTCGGCGTGCGTCGGCGAGGAGCAGATCCTCGGGCAGGTGCGCGGCGCGTTCGCGGAGGCGCGCGCCGCCGGGACGGCGGGCCCGCGCCTCGCCGCGCTCTTCGACCTCGCGTTGCGCGTCGGCAAGCGCGTGCGGCGCGAGACCGAGCTGGCCCGCCTCGGCACCGACCTCGCGCGGCTCTCCATGCTGCACGTGAAACCGGCGCTGCGCGGCGGCGCGGAGCGGCCGCTCGCGCTGCTCGGCACCGGCGCGATGGCGCGCGCGGTGATGGCGGCGCGCCCCAAGGACGGCCGCGACGGCTGGTGCGTGGTCGGCCGCGACCGCGCCCGCACCGCCGCCTTCGCGCGGGAGTTCGGCGCAGTGCCGGTCGCGCTCGAGGAGTTCCTCGCCGATGCCACGCCGCTGCGCGCGCTGATCGCCGCGACGACCCTGCGCGAGCCGTTGATCGACGGCGCCTTCGTGCGCCGCCGGCTCGGACCCGACGCGCCGGTCGTCGACCTCGGCATGCCAGGCAACGTCGCACCCGAGGTGCGCGGCTGCGCGCGCCTCGCCGACCTCACCGACCTGCGCGCGCTCGCCGAGACGAACGCGGCGCGCCTCGCGACGACCGTCGCACAGATCGAGCAGTGGATCGACGACGGCCTCGCGCGCCGCACGCGGCGCGCGCGCACGGCTGAGGAGTCGCTCCCGTGATCCGCATCGGCACGCGCGGCAGCGATCTCGCGCTGCGCCAGACCCGGATGGTCGCGCAGCTCCTCGAGCGCCACGGCCACAAGACCGAGCTCGTCGTGATCCAGACGAGCGGCGACGCGACCGACCGCCCGTTCAAGGAGCTCGAGGGCAAGGCGTTCTTCACCAAGGAGCTCGACGACGCGCTGCTCACGCGGGCCGTCGACCTCGCGATCCATTCGCTGAAGGACCTTCCGACCGACGATCCGCCGGGACTCGCGACGACGAGCGTGCTGCCGCGCGCCGACCCGCGCGACCGCCTGCTGCTGCGCGTCGCGCCCGTGCACGGTCCGCCGAAGCGCGGTGCGCCGCTCTTGCGCGCCGGAATGCGCGTCGGGACGAGCTCGACGCGGCGCGCGGCGCAACTGAAGGAGGCGTTCCCCGGCGTCATCACGGTCGATCTCCGAGGCAATGTCCCGACGCGCGTGACGAAGCTCCGGCGCGGCGACTACGACGCGATCGTGCTCGCCGCCGCGGGGCTCGACCGGCTCGGCCTCGACCTTTTCGGGCTCTCGGTGCACGCGCTCGACGCGCCGGAGTTCTTGCCGGCGCCCGGCCAGGGGGTCCTCGCGGCGCGCTATCGCGCCGACGATCCGACGCTGCCCGACGCGCTGCGCCCGCTGATCGACGTCGCCGCCGCCGAGTGCTCGCGCGCCGAGCGGCTCGTGCTCGCGAAGCTCGACGGCGGATGCAGCCTCCCGCTCGGGGCGCTCGCACGGCGCCGCGGCGACGTGATCGAGCTCCAAGCCTCCCTCGAGCGCGACGGCAACCTCGCGCATGTTCACGTGCGCGGCCGGACGGCGGGCGAGGCGGCCGACGCGGCGGTGCGCGCGCTCACCGGAGCGCCGACGATTCTCGTGACGCGCCCGTCGGGGCTCGACGACGAGCTCTCCGCCGCCCTCGCCGACGCCGGCTTCCGCGTCGCGTCGCAGCCGGCGATCCGCTTCGCCGACCTGGCCGAGGATGCGGCGCGCCGCGCGCTCCTCGCCGCGGCCGGCAGCTTCGACGTCGTCGCCTTCACGAGCCGCGCGGCGGTGCGCGCCTTCGCCCGCGCGCTCGCCACGCTTCCCGCGCCGCCGTCGCTGCGCACGATCGCGGCGGTCGGCGCCGCCACGGCACGCGCCCTCGAAGCGCACGGTTTCGCCGCCGGCTTCGTCGGCGACGGCAGCGGCGCCGAGCCGCTCGCGCGCGCGCTCGCGGCCGCCCTGCCGCCGCGCGCCCGCATCCTCCACCCCGGCCCGCTCGAGCCCGAGCCGGCGTTCGCGCGTGCGCTCGCGAACGGCGGCTTCACCGTCGCCGAGCTGCCGCTCTACGCGACGGTCGCCGTCGCCGACGACCCGCCGCTGCCGGCCGGTCCGGTGGTCGCCCTGCTCGCGAGCCCCTCGGCAGCACGCGCATTCCTCGCTCGCGAACGCGTCCGCGCGCGTCTCGACCGCGGCGACGAATCGCTCCTCTTCCTCGCAAGCGGCGCGACCACCGCGGCCGAGCTCGAACGGCTCGGCGCGCGCGTCGCCGCCGTCGCGCGCACCCCCGGCGCGGCCGACGTCGTCGCCGCGCTCACCACCTCCCGCTTCCAGGAGTCGCACCCATGAGGAACCTCGCCCCGGACGACGTCGTGCGGATGCGCCGGCTGCGCGCGAGCGCGCCGCTGCGCGAGGCGCTCGCGGAGACGCGCGTCCGTCCGACCCAGCTGATCCAGCCCCACTTCGTGGTCGGCGGCGCGCGCGTGCGCACGCCGGTCGACTCGCTCCCCGGCATCGATCGCGTCTCCGTCGACGAGCTCGTGAAGGACGTCGCGCACGACCGCGAGCTCGGCTTGAAGCTCCACCTGCTCTTCGGCGTCCCCGACAAGAAGGACGCGACCGGCTCGGCGGCGAGCGACCCGGAGGGCCCGGTCGCGCGCGCGCTGCGCGAGCTGCGCCAGACGTTCGCCACCGACGTCGTCCTCTTCACCGACGTCTGCCTGTGCGGCTACACGTCGCACGGCCACTGCGGCGTCGTGCACGAGGGCAGGATCCTGAACGACCCGAGCGTCGAGCTCCTGACCGGGATGGCCCTCGCGCACGCGCGCGCAGGTGCCGATTTCGTGGCGCCGTCGGACATGATGGACGGCCGCGTCGCGGCGATGCGGCGCGCGCTCGACGCCGAGGGCAAGGGCGAGGTCGGGATCCTCTCCTACTCGGCGAAGTTCGCGTCGGCCTACTACGGGCCGTTCCGCGAGGCGGCCGGCAGCAAGCCGGCCTTCGGCGACCGGCGGACCTACCAGATGGACCTGCGCAACGGACGCGAAGCGGTGCGCGAGATCGTCGCCGACGAGCTCGAGGGGGCCGACATGGTCATGGTGAAGCCGGCGCTCGCCTACCTCGACGTGGTGGCGCGCGCGCGCGACGCGACGCGCCTCCCCATCGTCGCGTACAACGTGAGCGGCGAGTACTCGATGGTGAAGGCGGCCGCCGAGCGCGGCTGGGTCGACGAGGCGGCGGTCGTGCGCGAGAACCTGACCGCGATCGCGCGCGCCGGCGCCGACCTGATCATCACCTACCACGGGCGCTCCGCGCTGGAAGGGAAGTGGCTGTCGTGACCGACGCTGCGACGCTGCTCGCACGAGCGCGGAAGGTCCTGCCCGGCGGCGTGAGCTCGCCGGTCCGCTCGTTCCGCTCGGTCGAGCAGGAGCCGCTGCTCGCGGCGCGCGCGAGCGGCGCGTACGTTTTCGACGTCGAAGGGCGCCGCTACGTCGACTTCGTCCAGTCGTGGGGCGCCATGATCGCCGGCCACGCCCACCCGACGATCGTCGCGGCGATCACCGAGGCAGCCGGCCGCGGCACGAGCTTCGGGCTCACGTCGCCCGGCGAGGTCGAGCTGGCCGAGGCGCTCCTCGCGCTCCACCCCCACTGCGAGCGCGTCCGCTTCGTGAGCTCCGGCACCGAAGCGGTGATGACCGCGGTCCGCCTCGCGCGCGGCGCGACCGGGCGCGCGCTCGTGCTGCGCTTCGACGGCGGCTACCACGGCCACTCCGACTCGATGCTGGTGAAGGCCGGTTCCGGGCTGCACGAGCATTCGAACGCGTCATCCGCCGGCGTCCCGCCCGGCCTCGTCGCCGACACCGCGATCGTGCCGCTCGATGACCTGCCTGCCGTCGAGGCGCTGGTCGCCACTCGTGGGAAAGAGCTCGCCGCGATCCTGGTCGAGCCGGTCCCCGCGAATTCCGGCCTCCTGCTCCACGCCGACGGCTTCCTCGCCGAGCTGCGCCGCCTCGCCACGTCGTGCGGCGCTCTCTTGGTCTTCGACGAAGTGATCACCGGCCTGCGCATCGCTCCCGGCGGCGCGCGCGAGAGGTTCGGTGTGACGCCCGACCTCCACACGCTCGGGAAGATCGTCGGCGGCGGGCTGCCGGTCGGCGCGGTGATCGCCCCCGCGCGCCTCATGGACCAGCTCGCGCCGCTCGGCCCCGTCTATCAGGCGGGCACGCTCTCGGGAAATCCGCTCGCCATGGCGGCGGGACTCGCGAGCGTGCGCCTCGCCGCCGACCCGGCGGTGCGCGCCTCCCTCGAGAAAAACGCCGACGGGCTGCAGCGCGCGCTCGACCCGATCTGCGCGCGCGCCCCGTTCCCGCTGCGCTTCCACTCGTTCGGGAACATGGGCTGGCTCCTGCCCCAAGCGGGCCCGCTGCCGCGCCGGCCCGACCAGGTCGCGCCCGAGGCGAAGCGCCGCTTCAACCTCCTCCACGGGAAGCTGCGCGCGCACGGCGTCCTGCTCGCGCCGTCGCTCTTCGAGGTCGGCTTCATGTCGAGCGCGCACGACGCCTCCGTCATCGCCGAGACGGCGCAAGCGCTCGAGCGCGCCCTCTCCGAGCTGCGCGACGTGCGATGACGACGTTCGCCGACGCACCCGTGGACAAGGAGCGGCGCCGCTTCCAGCGCGCGCGCTTCGTCCTGTCGTGCGTCGTGACCGTGACGCTGCTGCAGATCGGCTGGTGGATGTTCTTCCAGGTGCGCGCGAGCGGCCGCGAGTTCGACCACGAGGTCCAGCTCGGCCACGACGTCGCGACCGCCGACGCGGTGCGCTGGCGGCGCGTCCGCATGACGCTCGCCGAGGGCGGCTTCCTGCTCGCCGTCGTGACCGGCGGCCTCGTCTCGATCTGGTGGCTCATGCGGCGCGAGCTGCGCCGCGAGTACGAGCACAACCAGCTGCTCGCCGCCATGAGCCACGACTTCCGCTCGCCGCTCACGGCGATCCGCCTGCTCGCGCAGTCCTTCGAGATGAACCGCGTCCCCGAGAACGAGCGCGACCGCGCCGCGCGGACGCTGCTCGCGAATGTCCAGCGGCTCGAGGACCTCGTCGAGAACGTCCTGATCGCCGCGCGCCTCCACGCCGGCCGCCTCGCGCCGCGCCGCGAGCCGCTCGACCTCGCCGTCGAGGTCGAGCGCTGCCTCGACCAGCGCGCGGCGCTCCTCGCGCAGCGCGGCGCCGACGTCGCGACGACGCTGCCGCGCGGCGTGCGCGTGCTCGTCGACCCGAGCCTCCTCCAGTCGATCCTCGGCAACCTCGTCGACAACGCGCTGAAGTTCGCCGATGGGACGCCGCGCATCGCGCTCTCGCTGGCGCGCGAGGCGGGGCCGGGCGGCACCGCGCGCGCCGTCCTGCGCGTGCGCGACCAGGGCGTCGGCTTCCCGCCCGAGGAGGCGCCGCTCCTCTTCGACCGCTTCCACCGCGGCGGCGCCGAGCAGGACGTGAGCCGCCCCGGGCTGGGCCTCGGCCTCTTCCTCGTACGCGAGTTCGCGCGGCTGCACGGCGGCGACGCGACCGCGACCAGCGGCGGGCCGGGCCGCGGCTCGGAGTTCGTCGTCACGCTGCCGCTCGCCGACGCCGCGCCGGCGCCGGCCGCCGCGCCCGTCGGAGCGCCGGCATGACCACCGCCTGGTCGCCGCGCATCCTGCTCGTGGAAGACGAGCCCGACATCGCCGGCGCGATCCGGATGAACCTCGAGGCCGAGGGGAGCGAGGTGACCGTCGTCGGCGACGGCGAGCGCGCGCTCGCGCTGGCGCAGGCGGGCGGCTTCGACCTCGTCGTCCTCGACGTGATGCTGCCCAAGCTCGACGGCGTCACGGTCTGCCGCGAGCTGCGGCGCGTCGACCCGCTGACGCCGATCCTCTTCCTCTCGGCGCTCGGCGCGACCGACGACCGGGTGCGCGGGCTCGCGGCGGGCGGCGACGACTACCTGCCGAAGCCCTTCGACCTGCGCGAGCTCCTGCTGCGCACGCAGGCGCTGCTCAAGCGGCGCGAGCAGGCGGCGCAGCCCGTCTACGGCCGCCACCAGATCCGCCTCGGCGAGACGACCGTCAACCTGCTGAGCGGCGAGGTCGCCGGGCCCGGCGCGAGCAGCGTGCTCTCGGGCAAGGAGCTCGAGATCCTGCGCTACCTGAGCGAGAAGCGCGGCCAGGTCGTGCGGCGCGTCGACATCCTCGACCGCGTCTGGGGCCGCGAAGAGGACCCGACCGAGCGGACCATCGACAACTTCATCCTGCGGCTGCGCCGGGTCATCGAGACCGATCCGGCGCAGCCGCGCTTCCTGCACACCCATCGCGGGAGGGGCTACCGGCTGTCGCTCACGCCGGCGCCCGCACCCGACGACGCGGAGAGAGAGCCGTGATGCCGAACCGCGGACCTGGTCGCTCGGACGCGCCGCTCCTGCTGCGTGCGCTCGCCGGCGAGCCGGTCGACCATCCCCCCATCTGGCTCTTCAGGCAGGCCGGCCGCTACCTGCCCGAGTACCGCGAGCTGCGCAGCAAGCACAGCTTCGGCGAAATGGTGCGCGACGCCGGCGTCGCGTGCGAGGCGACGCTGCAGCCGATGCGCCGCTTCCCGCTCGACGCGGCGATCGTCTTTTCGGACCTGCTCGTGCCGCTCGAGGGGCTCGGCCACGCGATCCACTACGGCGACCACGGGCCCGAGGTCGCCGACGGGCCCACCTCCGCCAAGGAAGCGACGTCGCTGGCGCGCTTCGAGTCGAACGAGGCGGTCGAGGTGCCGGGACGCACGCTCGCGCTGCTCACGCGCGAGCTGCCGCCGAAGATCGCGCGCATCGGATTCGCGGGCGCGCCGTGGACGCTCGGGCTCTACCTGCTCGAAGGGAAGGGCTCGAAGGGGTTCGAGAAGGCGCGTGCGCGCGCCCTCACCGACGAGGCGAACTTCCAGCGCCTGATGGAGATCCTCGCCGACGCGGTCGCCTCCTACTGCAAGCTCCAAGTGGCGGGCGGCGCGCAGGTGATCCAGATCTTCGACTCGTGGGCCGGGCTGGCGGCGCCGTCGTTCTGGCGCCGCCTCGTCCTGCCGGCCGCAAAGTCGATGGTCGCGCAGATCCAGTCGGCGGGCGTGCCGGTCGTCTGGTTCCTGCGCGGCTCGGCGCGCCACGCCCACGTCGCGCTCGAGACGGGCGCCGACGGCGTCTCGGTCGACTTCTCGATCGACCTGGCGAACTTCGCGCGCACCGTCGGCGGCGACGTCGCGGTGCAGGGAAACCTCGACCCGGCTCTCTTGCTCGCCTCGCCCGAGGTCGCCGCCGCCCACGCGCGCACGCTCAAGCACGCGCTGGCCGGACGGCCGCGCTGGATCTTCAACCTCGGCCACGGCATCACGCCGGAAGCGCGTGTCGAGAGCGTCGCCGCCGTCGTCGAGGAGGTCGTGCACGGACCGGCGGCGCCCGACACGACGCCGGAGCCCTCGGAGTCTCTGTCGTGAACCGCGCGAGCGCGCCTTCGACCGCCGCCGCGCAGTCGCTGCTCGACAAGTACGGCCGCAACGGCCCGCGCTACACGAGCTATCCGCCCGCGCCGCTCTGGCACGAGCGGGTCGGCGCCGCCGAGCTCGCCGCGCAACTCGGCCGCCTCGGCGCCGGGACGGTCGCGGGCGGCGAGACGCGCGCCGCCGACTTCGACAGCGACGCCGAGCTCTACGTCCACATCCCGTTCTGCGCGCGGCTCTGCACCTTCTGCGGCTGCCACACCTTCATCACGACCAAGCAGTCGCCGGTCGACCTCTTCCTCGCGACGATCGAGAAGGAGGCCGACGGGATCGCGCGCGCGGCCGGCCGGAGGCTCTCGATCGGCGGGCTGCACCTGGGCGGCGGCACGCCGACCCACCTGACGGTCGAGGAGCTCGCGCGCCTGCTCGATTCGCTCGAAGCGCGCTTCGACTTCGCGCGCTGTCGCGAGAAGAGCCTCGAAGTCCATCCCCACGTGACGAGCCACGCGCAGATCGACCTCCTCGCCGCGCGCGGCTTCGACCGCGTGAGCCTCGGCGTGCAGGACCTGACGCCCGAGGTCCAGAAGGCGATCCACCGCTTCCAGACGCACGAGGAGACGGCGGCGCTCGTCGATCATGCGCGTTCACGTGGCTTCCGCAGCATCAACGTCGATCTGATCTACGGGCTGCCGCTGCAGACCCTCGAAGGGTTCGCGCGCACGGTCGCGCAGGTGGTCGCGATGGGCGTCGATCGCCTCGCCGTCTACGGCTACGCGCACGTGCCGTGGCTCAAGAGGCAGCAGGGGTCGTTTCGCGAAGACACGCTGCCCGGTCCCGAGCTGCGCCGCGAGCTCTACCTGCAGGCGGTCGCGGGTCTCGAATCCGCGGGCTACCGCTCGATCGGCCTCGACCACTTCGCGCGGCCGAGCGACGAGCTCTTCACGGCGCAGCACGACGGGACGCTGACGCGGACGTTCATGGGGTACACGGTGCGCCACGCGCCGGCGCTGCTCGGGCTCGGGCCGTCGGCGATCGGAGAGATCGGCCGCCTCTACGCGCAGAACGAAACGGGGCTCGAGAAGTGGTCCGCCGCCGTCGACCAGGTCGGCCTCGCCGCCCAACGCGGCTTCGAGCTCTCCGAGGAGGACGACTTGCGCCGCACGGTGATCCGCGCCGTCCTCTGCCACCTGAAGGTCGACGCGCCTTTGCTCGGCGCGCGCTTCGGCGTCGACTTCGCGGCCCACTTCGCCCCCGAGCTCGAGCGGCTGCGCGAGATGGCGGCCGACGGCCTCCTCGAGCTCTCGGGCGGCGGCTCGTTCGCCTTGACCGAATGCGGGCGCTACCTTTCGCGCAACGTGGCGATGGCGTTCGACGCGCACCTGGACGATGCACCGACGAGGCCGCAGTATTCCCGTACGGTGTAGCTCGATGGGTGCGACCGGCGTTCTCCTGCTCAACCTCGGCGGCCCCGATCGGCCCGCGAGCGTGCGGCCGTTCCTGCGCGAGCTCTTCTCCGACCCGGAGGTGCTCGCGATCCCGGGCGGCGCGCCGGTCCGCAACGCGCTGGCGTGGTGGATCGCGAAGCGCCGGGAGAAGCAGGTCGTCCAGAACTACCTCGAGGTCGGCTGGTCGCCGCTGCTGCAGCGCACGCTCGCGCAGCAGCACGCGCTCGAAGCGCGGCTGAACGAGCGCGCCGGCGCGACGACCGAGACACCCGCCTTCCTGGTCCGCACCGCGATGCGCTACTGGCATCCGCGCGCGACGCCGGCGCTCGACGAACTGCTCGCGGCGGGGATCTCCTCGCTCGTCCTGCTGCCGCTCTATCCGCAGTACTCGCGCGCGACGACGGCGTCGAGCCTCGGCGAGCTGCGCCAGATCCTGGCGCGGCGCGCGCCGGAGCTGCCGGTGCGCGAGGTCACGAGCTACGCGACCGACACCGCCTACGTCGCGGCGCTCGCGCGCTGCGTCGAGGAGGGGCTCGCGGAGGCGCGCGCCGAGCGCGGCGAGCATGGCGAGCCGGTGCTGCTCTTCTCGGCGCACGGCCTGCCGCTGCGGCTGATCGAGAACGGCGATCCTTACGAGATCGAGGTGCGCGCGACGAAGGCCGCGGTGCTGAAGCGCCTGGCCTGGACGGGCGAGGTCCGGCTCTCGTTCCAGAGCCGTGCCGGTCCGGTGAAGTGGCTCGAGCCGTCGACCGAGGCGACCCTCGCCGAGCTCGCGCGTGCGGGCTTCCAGTCGATCGTGGTCGTCCCGATCAGCTTCGTCTCCGACCACATCGAGACGGTGCACGAGATCGACGTCCTGCTCCGCCGTCATGCGCGGGCTCAGGGCGTGAAGGTCTTCGTGCGGACGCCCGCGCTCGACGCGCGGCCCGACTTCATCGACGCGCTCGCCGCGCTGACCGAGGAGTGCACGCGCCGGTTGGGTGCCGCCAACGGCAATCTCGCCCGTGCCGCCCGAGCGCGCTGAACTGGCGGACCTCGCGGACCTCGCGATCGTCGGCGGCGGTCTGGCCGGACTCTTCGCCGCGTGGCGCGCGCGGCGGCGGACCGCGCAGGGGCGCGCCCCGGTCGTGCGCGTGCTCGAAGCGGCCGCGGCGCCCGGCGGCGTGGTCGCGACGATCGACGAGGCGGGATTCCGTTTCGAGCGCGCGGCGTCGTCGATCCGCGGCGCGGCGCTCGAGCTGCTCGCGGCGTTGAAGGAGCTCGGGCTCGGCGGCGAGCTCGTCGCGGCGGCCCCGTGCGCGGCGAAGCGCTGGGTCGCGTTCCGGGGCCGGCTCGAGCCGACGCCGGCGGGGCCGCTCTCGTTCGTGACGACGCCGCTGCTCTCCGCGGGCGGGAAGCTGCGTCTCGCGTGCGAGCCGTTCGTCGGCGAGCCCGCCGCGCGGCCCGACGAGACGCTCGCGAGCTTCGTCGCGCGGCGCTTCGGCGCGGGGCTAATCGACCCGCTCTTCGACGCGGTCGTGACCGGCATCTTCGCAGGGGATGTTCGCAAGCTCGAAGCGGCGAGCGCGCTGCCGCGCATGGTCGAGCTCTCCGCGCAGCACGGCTCGGTGGTCCGCGGCTTCATGGCGGCCGCACGCGCGCGCAAGCGCGAGGGGATCTCGACGCGCGGGCTCTTCGCGCTGCGCGGCGGCATGGGGTCGCTGGTCGCGGCGCTCGCGCGCTCGCTCGGCGACTCGGTCACGTGCGATGCACGTGTCGTCGCGCTGCGCCGGATCGATGCAGGCGACGCGCGCTGGGAGCTCGAGGATTCGCGCGGCCGCCTTGTGCGCGCGAAAGAAGTCGTCCTCGCGACGCCCTCGTGGGCCGCCGCGCCGCTGCTCGCACCCCTCGCGCCCGACCTCGTGCGCGAGCTCGCCGCGATCGAGACCGCCAACGTCGCCGTCGTCGCGCTCGGCGTCGCGCGCACCCAGGTCGGCGCCGACGTCGACGGCTTGGGCTTCCTCGTCCCGCGCTCGGAGGAGTCGCCGCTGCTCGGCGTCCTCTTCGAAAGCTCCCTCTTCCCCGACCGCGCGCCCGCCGGGCGCGTGCTGCTGCGCTGCATGGTCGGCGGCGAACGGCTCGTGTTGCCCGACGACGAGAACGCCGTGGCCGACCTCGCCTGGCGCGAGGCCGCGCGCTACCTCCGGCTCACCGGCGCCCCCGAGCTGCGCCGCGTCTTCGTCCACAAACCGGGGATCCCGCAGTATCGGCCCGGCCACGCGCGGAGGCTGGCGCGCATCGACGAGGCGCTCGCGACGGAGCCGCGCCTCTCCGGCCTCGCACTCGCCGGCTGGAGCTACCGCGGCATCGCGGTGAACGACGCGGTGCGGGGCGGACCGAATCCACGCGCCGAGACCAGCATTCGCGCCAGGTGATCCGTCACGGCCGCCTCCGCGAAGAAGCGCGGCGCCCAAGGCCTTCCATGGATGAAGCCGACGTGGCCGCCGTGCTCGGAGATGGCGGGGATGAGCGCGGGGTTCGCGGCGATGGCCGCCGTCGGGACGGCGCTGGCCGGCAGGAAGGGATCGTCCAGCGCGTGGACGACGAGCGTGGGCACGCGCACGCCGCCGATCCACGGGGCGCAGCTCGCGCGCCGGTAGTAGTCGTGGACGTCCTTGAAGCCGTACAGCGGAGAGGTCGCCGCGTCGTCGAATTCGAAGAAGGTCCTCGCCGCGAGCGCACGTTGCACGTCGATCCTCCCTCGGAGCAGTTCGCGCTTGGCGGCGACCTTCGCGCGTAAAGACGGGAGGAGATGGCGCAGGTAGAGGCGGCTCGCGCTCGCCTCCATGAAGCGGGCGCCGGCTTCGATGTCGAACGGGACGGACACGACCGCGGCCGCATCGAGCAGGCCCGTCGCCCGCTCGCCCGCCTCCCCGAGCCATCGCAAGAGAATGTTGCCGCCGATCGAGAAGCCGACGGCGGCGAGCGGACGGCGGGGATGGCGCGCGGCGAGTTGCAGGATCACGAACTCGACGTCGTCGGTCTCCCCGGCGTGATAGAGGCGCGGGCCGCGGTTCAGCTCGCCGCTGCACGAGCGGAAGTTGAGTCCGACGCTCGCGAGGCCGGCCGCCGCGAGCTCGCGGGCGAGCACCTTGACGTAACCCGAATTCGTCGAGCCCTCGAGCCCGTGCAGCAGCAGGACGAGCGGAACATGCGCCGCGTTCGCGTGGGCCGCGCTCGCGCGCGACGCGGCGTCGCCGCTCTCGAACCAGTCGAGGTCGAGGAAGTCGCCGTCGGTCGTCGGGATCCGCTCGCGGCGCCGGTGCACGTCCCGGTGCGCATTGACTCGGGCGCGCAGCGCGAGTCCGGCAACGGTCTGCGCGTGGCCGCCAACCAGCCATCGTGGAGCGACGAAGCGCGACCCGACCCGTTTCATCTCGGAGCTCCGGCGAACGACAAGCCGGCACGTGGTCCAGCGACGCCCCGAACGGGACGTCGCCGGTGCACACGCATGCGATCTCTCGCGCGTCGATTCTTCAATGTTCGACCCGGAACGATGAAGGGGACTTCACCTATTTCCCGGCCGCCGGCAGCGCGTGTTCCGCCGGCATCACCCCCTTCTTCGCCTTGCCGAAGCCGAAGAAGGTCGGCGCGTAGTCGCCGACGAGGGAGACGTCGCTCTTCGGGTCGATCTTCTCTTCGAGGTGGAGCGCCCAGTAGGCGGCGTTCACGAAGGCGCGGCGCAGGTCGGCGCTCTGGAGGTCGACGGCGGCGCCGATGGTCGAGCCGACGACGCGCTGCGCGCCGTGATCGGTCGCGCGCTCGCGACACCACATCAGAGGCATCATCGGAGCGTTCGGACCGCCCTCGACGGGCGGGTCGGCCGGCTTCATGCCTTGCAGGACCTGGCCGCGCAGCAACACGACGTCGCCCGGCAGCAGGTGCGTGATCGCGTAGACGTCGGTCGGGCCCCAGACGTCCTTCACGCCGCGCAGGATCGGATGGTCTTGGTGCGCCGGGTCGGCGACGCCACGCGTGCTCTGCGAGCCGTGTGATCCGTGGTGGGCGACCCAGGTGTCGCCGAGCACCTGCTGGCCGAAGCCGCCGGGCCACTCCGGGCTGTCGAAGGAGTACTTCGCATAGGGGCTCTTCTTGTCGCGCTGGTACTGGAAGGCGTGCGTCGCGGTCCGGATGCCGATCAGCGGCTTGCCCGACTCGACGTAGTCGACGAAGTGCTTCATGTCGGCGTCGGGCAGCTCGCGGAATCTCCAGAAGACGATCGCGAGGTCGGCGTCGTCGAGGGCGGCGAGCCCCGGCACGTGCATCTGCTGGTCGGGATCGATGGCGCCGCTCTTCGGGTCGATCGAGAAGAGGACGGTGCAGCGAAAGCCGTGGCGCACCGCGAGGATCTTCGCCAGCATCGGCAGCGCCTCTTCGCTGCGGTACTCCTCGTCGCCCGCGAGCAGGACGATCTTCTTTCCGCTGCCCGGCTTCGGCGTGTCGGCGCTCCCCTTCGCGCCTTCGTAGGTGACGCCGGCCTGCTCCTGCGCGCGCCACGCGATGAGCGGCGCCGCGCCCGCGATCGCGCAGGCCAAGAGGGTGCGTGCGAGCGGCGGCATCGGCGGCTCCGGATGCAGGAAAGGAACGGGACGCGGCGGCGCAGCGCGCATCCTTGCAAGGCCCCCGTCGGAACGCGAGCCTCTAGGGCTTCCGGCGCGTGTCGCGCGGGTCGAGGTCGATCATGCCGCAAGTCTTCGCGTTGCTCCCCTTGGTGCTCCGAGCGTCGACCGCGTTCGTCGCGCCGCAGGCTGCGCCCGCGCCGACTCCTGCGCCCGCGGCAACATTCCAGTTCGTGAAAGGCGACCGTGTCTGCCTGATCGGCAGCGCGCTGGCGGAACGGCTGCAGCACGATGGCTGGTTCGAGACGCTACTGCAGGAGCGCCGGCCCGAGCTCGAGCTGACCGTCCGGAACCTCGGCTATTCCGGCGATGAGATCAGCACCCGACTGCGGGTCGAAGGAAGCGAGACGTGGGACGAGCAGCTCACGCGTTGCGGCGCGACGGTGATCCTCGCGTTCTTCGGGTCGAACTCCCGCGCCGACCTCGACGATCTCCCCGCCTTCTTGGAGAGGATGGCCACCCGCCGCTACGACGGAGTCCATGCGCCCTGGGTGGTGGTGTGCAGTCCGATTCCGTTCGAAGACCTTCACGATCCACTGCTGCCCGACAGCTCGAAGCGGAATGAGGATCTGCGCTTCGTCGTGAAGTCCATGGCCCGTGTCGCGGGCGAACACAACGTCCCGTTCGTCGACCTCTTTACACCGATGCTGGCGAGGTACGCGGGGGCGGGTGCGAAGCACCCGCTCACGCTGGACGGTATGCACCTCACCGAAGAGGGCAACCGCATCCTCGCCGCGAACCTCGTGCACGCGCTCGCCGACACGAACGCCCCCGCCGCGCAGCGGCTCTCGCCTGCACAGCGCGACGCGCTGCGCGCCGCGGTCCTCGAGAAGGACCTCTTCTGGTTCAACCGCTACCAGACGACCGACGGATACAACGTCTACGGCGGCCGCTCGTCCCTCGCCTACACCGACAGCCAGACCAACTTCGAGGTGCTGCAGCGCGAGCTCGAGATCCTCGACGCGCTCTGCAAGAACCGCGACCGGCGCATCCATTCGCTCGCGAACGGCAAGGACGTCCCGGTCGACGACTCGAACGTCCCGCCGAAGATCGCGGTCAAGACCAACTACAAGGGCTCCCGCCCCGACGGCACCTTCGACTTCACCGGCGGAGAAGCCGCGATCGCGAAGATGACCGTCGCGAAGGGGATGAAGATCGAGCTCTTCGCCGACGAGCAGCGCTTCCCCGAGCTCGCCAAGCCCGTGCAGATGTCCTTCGACCCGGCCGGCCGCCTCTGGGTCGCCGCGTGGCCGACCTATCCGCACTGGGAGCCGCAGACTCCCATGCGCGACAAGCTCCTCGTGCTGGAAGACAAGGACGGCGACGGCCGCGCCGACACCTGCACCGCGTTCGCCGACGACCTGCGCAATCCCACCGGCTTCGAGTTCTGGAACGGCGGCGTGATCGTCGCGCAGGCGCCCGAGCTCTGGTTCCTGAAGGACACGGACGGCGACGGCAGGTGGGACCTGCGCGAGCGGTTGCTGCAGGGGCTCTCGACCGCCGACACGCACCACACCGCGAACAGCTTCGTCTTCGGCCCCGACGGCGCGCTCTACTTCCAGGAGGGGACGTTCCACCAGTCGCAGATCGAGACGATCTACGGGGTCGAGCGCAACCACGACGCCTGCGTCTGGCGCTTCGAGCCGCGCACGTGGCGCGTCGAACGCCACATCGCCTACGACTTCGCCAACCCCCACGGCCACGTCTTCGACCGCTGGGGCCAGGAGTTCGTGACCGATGGCACCGGCAACGAGAACTACTACGCGCTGCCCTTCAGCGGCCGCGTGATCTACCCGCAGAAGCACTCGCCCTACTTCCGCTTCTTCGACCAGCGCAGCCGGCCGTGCGGCGGGACCGAGATCCTGTCGAGCCGCGCGTTCCCGCCCGAAACGCAGGGCGACCTCTTGCTCTGCAATGTCATCGGGTTCCAGGGGATCTTCCGCTACCACATCGAGGACGCCGGATCGGGCTTCGGCGCGAAGGAGGTCGAGCCGCTCGTCTTCAGCAGCGACCCGAGCTTCCGTCCGGTCGCCGCGCAGGTCGGGCCCGACGGCGCCGTGTATCTCCTCGACTGGTACAACCCGATCATCGGCCACATGCAGCACCACCTGCGGGACCCCAACCGCGACCACGACCACGGCCGCATCTACCGCATCACCTGCATCGACCGGCCCACGCTGAAGCCGAAGGCGATCGCCGGCCAGCCCATTCGCGAGCTGCTCGAAGTCCTGAAGGAGCCCGAGGACCGCGTCCGCTACCGCGCGCGCCTCGAGCTGTCGGGCCGTCCGTCCGCGGAGGTGATCGCGGCGGCGCAGGCGTGGGAGAAGCAGCTCGACCCGAAGGAACCGGAATACGAGCACCACCGCCTCGAAGCGCTCTGGCTGCAGCAGCAGCACGGGTCGCTCGACGTCGTCCTGTTGAACGCGCTGCTCGAGTCGGCCGACCGGCGCGTGCGCGCGGCGGCGGTGCAGTCGCTCCGCAGCGCGCACCGCGAGCTCACCACCGCACTCGAGAAGCTGCGCGAAGCGGCGCGCGACGACGATCCGCGCGTGCGGCTCGAGGCGGTCGTCGCGGCGAGCGACTTCGACGACGTCGCGGCGGCCCGCGTCGCGCTCGAAGTCCTGCGCAAGCCGACCGATCGCTTCCTCGACTACGCGTTCCAGGAGACGATGCGAACGCTCGAGCCGCATTGGAGGAAGGCGCTCGCCGTGGGCGTCCTCGACGTGCGCGACAATCCTGCCGCGGCCGCGTTCCTGGTCGCCCGCGCGAACGACGCCGAGCTCGCGAAGCTGCCGCGCATCGAGTCGGTCCTCTCCGCGCTGATCGCCCGTCACGCCACGACCGACGAGCCGCGTAGAGCGGCGCTCGCCGAGCTCGCCGCGCTGCGCAAGAGCAGCGTCGCCGCGGAGCTCGTCCGCGCGATGCGCGAGGTCGACGCGGCTCGCGGCGACGCCGCGGGCCATGCGCGCCACGTCGAGCAGGCGCTCGGGACGCTGTTGCTCGAGACCGTCGCGAAAGAGAAGGGCTCGATCGATCGGGACGGACTCGTCGCGCTCGCCGACGCCGCGCGCCAACCCGAGACCGCGGCCTTCGCGCGCGCGGCGTGCATCGTGCTCGACGGCGGCGCGGAGAAGAGCTGGCAGGAGACGCTGTCCGATCCGAAGCGGCAGGTCGCCGTGCTCGGCGCGCTCGAGCGGCTGTCCGGTCCGCTCTCCGACGCCGACGTCGAGCGCGTGCGCCGCCTCGCGCGCGAGGGGGCGCGCCTCCCTCCGGGTCCGGGAGCGACCGGCGCAAACGCGCCGACCGGCTTCCTCGTCTCGTACTACCCGGTCCGCCTGCGCACCGCCGCGCGCGAGGGGTTCGCCGCGCGCGTGCCGGCGGAGCGGCGGGTCGTCGACCACGTCGGCGTCGACTTTCCGAGCCTGATCACGACCGATGCCTTCGCGCTGCGCTTCGAGGCGCGGCTCAAGATCGAGCAGGCGGGCGACTACACGTTCGCGCTCGCCTCCGACGACGGCTCGTGCCTCTACCTCGACCAGCAGCTCGTCGTCGACAACGACTCGGACCACGTCATGGCCGAGAAGAGCGGCGGCTGCCATCTCGCAGCCGGACTCCACTCCCTGGAGCTCTGCTACTTCGACCAGGCCGGCGGCCAGGGACTGCGGCTCGAATGGAGCGGCCCCGATCGCGCGCGCGGCCCGCTGACGGCCGACGTGGTCGAGGCGGTCGCCGACGATCCGCTCCGCGCCGCCGCGATCCGCGTGCTCGCGGCGCGCCCGGTCCCCACTTCCACGAAGATCGCCGACGCGATCGTGCTGCTGCGCGAAGGCGCGTTCCCGAGCGAGGCGGTCGCGCTCGCCGCGTCGGTCCCGCCGGACGGATGGAACGCTCGCGATGCCGCAGCCGCGGGCGACGCCGTGCTCGCCTTCGCGCGCGCGCTCCCGCCCGAGCAGCGCACGCGCGCCGACGTGCTCGCCGCGCTCGACTTCGCCGGGAAGCTCGCGACCCGGCTGCCGGCCGACGCCGCGCGCGCGCGCCACGACGAGATCGCCGCGCTGCGCGGCTCGACGATCCTGATCCGGACCGTGCCGCACCAGATGCTCTACGACCGGCGCTCGTTCGCCGTCGTCGCGGGCCGCCCCGTCGCGATCGTCTTCCAGAACGACGACCTGATGCCCCATAACCTCGTCGTCACCGCGCCCGGCGCGCTCGAAGCGGTCGGCACGGCGGCCGAGGCGCTCGCGCTCGACCCGGGCGCGCAGGCGAAGAGCTTCGTGCCCGAGCTGCCGGCCGTGCTGCAGCAGCTGAAGCTCCTGATGCCCGGCGAGTCGGCGACGCTGCGTTTCGTCGCGCCGGCCGCGGTCGGCGACTACCCGTACGTCTGCACGTTCCCCGGCCACTGGCGCGTGATGAACGGCGTGATGCACGTCGTCGCGAACGAGCAGGAGGTCGCGAAGGCGGAGCCGGCCGCGCCCGGTCCCGTGCAGGTCGCCGGCTCGGCGACGCCGGCTGCGCCGGCTGCGGACGCGCGCGCGTTCGTCCGGATGTGGACGGTCGACGACTTGAAGTCGGCGTTCCCGAGCGGCTGGGAGCGCGCCCGATCGCTCGCGCGCGGTCACGAGGTCTTCGTGACGGCGGGCTGCGTCAAGTGCCACGGCTTCCGCGGCGAAGGCGTGAAGAGCGCGCCCGAGCTCGGCGAGATCACGAAGAAGTACCGCGACCTGGAGCTGCTGCGCCAGATCGTCGAGCCGTCGGTCGCACTCCTCGAGGGCTACGAGAACCGCGTCTTCGAGCTCCTGAACGGCGACAGCGCGGTCGGCCGCGTCGTCGGCGAGAGCCCGGAAGGCTGGCGCATCGCCGCGAATCTGCAGGAGCCGGACAAGACCGATCTCGTGCGGCGCGAAGACGTGAAGTCGCAGCGGCCGAGCAAGCTCTCCCCCATGCCGACCGGCCTGCTCGTCACGTTCACGCGCGACGAGATCCTCGACCTGATCGCGTTCCTGCAGACGCCCGCGCCCGAGCAGAACTAGCGGCGCGCCGTCACTCGAGGCGGCAGCTCGCGAGGCAGATCGCGAGCGGGGCGGCCCGGTTCGGATTGTGCCGCATCACGAGGTAGGGGACCTCGTCGCCGACGCCGAGTCCGTCGAGGAGCTTCTGCGACACGGAGCATTTGTGCGAGCCGGCGAGGTCGGAGACGCCGGTCACCTCGAAGACGACCTTGCACATCTTCCCCTTGCGGCTCGCACCGCCGACGCTCTCGATGCGTGCCGACGTCAGCTCGCCATCGCTGAGCAGCGCCCTCCGCCGCTGGTGGTGGAGGTACGTGAAGAAGATGAAGCCGAGGACGATCAGCCCGAGGCCGCCGCCCGCCCCGCCGACGAAGAGCCAATGCCGGTCGATCACGTCCTGCGTGACGCTCCCGACCTCCGTGTTCTCCGGATCCGCGGGGTCGAAGGTGATCCGGATCCGATGTCCGGGGACGGCCGCATCGTACGTTCTCGACGACACCGAGGCCTCGTCGCTGCAGACCTTTCCGTCGCACGTGAACGTGTAGCTCACGTGCCTCGTCCTCGATTTCCTGCCGCTGGTCCATTTCCGTTCGACGACGGCGTCGGTGACGACGCCGCGGTCGCGCAGCCGCTCGAGGCGGCCGGCCTCCCGCGTCGTCAGGATCGCGACCAGGACGGCGACCGCGACGTACGCCACGGCCCCCGCGATGAACCCGACGCGGACCTTCGTCCGGAAGACGGCGGCGCGCGGCGGCGACGACAGGACCGCGTCGATCCGGAGGCTCGTCGGTACGGGCAGGTCCGATGATGCGGCCCGATCAGCCATCTCCAGTCCCCTCCTTCACGAGCCATGGCACGAGCCACGGCACGACCGCGGCGACCAGGCGCGGGACCGCGCCGCCGAAGCGGTGGTCGACGCCCGCGAGTTCGACGAGCTTTACGCGGTCTCTGCGGTTCCCGTTCAACGGCCGCGTCTCGCCCGACTCGCAGGCGGCCTTCGCATCCTTCGCGTCTTCGAGCGGGACCATCTCGTCGGCGTCGCCGTGCACGAGCAGCCACGGCACGCGCACGCGCGCCGCCGCCGCGTCCAGCGAGCCGTGACGCGCCGCGTCGTCCGCGAGCGCGCGCGACCACGGGCAGCTCGCCTTGCCGAGCATCGGGTCGCCGGGGCGGAGTTTTCCGAAGTGGCGCTCGAAGAAGCGCGCGACGTGGAACATCCCCGCGAGCGAGACGAGCGCGCGCACGCGTTCATCACGCGCTGCGAGCAGGACTCCGACCGCGCCGCCCATGCTGTGGCCCGCATAGGCGACGTTCGTGAATCCGGCGGCGTGCAGCGCGTCGAGGACGCCCGCCGCGTCGTCGACCTCCTTCGTGGGCGTCGCCTCCTCGAAGCGCCCCTCCGACTTCCCGTTCCCCGAGAACGAGAAGCGCAACGCCGAGATCCCGGCGCGCGCGAGTGCGTCGCCGAGCTCGACGAGATAGGGCCGGTCCATGTTCGACGTCACGCCGTGCGCGAGGATCACGACCGCACGCGACGCGGCTGCATGGAACGCGAACTCGAGCCGCTCGCCGCGGCGGTTGCGCAGCTCCGCGAGCGGGCCGCGTTCCGCCGCGCTCATCGCTTCTCGATCAATCCGATCAGCCGGTCGACGGCTTCGGTGACGAAAGCGGGATCCTCGGCATGGAGGTCGCGCTCGACGATCTCGATCGTGCTCGGCGTGGACGCCTTGAGCTCGGCGAAGAAGACGGCGTCGCCGGCCGGGTCGTTGAGCGGACCGCCGGGCTTCGCGTAACTGCCGGTGCCGAGCTTCGGGATCATCAGCACGGCGTTGCCCTTCGTCGACGCGAGCCGCCGGCCGGCCTCCTGCGCGACGCTCTTCAATTCGTCGGCGTTCAGGCGCGGCGCGAGGACGACCGGGTTGTGCCAGACGTGGCGGTGGTCCTTCCAGCGGTCGGGCAGCGCGTGCGGCGTGGAGACGAGGATGCCGAGGTGCTCGGCGCCGCCGGGACAGAGCACCTGCGGCAGCCCGAGCTCGCCCGCGACGGTCATGCGGTCGGCGTCGCCGGCGCGCAAGCCCTTGAACAGCGCGTCGGAGATCTCCCCCATCGCGTAGTCGAAGACGGCGCCGATGATGCCCTGCCGCATCATGCGCTCCATCGCGCGCCCGCCGGTGCCGACGGCGTGGAAGACGATGACCTCGTAGCCGCGCTTCGCGAAGAGCTCCTGCGCGAGCAGCGTCCCCTGCGTCAGCACGCCGAGGTTCGACATCCCGATCAGGGGCTTCGCGCCCTTCTTCCTCTTCGTCGCCGCGAGCGCGACCTTCACCTGCGCCATGCCGTGCGCCGCGCCGGCCGCGTTGGCGAGCACCTTCCGCATGAAGGCGTTCAGCCCGAGGATGTCGCCGACGGAGAACATCATCGTGATGTCGGAGACGCCGACGTAGGCCGACGTGTCGCCCGACGCGACCGTCGAGACCATCACCTTCGGCACGCCGTACGGCAGCGCCCGCATCACCGCCGTGCAGGCCGCAGTCCCCTGCAGGCCGCCGAGCCCGATCACGCCGTGCACCTTCCCCGCCGCGATCCGCTTCAAGAGGATCTTCGTCGCGCCCGCCGACATGACCGGCGCCGCCGCCTCGCGCGTGGGATTCGCGGCGAGCTGCGCGAGCGGCGTCCCGCCGGCGCGCGCAACCTCCTTGCGCGAGACGTCGGCGCGCGCCGCCGGCTCGCCCAGCACGCCCATGTCGACCACGAGCGCCTTGCTGCCGAGCTCCTTCAGCTGCTTCCGGAGGAAGTGCGCCTCGGCGCCCTTGGTGTCGAGCGTGGCGAGGACGGCGATCGTCTTCTTCGGCATGGTCGGGATTCCTCGCGCGGGCCGCCTACTTGCGTGCCGCCCGTTTGCGCCCGTCGAAGCTCAGCGCCGCGAAGGTCTTCGCCGTCTCGAGCACCGCGCGCTCGATCGGCAGCCGTTCGGTCGAGCTGCCGGTCCAGAAGCCGTCGCAGCTCGTGTGGTCGAGGATGTACTGCGCGTCGGGCGGCGTCTCCATCGCCGCGCCGTGCGCGACGAGGATCAGGTCCCTCTTCAGCTTGCGCAGCTTCTGGTTGGCGGCCTCGGTGCGCTGCGCCGTCTGCTCGATCGTCTCGCCCGAATCGAAGCCGCGCCGCCCGCCCTTCGTCGTCCCGGCGTGGAAGCAGAAGATGTCGGGCTGCGCCTCCTCGACGATGGCGCAGCTGTCCTCCTCGTCGAAGGCGAGCCCGATCGAGACCATGTCCATCTCGCGCGCGAGCTTCAGCATCGCGATCTCGTTCGCGAGCGTGACGCCGGCCGATTCGAGCACGCGGCGGATGTTGCTGCCCTTGTCGACGTAGGAGATCGACGGCCCGATGTTCGACGCCGACATCACCCCCATCGCCTTGCACTCCTCGAGGACCATGCGCATGTCCTTCAGCGGATCGTTGGGATTGAGGCAGGCGCACACGAAGGCGTCGCCCTTCAGCGCCGGCATGACGTCCTCGCGCGTGTAGTTCAGCGTCTGGCGGTTGCTGTCGAGGATCGGCCAGAGCATCGACATCGTGCCCATGCCGTTCGCGCGCAGCCGCGCGCCCGAGAAGGTGTTCACGCAGTCGACGCCCGCGCTCTCGAGCAGCTGCGCGACCAGGCCGCTGCCGGCACTCGCGATGAAGATCGGCTTGCGGCCGCGCACCCTCGCGCGCAACTTCGCGAGGATCTTCGTGCGGGTCGTGCGAGGGACGATCATGTCGGGGCGCTCCAGGTGTCGGGGGGCAGGAAGCTACCGAAGAGCCCGACCCTCGTCAGAATCGTCTGAGTCACTTCGCCATTCCGCGGGATGAGAGGTACGCGGGGCTTCTCGTCGAGGCCCCTCTGCTCACGGACGGCGGGAGACGAGACCATGGCCGGAGCGCATGAAGGGGTGGCGTGGGACGAGCTTCTCGCACACGGGAGGTTCGTGCGGTCCCTCGCTCGCGCACTGGTCGATGACGCCTCGCTTGCCGACGACGTGGCGCAGGGAACCTGGCTCGCGGCGGCGTCCCATCCGCCGGCGGATCGGGAGCGGGTCGCGGGATGGTTGCGGCGCGTCGCGACCAACGTCGCGCTGAAGCTCCGGCGCAGCGAATCGCGACGGGCACGGCTCGAGCGCGTCGTGGCGGCGCGCGAGGCGTTGCCGCCGACCGATGCCGCGGCGGAGCGGCTCGAAACGCAGCGCGAAGTGATCGACGCCGTCCGCGGCCTCGACGAGAAGTATCGCACCATCATCGTGCTCCGCTTCTTCGAGGAGCTTTCGGCGCGCGAGATCGCGCGCCGACTCGAGATGCCGGTGGCGTCGGTGCGGACGCGCCTGCAGCGGGCGGTCGAGCTGCTGCGGGAGACGCTGACGGCGCGCAACGGCGGGGACGAGCAGCGGTGGCTCGCGGCGATCGTGCCGCTCGCGTGGCCGCATGCGGCGGTGGGCGCGGGGGCAGTCGCGTGGGCCGGCGGAGCGATTGCGGTCGCTGCGGCGCTCTTGATGATCGGGTCGATCGGCACGTGGTGGCGACACGGTCAGACAGATCCCGCCTCGGCGGCAGCGATCGCAACACCGCAGGATGCGTCCAGGAACACTGCGGCGGTGGCGTCTTCGTCGCAGCCTGTCGACCCCGCGCGGGGCGACATGGCCTCGAAGCCGTCGAGCGACGACACCGTGATCGACGGCCGCGTCGTCAACGCCATCGGAGAACCGCTCGGCGGCGTCGAGGTCGCCTGGCAAGTCGCGGGCGAGCGCTACGACCACGGCGACGATTGGCCGACGACTCCGACCAAGACGACCGATCGAAACGGCTGCTTCGCGTTTCACGGACTCGATCTCGCCTGGGGACTCGTGCGCGCGCGCAAGCCGGGCTTCGTCGCGACGTGGGAGCGGTGCCGGCTCGCGCCCGACGAACGTCGCAGTCGCGGGCTCACGCTCGTATTGCACGAGGCGCGGTCGATCCACGGAACGGTCGTCGACGAAAACGGACGGCCGGTCGCTGACGCATGGGTCCTCGGTTTCAACCTCTCTCGCATCGAATTCGATTGGCCTACGGCACGAAGCAACAGCGAAGGGGTCTTCACGCTGGAGGGACTGCCGCTGTCGGACGTCCATGTGAACGCGTTCGCGCCCGGATTCCGGCCCGACCATTCCGATCCGATCCCTCTCGGTGTCGATGCGGTCGCGTTGCGATTGCGAAGCGAGCCGCGGACGCGTCTCGAGCTGACGGTGGTCGATCCGGATGGGCGACCGGTCCGCGATGCCGTGAGCAAGTTCACCTATTCCGGCCCGCCTCCCTCGGCATCGTTCCGCTACAGGGCGCCGCCGGATTTCGAGCGCCGCGCGATTCCGGAGGACGGTCGGCTCGTTCGCGAGGATCTGCCGGCGGGCAAATACACCTTCCGAGCCGCGGCGAGCGGCCACGCATTCGACTACTCCGGGGTCGAAGTCGAGCTGCGGCCCGGCGAGACGGCGAGCGCGCGGATCGTCGCGTCCGCCGGCGGCGCAATGGCGCGGATCCACGGGCGGCTGCTCCGCGGCGACGGCACGCCGATCGGGAACGAGCGCATCGCTGTCGCGAGGCGAGACATCGACGCGCCGCAACTCGCGACGACCGACAGCGCGGGGTCGTTCGAAGTCGAAGCGCCGGCGGCCATCGGCAGCCGCGTCCTCTTCTGGTTGCCGGGTCCGTCGCTGGCGCTCGTGAAGCCGGACGGAATCGGGGGCATCGCGAGCGCCGCCGTCGATCCCGGTCTGGCAGTCGAGCTCGTTGCGGTGCCGGGCGCGCGAATGACCGGGCGAGTCGTCGATGAGGATGGCGAGCCGGTCGCCGGTGCGTCGCTTGAATTGAAAGGGGAATCCCGGGCCTCCCACAAGCATGTCGCAGCGACGAGCTCGGGACTCGACGGCCGCTTCGTCTTCGACGCGCTTGCGCCGCAACCAGCGCCGGTCGAGCTCGTCGCCGAGTGCGGCCCGATACATGCCACCGCAGCCGAGAAGTTCACGATCACCGCGGGCGACACGATCGAAGGCGTCACGCTGACCCTGCCGCGCGCCGCCTCCGTCGAAGGTCGAGTGGTGGATGCGAGCGGACGGTCGAAGGCAGGCGTCGTCGTCGGTGCGCTCCACGAAGAGGAGCGGCCCTTCGCGCTGACCGATGTGAACGGCCGCTTCCGACTCACCGGCCTCTCGGCCGGCGACCACGAACTGTGGGTCACGACCGCCGAAGAGCGCTTCCCGGCGCGATCGGCCCTCCCGATTCCGATCCGGCTCGGCGCGGGCGAACGGCGGACCGGCCTCGAAGTCCGCCTTCCCGCCGCCGGTCCCACCGCGGATTCGATCTCCGGCCGCGTCGTGCGAAGCGACGGCCGACTTGCGACGGATCGCAATCTCTCAGTCGTACTCACCGGTCCCGGTGGCAGCGCGAACTGCATCGGCGGCAGGAATCCGTTCGAATTCCGCGAACTGAAACCTGCCACTTTCGATCTGCGTGCTCGGGTCTTCGCAGACGAGCCCCTGACGTCGACGGAGCCGCGCTGGTTCCTGCTGTCCAAGGAGGTGGTCGTCAAGCCGGGCACAGCGAACGCGACGATCGTCCTTCCCGAGCTTCCCGACACCGGCGCGATTCACGTGGACTTCGCCGCGGGCGCGGAGAAGCGGGCACCATCCAAGATTTCGTGGATGGTCGATCCGTTGACGGAGATCGACCCGGAGGGGAGGTCGGGTTTCGGTCAGGAGGCGCTGCTCAAGGACGGCGAATTCGAGCTCCGCGGTTTTCCACCCGGCGACTTCAGGGTCAGTTTCGAATTCGAATCCGGCGAGTCGACCGAACGCACCGTCACGTTCCGCGGCAACGAGACCATCGACCTCGGAGTGATCGAGCTCGGCCGGTCGGCGCACTGCCGCGGCGTCGTCGTTGACGCGTCCGGAGCCGCGATCGAAGGCGTTCTTGTCTCGCCGCAGTCGGCCGTGAGACCGTGGCTCGGCACGTTCGAAGAGAACGTGCCCGATGCGAAGAACACGGAGACGAGCGTGACCGGAAGCGACGGCTGCTTCGACGTCGTTCTCGCGCGCGGATCGCTCCTCCTCTTCAAGCCGGGCTACGCGCCGCTCACTTGGATCAAGCCGCAACCCGAGGCGTCGAGCGACTTGCCGCTTCGCCTTACTTTGCTGCCGGCGGGCCACCTCCGCTTCGCGGACATTCCGCCCGACCTGTCGTCTCGAGATGTCGCCCTTCACGTGCGATGGCTCGCCGCGTCCGCAGGTCGCGCCGGCTACGAATCAAACGAAGTACAGCTCTCCACCCAACCATTCCGCGAGGACTTCGGAATCTTCAACCTGCCGGTCGGCGAATACGAAGTGTGGGTCTGGACGTCGGACAGCGCCGGCCAGAAGACGGGATCCGACACGAGACCTCCCATCGACGACCAACCCGGCCTCTCCCACCATTGGCAGGTGCGCATCGACGCCGGAGCGACGACGCGGATCGACGTCGCGAAGGGGTGGTGAGTCGGCGCACCGCGCTGCTTTTCTTCACTGACCCGCCGCATGCTTCGCGACGCGGATGCGGACGTTGCGGATCGCGAAGTCGCGGGGCGCTCCGGCCGGGCCGGGGGGGACGTCGAAGCCGAGCAGGCCGGAGGCGGCGCGCGCGGTGGCGTCGGGGTCGGTGAAGTCGGCGGTGACGCCGCCGTTGAGCTCGACGACGAGGCGGCCGGCGGCGGCGCGGACGAGGTAGTGGTTCCAGCCGTGCGGGTCGGCGAGGACGTGCCAGATCTCGAACTTCGGCTGCTGCAGGATGCCGCGACCCGCGTCGTCCGCGAGCGCGCCCCACTTCTCGGCGCCGGCGATCGCGCGCGTGCCGTGCAGCGCGCCGTTCGCGTCCTTCGTCGCCCGGAACGTCAATCCGCGTTCGAGCTCGGGCGCGGCGAGCTTGATCTCGTACTCGATCACGAAGTCGGACGCGGCGAGCGGCGCGCCGTCGGGCGCCTTCGCGACGAGCGGCGCGCTCGCGCCCGTCTCGTCTTCGAACAGGGGGATCCAGGTCGGTCCCGCCGCAGGCTCCGGCTCGACCGCCTTCCCTACGAGGACGTACGCGACGAGGTCGGCAATCTCCTCGAGCGAGAGCCCGTCGAGCAGCCCTTGCGGCATCAGCGACTTCGAGGCGACGCGGCGGCTCTCGACGTCGCTCGCGTCGAGCTCGCGCGGGAGACCGCTGCTTTCCACGAGGACCACGCGCTTCCCGTCGTCGAGCGTCGGGATGCCCTGCACGACGTCGCCGTTCTTCAGGAAGAAGTTGGTCGCGCGGTACTGGTCGGAGATGGTGCGCGACGGGTCGAAGATCGTCTCGAGCAGGTCGTGCACCTTGAAGCGGCCGGCGGCCGTGGTGAGGTCGGGGCCGACCGACTTGCCGAGCCCGGCGACCTGGTGGCAGCTCGCGCAGCCCTTCGCGAAGAGGCGCGCGCCCTCCTGTTCGGAGCGGACCGGCGACGCGCGCGTGCGCTCGACGAAGGTCGTCACGGCGTCGAGGTCGCGCGGCTCCTGGGCCGCCGCCGCCGGCAGCGCGCTCGCGACCGCCCGCTTCGCGGCGACCTCCGCGGCGAGCTCGGCGCGCTCGGCGTCGCCGAGCAGCGCGTCGACGTCGCTGCGCACGTAGCGCAGGTACCCCTCGAAGCTGTGGCCGCCGGACCACTCGGCGATCCCGTGGTCGAGCCAGCGCGCGAGTGCCGTCCGCGTCGGCGCGGTGAAGCCGTCCTTGCAGCAGCGCAGGCAGTAGGCGAGCCAGATCTGCTCGACGCGCGACGGCTCCTTCTGGAAGGCGGCGAAGAGTTTCGGCGTCGCCGCCGCATCGCCGAGGAAGGCGAGCAGCTGCGCGAGCTCGCGGTCGGCGTCGCGCGCGCCGGTCGGGAAGAGCTTCAGCAGGAGCGGCGAGAGCTCGGCCTGCACGGTCGCGAATTCGGCGGGCCGCTTCGCGAGCTCCTCGCCGTCACGACCCTGGAAGAGGAGCTCGAGCGCGCGCAGCGCGGTGACGAGCGTCGGGTCGATTGGACCCGGCGACACGGTCTTCGGCTTCGGATCCGCGGCCTTTTCACCCTCCGCAGCGACGAGGCGCACGGCCGCGGTCAGCCGCCGCTTCCACGCCGCCGGGTCGGAGCTCACGAGCCCGACGCGCGCGAGCGCGACCAGCGCTTCGGCACGCGCCAGCGGCGAGGCGAGTGCGAGCGCCTCGCTCTCGAATGTCGCCGGATCGCGCCGCTCGAGCGCGCGCGCCGCGAGGTAGCGCACCCAGCGGTCGGCATCGCCGAGCGCCGCGAGCAGCTCACGCGTCGGCGTGTTCTCGGTGAACTGCGGTGTCTTCGCCATCGGGACGTCCGGTGTTCCCGACGGCGGCGTCTGCACAGGATGGGTCGAGCCCGCCGGCTCCGCATACGAGAGCCGATAGACCCCACCCGCCGTCCCGCGCCCGCCGACCGAGAAGAGGACGCTGCCGTCGCGCGCGACGACCAGGTCGGAGACGGCGAGCGGCCGGCCGCTCAACAGCACGTCGACCTCCGCGGTGAACGTCGCGCCCACGCGCTTTGGATGGAACGCGAGGATCTGCCCCTGCGACCAGTCGCCCGCGAGGATCGCCCCACGGAAGTGCTCCGGGAACTGCGCGCCGTCGTAGCAGGCCATCCCGGTCGGCGAGCCGCGCCCCGTCTCGCACGCCGGCGGCAGCGAATCGGCGTACCACTCCGGCCACGTCGACGAGCCGGTGCGCCAGCCGTAGTCGCCGCCCGCCACCACGTGGACGAGGCGAACCGCTCGGTACCACGGCAGCCCAACGTCCCACTCCATGTCGGAGTCGAAGGTGAAGAGCGCGCCGCGGCGGTCGAAACAGAGGTCGTAGTGGTTGCGGAAGCCGGCGGCGAAGAGCTGCCACTCGCGCGTCTCGGGATTCATGCGCGCGACGACGCCGCCGGGCGCGCGGCACTGCGTCGCGTGGCCGCGCGGGTCGACGTAGCGCGGCAGCAGGTGGCCTTCGTACCGCAGCGGCGAGAGCGGCGACGCGGCGGCGATCGGCTCGGCGACGCTCGCGTGGTTGCCGATCGCGAGGTAGAGCCAGCCGTCGGCACCGCGCACGATCGCGTGCGGACCGTGCTCGCCCATCTCGCCGTCGAAGCGGCCGAGCAGCTCGGGCGCGCGCGACGCCTCGGGCACGCGATAGAGCCCGCAGCCCTGCGGCCCGTCGCCGGTCACGAAGAGCGCGTCGCCGTCCCGGAACATGCCCTGCGCGTTGTCGATCGCGCCGGTGTAGGTCTCGACCTTCCGGAATGCGCCGGCGCTCCCGCGCGCGGGATCGGGGTCGGAGAGTCGCATGATGCTGCGGCCCTCGGACGCGACGTAGACGCGCCCCTCCGGATCGAGCGCGATGCCGACCACCGAGCCCACGGAATCGGCGACGACGTCGACGCGGAAGCCGGGCAGCGGTTCGAAGCGGTCACTGAGCTGGGCGACTTCGAGGCGCCCCCACGGCGCCATGCCGTACGCGCCGACGTCGCGCGCCTTCGCCGACGGGAGCTCGCTCGGAAACTTCTCCGCGGTCTTCGCGAGGGCCGGCTCGCAGCCCTCGGCCGACCAGCTCCCGTCGCTCACGATCGTCTGCGCCGAGCCGTCGGGAAGCGTCACGTGCAGCGCGCAGAGGAAGGCCGCGGCCGAGCCGTCGTTCCAGCAGAACGCGTCGAGGCGGTTCACGCCGGCGCGCAGCTGCGGCGCGACGTCGAGCGTCGTCGGCTTCGACCAGTCGTCACCGTGGCCCGCTTCGTTTCCGTCGACGAAGAGGCGGAAGTGGTTGTCGGCGCTCACCCACGCCGTCGCCTTCGCCGGCGCCGCGGCGAGCGTGAACTCGACGGCGAGGTGGCAGGCGTCGTCGGGATGGCGCCCGTCGCCGGTCGGCGCGCTCCAGATCCAGCGCGCGCCGTCGAACGGCGAGGCGCCGCCCGCCGCCGCACCCGCCGCCGGCAGGCTCGGGAGCGCGAGCGCGAGCAGCGCGCCCAGCGAAGGCAGCGCGGAGCTTCGGATCGCGTGCACGCGCGCGCTCAGACGTCGCAGATGTCGATGGCCTGGCGCAGCGAGGTCATCGGATCGCGCACCGGGACGAACTCCTGCGAGACGAAGCCCTTGAAGCCGGTCTCCGCGATGGCGCGGCAGACCGCGGCGTAGTTCAGCTCCTGCGTGTCGTCGATCTCGTGCCGGCCCGGAACGCCGCCGGTGTGGTAGTGGCTGATCACGTCCTTGTGGTTCTGGATGGTGCGGATGACGTCGCCTTCCATGATCTGCGCGTGATAGATGTCGTAGAGGATCTGCACGCGGCTCGAGCCGACCTTCTGGACGATCTCGGCGCCGTAGCGCATGTTGTCGAAGGCGTAGTCGCCGTGGTCGACCTTGCTGTTCAGGTACTCGAGCGCGACCGTCACGCCGAGCTTCTCCGCCATCGGCGCGATGCGCTTCAAGCCCGCGGCGCACTGCGCGATGCCGTCCGCGTCGGACTGCCCGTTCGAGTTGCCCGAGAAGACGATCATGCTGGGGAAGCCGGCGGCCGCGATCTTCGGCAGCAGCTCCTCCGAGCGCTTCACCAGCGCGTCGTGGTGCTTCGCCTGGTTCCACTCCTCCGTGATCCCGCCCGGTCCGTTCGGCATCGCACAGGTGAGGCCGTACTTCTTCAGCGTCGGCCAGTCGTTCTCGCTCAGGATCTCGACCGACGCGATGCCCATCGCGGCGGCGTTCTTGCAGAGGTCGTCGAGCGTCATGCCGCCGTAGCACCAGCGGCAGACCGAGTGCTTGATGCGGCCCTTGCGGACGGTCGGCGCGGAGGGCGCGGCCGGTGCGCCGGGTTTCGGGGGCGTGTCTTGCGCGAGCGCTCCGCGCGGCAGCGCTCCCACCACCGAAGCGAGCGCGAACGAACGTCCGGCGATCTCGAGGAACTGGCGGCGATCCATCTTCTTCTCCGGAAGCCCGCGAGATTCCCGAGTCGCGGGGGGCCGGATCCTACTGCCGGAATCCTGTCATTCGGGTCGCGGGGCCGTTGTCGTCCTCCGTGGGGACCGGGGTGGCGGCGCGAGACGCGCAGGTTCGCGTACACCACGGATGGCGTACGGGCATACGATCCACGCTGGCCATCGAGAGGAGTGGCCCCGAGCGATGGACCGCTCCCCGTCCGGGATCGTCCGCTCCATCCGGCTCGCCCGCGAGGGGCGGCAGGAGGCGCTCAGCGATTTGTTGGAGACGCACCGGAACTACCTCCGCCTCCTCGCGGCCTCGTGCCTCCGCCGCGAGATGCAAGGAAAGGCCGACGCGTCGGACGTCGTCCAGGAGACCCTCCTCAAAGTGCACGAGAACTTCCGCCAGTTCCGCGGGACGACCGAGCAGGAGTGGATGGCCTGGCTCCGGAGGATCCTCGTGCGCAGCCTGACCGACTTCCAGAAGGGATTCCAGCGTCATCGGCGGAACGTAACCCGCGAGCGGTCGCTCGAGAGCGACGTGGACCGCTCGTCGGCCATGCTGCGCAACATGATCCCGGCGGCCGGCCCGTCGCCGAGCCAGGAGGCGCAGCGCCGCGAGGCGGCCGCGCTCGTCGC
>DAINBU010000023.1:0-48550 GCA_036732755.1 Planctomycetota bacterium
CGAGGAGGCGCTCGGGTACGACTTCGACGGCGTCGCCTGGTACCGCTGCCCGCTGCCGCTCGCGTCGCAGCCGCCGGTGGGAGCGCGCGTGCGCGTCGAGTTCGCGGCGGCGGCGACCGTGGCGACCGTCTACTGCAATGGCGTCGAGGTCGGCCGCCACCTCGGCGGGTGGACGCCGTTCCGCTGCGACCTCACGCCGGCGCTGCGCTTCGAAGGCGCCGATCTGCTCGAAGTGCGCGTCGACGAGCGCGTCGGCCACAACACGCAGGGCTTCCTGCCGGAGATCCAGCCCCACTTCGGCGGGATCTGGCAGGGCGTCACGCTCTGCGTCGATCGCCGGCCGACGCTCGATCGCGCGGCGTTCTTCGCGTTCGGGCGCTTCGTCCCCGCGGAGGACGGTGCCTCCGGCGCCGGCGAGCTGAACGTCCGCCTGCCGTGGCTCGCTGCCGGCGCCGCGCCTCCGGATCACGTCGCGATCGAGCTGCGCGACGGCGAGCGCGTCGTCGCGGCGATCTCGAACGATGCCGTCGCTCCGTCGGTGATGGGAAGCGCCTCCGAAGGTGGCGTCTTTTCGCTCGAGCTCCTTGCGCCCGAAGTCGCCCCTTGGTCGCCCGATTCGCCGAAGCTCTACACGGTGCACGTCGAGCTCCGCGCCGCGGACGGCTCCATGCTCGACCGCATCGACCGTCGCGTCGGCTTCCGGTCGCGCGTCGCGCGCGGCACGACGCTCCTCTGGAACGGCGCGCCACTCCAAGTGCGCGGGCTGCTGCACTGGGGCTACTCGCCGCCGCACCTCGCGCCGCCGTCCGACCGCGACTATTGGAAGCGGCAGCTCGAGGAGGCGAAGGCGCTGGGCTTCAACACGCTCAAGTGCTGCCTCTGGGTGCCGCCGTCGGTCGTCTACGACCTCTGCGACGAGCTCGGCCTGCTGGTCTGGCAGGAGTACCCGACCTGGCACCCGATGATGGACGCGGCGCACCGCGCCGAGCTGCGCGCCGAGTACGACGAGTTCTTCGCGCACGACGGCAGCCATCCGAGCGTCGCGTTCCGCTCGCTCACGTGCGAGACGGGCCACGGCGCGGAGCTCTCCGTCATCCAGGAGCTCTTCGACGCCTGCCACGCGGCGGTACCCGACACGCTGGTGGTCGACGACTCGAGCTGGATCGGCTGGCAGCGCGTCACCGACTTCTGGGACGAGCACCCCTACGGCAACAACCGCTGGTGGCCCGGCCGCCTGGCCGAGTTCGCGCAGCACCAGGCAAAGGCCGGACAGAAGCCGCTGCTGCTCGGCGAGTGCATCGCGGCCGACACGTGGAGCGATCGCGCCGCGTGGGAGGAGGCGCACGGGCCGACGCCCGACACGGCAACGGCCACGCAGCCAACGGCGGCGACGACCACGCCGCCTGGTGCGGCGACGACCACGCCGCCTGGTGCGGCGACGATCTGGTGGGCGCCGTCGCAGCTGAAGGATCAGCGGCGATTCGAGGATTGGCTCGTGCGGGAGTTCGGGCCGGAGGTGGTCGCGACGCTCGGTCCCGTCTCGCGCGACGTCGCGCTGCGCACGCGCAAGTTCCAGATCGAGCGGCTGCGCGCGACGCTGCCCGACGCGGGCTACGTCGTCTCGGTGGCGCGCGACTTCCCGACGGCGCGCATGGGGCTGCGCGACGACTTCGACCGGCTCAAGTGGAGCGCCGCCGACTTCGCCTTCCAGCGCGACGTCGCGCTCTCGCTGCTCACCGAGAGCGACGCGCGGGCATTCCGCGGCACGCTGCGCGCTCCGGTCGTCGTCGCCGACTTCGGCGCCGCCGCGGGCGACGCGCGCGCGACGCTGTTGCTCGAGCTCGCGGGGCCTGACGGCCCGATCGGCGCGCTGCGGAGCGAGGTCGAGCGCGTGCGCGGCGGCGCGACGCCGCCGGTCGTGCTCGAAGCGGCGCTGCCGGCCGCGAGCGGTCCGCAGCGCCTCGTCCTCACCGCCAAGCTCACCAACACCCTGGGCGCGTCGCTCGCGCGCAACTCCTGGGAGCTCTGGTCGCTGCCGCCCGAAGCGCCCGCTTCACCGCCGCCGCCGCCGTCGTTGTCGACCGTCCGCCTCGTCGACCACCTCGATCCCGCGACGCTCGACCTCCTCGAGCAGGGCGGCCGCGTCTTGCTGCGCGCCGCGGGCGCGAAGAAGACGGTGAAGAGCGAAGAGATGTGGTGGCTGCGCGGCGCCCCGTTCGCGCCCGACCATCCGTTCCACCAGCGCGTCCCGCTCGCGCTGCTGCTCGAGCTGCAGCAGTTCGACCTCGACGGCGAACGCGTGATGAGTTGGCGCGGCCTCGAGGGCGAGGTCGACCCGATCCTCGCCTTCTGGGAGACGCACGGCTTGGACGAGGTGCGCGGCCACCTCTTCGTCTTCGACACGCGCGTCGGCCAGGGCCGCCTCGCGGTGACGAGCCTCGACGACAAGACGGCCGCGGGACGCTTCGTCGAGGCGGAGCTGCTGCGCCATCTCGCCGACGGGCCCGCGCCGAAGCGTGCGCTCTCTCCGGCGACGATCGCGGCGCTGCGCGGCCTGCTCTCCGAGCAGCGCATCGCGCTGGACGAATGGCGCTTCCGCATCGACCCGAAGGACGCGGGCCTCGCGGCGGGCTTCGAGAAGCCCGCAACCGACGTGAGCGGCTGGCGGACGATCCGCGCCGGCGCCCATTGGGAGGGGCTCGGCGAGGATCAGGGCACGAGCCTCGAGCACTACGACGGCGTCGCCTGGTACCGCGTCGACGTCGACGTCCCGGCGTCGTTCGCGGAGCACGATTCACGCGTGGTCTTCGAAGGCATCGACGACAGCGCGATCGTCTGGCTCGACGGCGCCGAGGTCGGGCGCTTCGGCGATCCCGCGACCCGCAAGACCGTCTGGCTCGAGCGCAGCGTCGCCGTGCTCGGCCGCCTCGCTCCGGGCCGCCACACGCTGGTGGCGCGCGTCGTCGACCACGCCGGCGCGGGCGGACTCTGGAAGCCGGTCTACCTCACGACCGGCCCGACCGGCGCGGCGAGCACGCTGCTCGAGTGACGCGGCCGCGGGTTACCGCGACGCGCTAACGTCGACGGTTCGGGTCGAAGCTCGCGGGTCCTGCCTTCGTGGACGGGAGGTTGTCATGGTGCGCAGCATCGTCGCGGCGGTCGTGGTGGCGTCGGGGGCGTTCACGGGGATGAAGGCGTGGGCGCCGCAACATGCGCCCTCGGCGCCGAATACGCAGGCGATCGCGCCGGCGCGCTGGCTCGTCCTCTTCGAGACGGGGCCGAAGTTCGACGCGACGAAGCTGCTGCGCGAGCAGCCCGGCTTCCTCGAGCACGTGACCGCGATCAAGAAGCTCGCGGACGACGGCGCGTTGCTGGTCGGCGGTCCGCTCCTCGAGAGCTTCGAGTCGCACAAGCCGATCGGCGCCGCGTGGATCGTCGAGGCGCCCAACGAAGACGCCGTGAAGAAGCTCCTCGCGACCGACCCGTTCGTGAGCGGCGAGCTCGCGAAGGTGCAGTCGATCCGCGCCTTCTTCGCTGGCACCGGCGCGTGGATCCCGGGCGCGAAGCCGACGGAGAAGCCCGCGGGCGGGGGCGCGAAGGGTAACTGAGTGCGGCGGAAGTCGAATCTCCCGCCAGGATTCGTCACCGGGCGGGTCGTCGACGAATCGGGAGCGCCGCTCGCGGACGCGACGATCTCCGTCTGCGCGTATCGCGGCGCGGACGACCACGACGTCGTCGCACAATGCGGTGCGGACGGCCGCTTCCGCATCGGTCCGCTCGCGGCGCAGGCGGCCGCGAAGCTCTACCTCGACGCGCCGTCGCACGGTCGCGAGCGCGTCGAGGACGTCGTCGTGTTTCCGGGAAGCGAGCGCGACGTCGGCGATCTCGTGGTCCCGCGAGGGCTTGTCGCGACGGGCCGGGTCGTCGACGAAGCGGGCCGACCGCTCGCGGGCGCCACGGTCTCGGTGCTTCCCGTCCATTCCGTCTTCGAGGGCTCGCTCGAGGGGTTCGGCGGGAGGCCGTCGCTCACGACCGCGGGCGACGGCCGCTTCGCGACGCCGCGACTGGCGGCGTCGGAGATCCTGCTGACGGTGAATGCGCCGGGACGGGTCCACGTCGACCTGCACGTCGCGTCGCCGGGATCCCGGAGAGAGCACGATCTCGGGACGATCGCGCTGCTTCCTGCGACGCCCTTCCGCGGTCGGGTGGTCACGGTGGCGGGGAGTCCGGTGGCCGGCGCGAGCGTCTGCGCCGACGTCGACCACGACCGCCGCGTCGCCACTGCGGCGGACGGGACCTTCGAGATGGACGGCCAGTCGGCGCAGCCGCGCTTCCTCGCAGTCAGGGCGCCGGGCTTCGTGAACTGCCACGGCCTTCCGGTCGAAGACCCGGCGCACGTGGTCGTCGTCCTGGAAACGGCCTCGCAGGTGACCGGCACCGTCGTCGACGACGAGAGCGGCGCGCCGTTGCGTCCGTCGAGCGTCAGCCTCGGCGTTGTGAGGAAGGAGATGCCGCACCTCATCGCGAGCGTCGAGAACGGGAGCGAGATCGCGGAGGACGGGAGTTTCCGCGTCTGGTACGAGGACGCCGGGCGCCACGTCGTGACCGCGGTCGTCGACGGCTACGCGCCCGAGCAAGTGGACCTCGGGGAGCTCGAGCGGCCGCGCGTGCGGCACGGCGTCACGATCCGGATGCGCCGCGACGCCGTCGTGCAGGCGACGCGGCTCCGCCGGTCGATCGTCGGACACGTCAAGAGACTTCCGGGCGACCCGCGCGACGCACTCGCGAGCCTTTGGCACTCCGTTCCGGGACTCGGCTGGAGTCGCAGGATGGTGCGCGGAGTTGTGCTGCCGGCCTGGGAGATCGCGTACGACGTCGCACCGATCGCGGCGGACGGATCGTTCCGGTTCGACGACGCCGGCACGCACCCCTGCGCGCTCCGCATCGATTGGCGGCGCGGCGCGTCGTTCTTCGCCGGCCCCTTCGAGTTCAAGGACGTCGGCGAGCATCGCCTCGAGCTCGCGTGGTCCGAGTCCGCGACGCTCACCGGCCGCGTTGCGCACGTCCCCGACGGCTTCGCCGGCCGGATCTGGGTGATCGTGTCGAGCGCGCAGGGCGTGACGCAGGCGGTCCGCGTGACGCAGGACGATCGTTTCTCGATCGAGCTCCCCGCCGGTCGCCACGCGATCCGCGCGGGCGCCGATGCGCTGCGGGCGCGGTCGATGCCGGAATTCCCGGGCGAATCGCTACCCGAGCCCGGCTCCGAGGAAATGGCCGCGTTCGAACGCGAGGCGGCCGCGCTGATCCGCCCGCTCCTCGAAGTCGACCTCGCGCCCGGCGAGCGGCGCGACGTCGGCGAGGTGCCGCTTCCCGACTTCCTCCCGGACGCCTGATCTCCGCGGCGTGCCTGCTAACTTGCCCCGCCTCTCGGGTCAGCTCCGTCCTGCACGGACGACCATTCACCCTCGACGATGGAGCCGAACATGTCTCGCAGTTGGATCGCTGGAATCGCCGTGGCCGCGTGCGCTTCGCTGTTGGCGTTCGCGCCGCTCTGGCAGGGCGCGCCGAAGGACGCGCCGAAGGCGGGCGCGCCGCACGCGATGGGGCCGACCGGCTGGGTCGTGACCTTCGAGCTGTCGAAGTGGGACACCTCGAAGGCGCCCGACCAGCAGCCGGGCTTCCCGGAGCACATGGCCACCTGCCAGAAGATGGCGAAGGAGGGCACGCTGCTCGTCGGCGGGCCGTTCCTCGACGAGAAGGATCCCACGAAGCCGGCCGGCGCGATGATGATCGTCAAGGCGGAGAACGCCGAAGCGGCGCGCAAGCTGGTCTCGAACGACACGCTCATCACCAAGGATCTGATGAAGATCGTGTCGGTGCGCGCGTTCATGGCGGGCGCGGGCGCCTGGGTGCCGAGCCCGGGCGCGCCGCCGCCGGGCGGCTCGAAGCAGTGATTCGAACGGGAAACCCGGAAGCGCGAGAGCGCGGCGGAGCTCGCTCCGCCGCGCTCTCTTCGTTCGCGCCCGACGTTCGCGCGTGCTCAGTCGGTCCCGCCGCCCTTCGAGTCGTGCTATGAGGTCGCGCGTCGCGTTCCTCGGGAGAAATGGATGGCGGACTTCGGGAGCGCGCGGGTCGTCGCGAGCGAGTCCGAGCCGAGGGCGCCGCGGCGGCTCGTCGCGGCGCTCGCCCTCGCGGCCATCGTCGCGGTCGCCGTCGCGCTGCGCTGGTGGCCGGGGTGCCTCGCCTGCGATCGAGCGCATTGGCGGCAGGACGAGTCGAACCACTTCCCGCTCGTCTGCCGCTTCCTGAACGGCGGTTTCGACGTCCGCGAATTCAAGAATCCGACGTTCTCCGACTACGTCGTCGCGGGCGCGTCCGCGCTCGTCGGCGGGGCGCGCCGGCTGCTCGGCCTGGACCCGAGCTTCGGCGCCTTCGTCGCGCGCGAAACCGTCGCGCCGCACGTCGCCCTCTGGGTCGGCAGGATCGTTTCGATCCTCGCCAGTGCGGCCTCCGTGGCCGTCGTCGCGCGCCTCGGACGGCGGCTCTTCTCGGCCTCCGTCGGACTGTTCGCCGGGTTGCTGCTCGCGCTCGACGGCGTCGCGGCGTGGAGCGCGCCGCTGTGCGGCAACGAGTCGCTGGTGGTGCTGCTCGGGCTGCTCGCGGTCGCGACGGCGATCGGCGGCGGCTCGCTCCGGCGGCGGTTCGCGAGCGGGCTCCTGCTCGGCCTCGCGGTCTCCACCAAGTACTCCGCCGGGATCCTCGTGCTCCCGATCGCACTCGCCTGGGGCCTGCGCGCGTGGCCGGTGGCCCTCACGGCACCGCTCGCCTTCGTGCTCGGCTCGCCGATGGCGGTCCTGAACTTCGAGGACTTCCTGCGCGGCTTCCGGACGGAGGGGAGCTACCTCCATTCCGGCTACTTCGCGATGGACCGCGCCCGCCACGAGCTCGGGTTCGTCTACTACCTGCGCACGTACGCGGAGTCGCACCAGGGCGTCGTGCTCGCGTCGCTCTGCGCGGTCGGGATCGTCGCGTCGCTCGCGCTCGTCGTCTTCCGCCGCGACCGCACGCACGCGCTGCTGCTCGCCGCCTCGACGCCGCTCTACCTGTTCCTCGGCTCCGGCATCTTCAACTCGGAGCGCTTCCTCCTGCCCTCGGTCTCGTTCATCGCGCTGCACGGCGCGTGGGCGCTCGACCGCCTCCTGGCGCGCGTCGCCTGGCTGCGGGCGCGCCCCGACGCGGCGTTCGCCGCCGGGCTCGCCGTGATCGGCGGAGCCGCGGCCTCGACTACGGCGGAGCAGCAGGCCGCGCTCGGCCGCCGCTTCGGGACGCCGGAGCCCGCGTGCGTGCTCCTCGCCGAGCTGAAGCCCAGCCTCGCGCCCGGGTCGCGCGTCGCGCAGCTCGCGATCCCGGGCGACTTCCGGCTGCTGCTCGATGCCGATCCGTGGACCGAGATGAGCCTTCCCGCGCCGAGCGACGAGGAGCGCCGGATCGCCGCCGAATGGCTCGCGGCCCGCGACCTCCTGCCGACGAGCGCGCCGCTCGGCCGCCTCGTCCTCGAGTCCGATTCGCTCGCGCAGCTGCAGGAGAGCCTGCGGAGCTCCCGGGTCGACACGCTGGTCGTCGTCGTGCCGACGCACCAGCTCTTCTCGGGTCAGCGGATCCGCCCGGCCGCCGGGGACGAACGGCTCGCCGCCTGCCCGTTCTGGAACGAGCTGGCCGACTGGCTCGCGAGCCTGCCGCGGCGCGCCTTCGCGCTCTCACCCGACAAGCGGATCGCCGCGGCGGTGCTGGACTTCGGCGCCGCGCCGCGCTGACGGTTCTCGCCGCTTCGGGCACGGATCCGCCCGCTCAGCCGGTCCCGCCGCCCGCCGCGCGCTCCTCGTGCAGGAACGACGCCTTGAGATAGTCGCGGTTCATCTCGGCGATGACCTTGACCGGGATCTCCTTCGGGCAGACCGCCTCGCACTCGTAGTAGTTGCTGCAGTTGCCGAAGCCCTCGGCGTCCATCTGCTTCACCATCGAGAGGGCGCGGCGGTCCCGCTCTGGATGGCCCTGCGGAACGTGGCGCAGGTGGCTGATCTTGGCGCCGACGAAGAGCATCGCGGCGGCGTTCGGGCAGGCGGCGACGCACGCGCCGCAGCCGATGCACGCGGCCGCGTCCATGGCGGCGTCGGCCTCCGTCTTCGGGACCGGGATCGCGTTGCCGTCGGGGCAGCCGCCGGTGCGCACGCTCACGAAGCCGCCGGCCGCGATGATCCGGTCGAAGGCGCCCCGGTCGACGACGAGGTCCTTCTGGACCGGGAACGCCTTCGCGCGCCACGGCTCGACGAAGATCTCGTCGCCGTCCTGGTAGACGCGCATGTGGAGCTGGCAGACCGTCGTGCCCTTGCGCGGGCCGTGCGGGATGCCGTTCACGGTGAGCGAGCAGGCGCCGCAGATCCCCTCGCGGCAGTCGCTGTCGAAGGCGATCGGCTCCTCGCCCTTCTCCATCAGCTCCTCGTTCAGCTCGTCGAGCATCTCGAGGAACGACATGTCGGGGTTGACGTCGACGTTCGGGTAGGTGACGAGGCGGCCGGGATCCTGCGCGTTCCGCTGGCGCCAGACGTGCAGCGTGAGCTTCATCTTGGGTCGGGCCTCACTTGTAGCTGCGGGTCGCGAGGTGGACGAACTCGAACTCGAGCGGTTCTTTATGGAGCAGGTAGGGCTTCTCGTCACCCTGCCACTCCCACGCGGCGACGTAGCAGAACTTGTCGTCGTCGCGCACCGCCTCGCCCTCCTCGGTCTGGTACTCGGTCCGGAAGTGGCCGCCGCAGCTCTCCTCGCGGTGGAGAGCGTCTGCAGTGAGCAACTCTGCGAACTCGAGGAAGTCGGCGACGCGCCCGGCCTTCTCCAGCGACTGGTTCAGCTCCTCGCCCGAGCCCGGCACGAAGACGTCGTCCCAGAACGCCTGGCGCAGCGCCGGGATCTTCTGGAGCACCTTCTCGAGCCCGCCCTTCTCGCGCGCCATCCCGACGTGCTCCCACATCAGCTTGCCGAGCTCCTTGTGGAACGAGTCGACGGTGCGCTTGCCCTTGATGGAGAGGAGCTTCTTCGTGCGCGCTTCGACCTCGGCGAGCACGCGCTTGAACTCCGCGTGGTCGGTCCCGACCTTGGCGAGCTTGGTCGTCGCGAAGAAGTGGCCGATCGTGTAGGGGATCACGAAGTAGCCGTCGGCGAGCCCCTGCATGAGGGCCGAGGCGCCGAGTCGGTTCGCGCCGTGGTCGGAGAAGTTCGCCTCGCCCAGCACGAAGAGGCCGGGCAGGTTGCTCATCAGGTCGTAGTCGACCCAGAGTCCGCCCATCGTGTAGTGGACGGCGGGGTAGATGCGCATCGGGACGCGATAGGGGTTCTCTCCGGTGATGCGCTCGTACATCTCGAAGAGGTTGCCGTAGCGCTCGCGGATGGTCCGCTCGCCCAGCCGCGCGATCGCGTCGGTGAAGTCGAGGTAGACGCCGAGCCCGCCCGGCCCGACGCCGCGCCCCTCGTCACAGACGTATTTCGCGGCACGCGAACTGATGTCGCGCGGCGCGAGGTTGCCGAAGCTCGGGTAGCGCCGCTCGAGGTAGTAGTCGCGGTCGGCGTCGGGGATCGAGGCGGGCGGGCGCGCGTCGCCCTTCGTCTTCGGCACCCAGATGCGCCCGTCGTTGCGCAGCGACTCCGACATGAGCGTGAGCTTGCTCTGGTGGTCGCCGCTGACCGGGATGCAGGTGGGGTGGATCTGCGTGTAGCAAGGGTTGGCGAAGAGGGCGCCGCGCTTGCACGCGCGCCACGTCGCCGTGACGTTGCAGCCCTTCGCGTTGGTGGAGAGGTAGAAGACGTTGCCGTAGCCGCCGGTCGCCAGCACCACCGCGTCGGCCGCGTGCGCTTCGACCTTGCCGCTCACCAGGTCGCGCACGACGATGCCGCGCGCGATCCCCTCGACCACCACGAGGTCGAGCATCTCGGTGCGCGGGAACATCTGCACGCGCCCCAGCCCGATCTGGCGCTCCAGGGCCTGGTAGGCGCCGATCAGCAGCTGCTGCCCGGTCTGGCCGCGCGCGTAGAAGGTGCGCGAGACCTGCGCGCCGCCGAAGCTGCGGTTGTCGAGGAGGCCGCCGTACTCGCGCGCGAACGGGACGCCCTGCGCGACGCACTGGTCGATGATGTTGCGGCTCACTTCCGCGAGGCGGTGGACGTTGGCTTCGCGCGCCCGGAAGTCGCCGCCCTTGATCGTGTCGTAGAAGAGGCGCCAGACCGAGTCGCCGTCGTTGGGGTAGTTCTTCGCGGCGTTGATGCCGCCTTGCGCGGCGATCGAGTGGGCGCGGCGCGGCGAGTCCTGGAAGCAGAAGGCGTGGACCTGGTAGCCGAGCTCGGCGAGCGACGCGGCCGCCGACGCGCCCGCGAGCCCCGTCCCGACCACGATCACCTTGAACTTGCGCTTGTTGGCCGGGTTGACGAGCTTCAGCTCGGCCTTGTGCCGCTCCCACTTCGTCTCGAGCGGTCCTCCCGGAACCCTGCTTTCGAGCTTCATCGCACGAACCCCATCAGCACCGCGGCCGGGATCGAGACGTAGCCGAGGAAGATCAGCGCCGCGATCCCCGGCCCGAGCGCGCGCAAGAGACCGGCGTACTTGGAGTGGTTCCAGCCGAAGGTCTGCGGCACGCTCGAGAGCCCGTGCGCGAGGTGCAGCGCGAGGAAGACCATCGCCGCGACATAGACGACGACCAGCCAGACCTCGGAGAAGCCGCCGACCATCATCGCGTAGACGTCGGGGCGCACGCTCCCGTCGGCGAGCTTCTCGGTGAGCGCGTAGAGCTCGGGATGGATCAGCCCCCACGTGAAGTGGGCGAGGTGGAAGACCACGTACCCGAGCAGCACGAGGCCGCTCGTGAACATGAGGCGCGTCTGCGGCTTGATCTGGCGGTTCGCGAGCTTGACGTAGGGGACCGGCCGCGCCGCCTCGTTCAGCTGGTGCACGCGCAGCGCCGCGCTCACGTGGACGACCGCGAGCACGAGCAGGCCGATCCGCGCGATCCAGAGGAGCGGGCCGAGCGCGCGCAGCGACTCGGCGTAGTGGTTCACCGCCTCCGGCCCCGCGAAGATCTGCAGGTTGCCGAGCAGGTGGGCGACCACGAACAGGAAGAGGAGCACCCCCGTCACCGCCAGCACGAACTTGGCGCCGATCGAGGAACGGACGAACCGGGCGATCCAGCCCATCGAGATCTCCGACCGTGGTCGCGGCGCACTGCGCCTGCCGCGGCCCGAAGAAGCGAAACACCATAGCGGCCCGCGTCAGGGCTCGCGACGGCGTCCGCGGCCGCGTTCGGCGACCTTGCGCTGCACGCGCGTGCCCCGTTCGGAGCGGTGCGTGACGAGCAGCGCCCGCGGCGCGGCGAACCGCTCGAAGATCCGCTCGACCACGTGCTCCTCGCCGGGCCACGGGTAGGCGAAGACGACGTCCCACTCGTCGGCGGAGCGGCCGAGCAGCGCGTGGCCGTCGGCGCCGCCCGTCACGAGCCACGCCATCTCCGCCTTGATCCGGGCGAGCTCCTCGCCGCCGGGCGGGACGAAGCTCCCGCAGGCGAGCTGCGCGTCGATCCCATGGTCGGCGAGGAGGCGGCGCGCCACCGCGACGAGGTCGGCCTCGATCTCGATCCCGTGCGCGGAAAAGCCGAGCTTCGCGGCGAGGCCGGCCACGACGCCGAAGCCGCAGCCCCACTCGCAGAAGAGGCGGCCGGGGGCGAGGTCGCGCTCGGCGAGCGCGGCGAGCACCGGCCAGACCGCCGCGAACTCGCTCGGCACGAAGCCGACGATCGGGTCCTGCCAGCGCGCCTCGAAGAAGGCGTCGATGCGCGCGGTGGCGTCGCTCAGGAAGGCGGCGGTCGCGGCGTCGGGCCGCGACGCGCTCGGCGGCAGCGGCACGTCGGCGAGCACGTCACTCCCGCTTCCAGACCTTCTCGAGGTCGGCGGAGCAGGGGCTGCGCACGCTGTTGTCGTCGAGGATCTCTTCGGTCGCCTTCATGATCTCTTCGCGCTTGAAGACGACCGTCTCGGTCCCCTCGTCGGCGAACTCGAAGATCACGAAGTCGTCCTTCAGGTCGCGCAGCGTCTCGACCAGGTGCTTCAGGCTCTGGATCGGCGTGCCGTTCACCTTGCCGACCACCGAGAAGAGGTTGATGTCGTAGCCCTTCGCGATGCGGTGGGGGAAGGTCTTCGCCGCGACGACGACCAGCTCCTCGCCGGGGAACTTGCGCTCGTCGGTGAGGCGGCTCACGACCGGGCTCGACTCGCCGAGCACGTTGCGCAGGATCGCCGGCGCGAAGTCGGCGTAGGCCGGCGTGAAGACCATCGGCCCGTAGATGAAGTAGGAGGGGTAGCGGTTCTCGAGCGGCTGCAGCAGCTGCTCCGACTTCGCCGAGACCGGCACCTGGACCTCGAGCGTCTCCGCGCCGCGCCGGATCGTCAACGGCGCCTTGCCGTCCTTGGCGAGCTTGGGGACGTAGTAGTGCCACGACAGGCGCAGCCCGTCCTCGGCCACCACCATGCCGTCGTTGTCGATCGGGTGCGGGCCGACCTTGGTGAGCAAGTCCCACGGGTGCAGGAGCTTTCCCGCTTCGCCGAACGGCGCGCGCGTGAACATGAGCCCCGTCACCGACCGGTCGATGGCGAGCTTGGTGCGCAGCGCGTCGTTCTCCAGCGTCTGGAGCTGGCCGCGGAACTGCGCCTTGCCGTCGTAGTTGCCGTCCTCGACGTCGGCGAGGAAGGTCTTGAGCTCCTCGACCGGGATCACGTAACCGATGTTGTCGGCGCCGCGGATGCCGCTGAAGCAGAGCCCGACCACCTTGCCGTCGACGCCGGCCGGGCCGCCGCTGTTGCCGGGGTTGATCGCCGCGTCGATCTGGATGCGCAGGCCGCCGACGCCGTCGTTGTAGCCGGAGTACTCGATGCGGGAGACCGAGCCCTCGGTCATGGAGAGCGCCTCGCCGCCCATCGGGAAGCCGTAGGTCGCGACCCTCGCGCCCACCTTCGGCAGCGCTTCGGCGAGCTGCGCCGCCGGGTGGGTGTCGAAGAACGCGGCGTCGTCGAGCTCGAGCAGCGCGAGGTCGATCCCGACCGCGATCGCCTTCACCTTGGCCGGCAGCTTGTCGGACGACTGGTTCGGCTGCACGCGCACCTGCGTCGAGTAGCGCACCACGTGGGCGTTGGTGAGGATGCGCTTGCCGTCGATCACGACGCCGCTGCCCGACATGTCCGCCGGCGCCGCCTTCTGCCACGGCCGCTGCACGTCGGGGATGCGCTGCGTCACGAGGATCTTCACCACCGAGTCGCGCAGGTCGCCGTCGGGCGCGGGATCGTGGGGGAGTGCGAGCAGGGACGCGACGAGGGAAGCGAGCATCGAGCGGCTCCGGGAAAGGGTCGCGGGATGGTAGCGAAGCGCGCGCGGCGTCACGCCTGGCAGCGCGGGCACCAGAAGGCGCTGCGCTGGCCGACGCGGGCGGCGCGGATCGGCGTCCGGCAGCGCGGGCAGGCCTTCCCCGCGCGGTCGTAGACCGCGAGCGACATCCGGAAGTGGCCCGGCTCGCCATCGGCGGAGAGGAAGTCGCGCAGCGTCGTCCCGCCGCGCGCGATCGCGTCGGCGAGCACTTCCTTCACGCTCTGCGCGAGCTCGTCGAAGCGGGCGCGCGTCACCCGACCGGCGCGGCGACGCGGCGCGAGCCGGGCCCGCCAAAGGGCTTCATTCGCATAAATGTTGCCGACGCCCACCACGATCGCCGCGTCCATCAGGAAGGTCTTCACGGCGGCGGTGCGGCCGCGCGCGAGCCGGTGGAGGTGGCCGCCGTCGAACGCGCGCGAGAGCGGCTCGGGGCCGAGCTCCTTCAGCAGCGGGTGGTCGTGCGGGTCGTTCCGCGTGTACAGGAGGCAGCCGAAGCGGCGCGGGTCGCGCAGCCGCAGCAGCTTGCCGTCGTCGAGCACGACGTCGACGTGGTCGTGCTTCTGGGGGGCGACGCCCGCGTCGAGCACGCGCAGGCTGCCCGACATGCCGAGGTGGACGATCGCCGTCCCGTGCGCGGTCCGGAACAGGAGGTACTTGGCGCGCCGCTCGACCTCGTCGATGGTCGAACCCACGAGAGCACGGGCGAGGTCGGGCGGCACCGGCCAGCGCAGCCGGGCGTCGCGCACGACGACCCGTTCGACGCGGCGCCCCTTCACGTGGGGCCGCACGCCGCGGCGCGTCGTCTCGACCTCGGGGAGCTCAGGCATCGGGAAAAACCTTGCGTCCGGCGCCGCGCGCGCCGGAACGGATCGGGTCAAGCGAGGGAGCGGCCGGCGTCGATCGACCGTCGTGGCGCCAGGGGGGATCGCATGTCCGGGCCGGACGCGACGTCCAATCGGAAGAGCATCGTCCGCGCGATCGGGACGTTCAAGCCATGAGTCCCGAGCTGCTCGCCCGCCCGCCCGAGCACGGGGTCCGACCCGAGGACATGGAATTCGTGAGCCGGCTCGTGCGCGAGCGCTCCGCCAACGTCCTCGACCGCGGCCGGGAGTACCAGATCGAGGCGCGCCTTCTGCCGATCGTGCGCAGCGATGGCTTCGCGAACATCGCGGCGCTCGTCGAACGGCTCCACCAGGATCGCCACAACCGCCTCACGACGCGCGTCGTCGAGGCGCTCGCCCGCCACGACACCAGCTTCTTCCGCGACGTCACGCCGTTCGAGGCGCTGCGCAAGGTGGTGCTGCCGGAGCTGGTCAAGCGGCGCGGCTCCGAGCAGTCGCTGCGCTTCTGGTCGGCCGCCTGCGCGAGCGGGCAGGAGGCGTACAGCCTGCTGATGACGCTCTGCGACCACTTCCCGCAGCTGCGCGCGTGGGACGTGAAGGCGGTCGGGACCGACCTCTCGGACCAGATGGTGCAGCGCGCCTCCGAAGGCCGCTTCTCCCAGGTCGAGACCAACCGCGGCCTCACGATGGTCGTGCTGCTCAAGCATTTCCAGGCGGACGGCGTCGGCTGGCAGGTGAGCGAGCAGCTGCGCGCGCTCGCCGAGTTCTCGCCGCTGAACCTGGCCGACGAGTGGCCCGAGCTGCCGCCCATGGACGTGATCCTGCTGCGCAACGTCCTCGACGCCTTCGACGTCGCGACGAAGCGGAAGATCCTCGCGCGCGTCCGCAAGGTGCTGCGCAGCGACGGCTACCTCGTGCTCGGCGCTCGGGAGACGCTGGCCGGGCTCGATGACAGCTGGACCGCCGAGCCGTACGGCAACGTCGTGCTGTGGCGCCCTTGAGCGGGGAAGCCCGCGTGGCGAGCCGGTAACGGGCGCGCCGCCGCCGGCGGCGTCTTCCCGCCGCGCGCGCCCCCGGTACGCACGTTGCGCTCGCGCGCGCCGCCCGGCCGGGCGCGGACGCGCGTTCGATCGGCAGCGTGGGGCGCCGGCAGCCTCGCGCGCACGCGCGGCGCGCGACGCCATCTTGGGAGAAGGCTGGTCGCGTGCGTGCGTGCGCCGGACTCCGGCGCCCCCCGCCTTCTTGTTCAGGACGCGGTCGCGTCCGGCTCGACTTTCAGCGCCGCGAGCTCCGTTGCGGTCAGGGCGGCGATCTCGCCGGGGGCGAGGTCGCCGAGCTCGATCGGGCCGATCCGGACGCGGTGCAGCTCCTTCACGCGCAGGCCGACGGCCTTCATCGAGCGGCGGATCTGCCGGAACTTGCCCTCGTCGAGCACCACCTCGACCCGCGTCGTGAAGGCTCGACGCTCGAGGATGCGTACCCGCGCCGGACGGCAGCGGGTGCGCTCGCCCTCGAGCTCGAGCCCGGCGCGGATCGGGTCGAAGACGGCGTCGTCGGGATGCTGGTTGAGCTCGACGTGGTAGGTCTTGTCGACCCGATGTCCGGGGCCGGCGATCCGCTGTCCGAGGTCGTGGTCGTTGGTGAGGAGCAGGAGCCCGCTCGAGTCGCGATCGAGCCTTCCGACCGGCATCGCCCCGCGCCACTCGGGCCGGGCGGCCGCGATGAGGTCGCCGACGGTCGGCCTCCCCTCGGGATCCTTCATCGTGGTCACGACGCCGACCGGCTTGTGCATCTTGAGGTAGAGGGGTGCGGCGCGGCGGATCGGCGTCGCGTCGACCGCGAGGGCGTCGCGCTGCGGGTCGACCTCGCAGAGGACGTCGCGGCGGATCGCGCCGTTCACGGTCACGCGGCCGGCGGTGACCAGCCGCTCCGCCTCGCGCCGCGAGCAGAAGCCCAGCTTCGAGATCACTCGCGGCAGGTAGTCGAGGTTGCGGCGCGCGCGGACCATGGTCGCGATGGTACGCGTCGCGAAAAAATCGGAGGAAAGACGAGTACCGGCTCCCCGGATGCCGAGCTAGTTTCCGGCGGATCGACGCGGAGCGCGATTCATCCGCCTCCGCGTCGCTCACCGCCTCACTCGCCAGGCACGCGAGGTTCGCGTCGTGGATCGCGCCGAGGGCAACCGCACCCAAGAGATCGCCGAGTGTCTCGCGGATCTGAAGGCCGCGTGGCCGGTGCTGTCCCCGCAGGAGCGGATCGACGGGCTGAAGCTCCTGCCCGAGGACGAGGCGGAGGAGGTCTTCCTCGAGCTCGGCGCGCGCGAACAGGCGCAGCTGCTGCTCGCGCTGCCGGCGACGACGCGCCGCACGTGGATGCGCCTCCTTCCGCTCGACGAGGCGGCCGACGTCGTGCAGGAGGCGCCGGCCGAGTCGCGCGAGGAGCTGATGAAGCTGCTCGACGACGTCTCCTTGAAGGAGGTGCGCGCGCTGCTCGCCTACGCCGAGGACGAGGCGGGCGGCCTGATGAACCCGCGCTTCGTCCGGCTGCGCCCCGACATGACGATCGACGAGGCGATCCTCTACCTGCGCCGTCAGGCGCAGCAGAAGGACCGCCCGATCTACTACAACTACGTGCTCGACCCCGACCAGACGCTGCTCGGCGTGTGCAGCTTCCGGCAGCTGATCTCCGCGCCGGCCAACGTCAAGGTCGAGCAGATCATGGTGAAGGACGTGGTCAAGGTCCCCGAGGACCTCGACCAGGAGAAGATCGCGCCGCTCTTCACCTCGCACAGCTTCGTCGCGCTGCCGGTCGTCGACGCGCAGAACCGCATGAAGGGCATCGTCTCCGCCGAGGACATCGTCGACGTCGTCCAGCAGGAGGCGACCGAGGACATCCAGAAGCTCGGCGGCGTCGAAGTCCTCGACGCGCCCTACCTCCAGACCGGGATCCTCCACCTGATCCGCAAGCGCGCCGCCTGGCTCGCGGTGCTCTTCATCGGCGAGACGCTGACCGCGACCGCGCTCGGGTACTACGAAGACAAGATGCACGCGTGGACGAAGATCGCGCTGTTCCTGCCGCTGATCATCAGCAGCGGCGGCAACTCGGGGTCGCAGGCGTCCACGCTGGTGATCCGCGCGATGGCGCTGGACGAGGTGCGCATCGCCGACTGGTGGCGCGTCTTCCGTCGCGAGCTCTTCGCCGGCTTCGCGCTCGGCGCCTTCCTCGCCGCGATCGGCATGCTGCGGATCCTCGTCTGGCAGCTGCTCTTCAAGTTCGACGGGGGCCCGTACTACGGCGACCACTACATGCGGCTCGCCTTGACCGTCGCCTTCGCGCTGATCGGCGTGGTCCTCTTCGGCTCGGTCGTCGGCGCGCTGCTCCCGTTCCTCCTCCGGATCTTGAAGCTCGACCCCGCGACGGCGTGCTCGCCGTTCGTCGCGACCTTCTGCGACGTGACGGGGGTGCTGATCTACTTCACGATCGCCGGGTTCATCTACTTCGGCTTCGTCCCGCCGGCGCAATGACCGGCGCCGTGACCCGGAACGCCCCGGGGGTCTAGAGTCTGGCGCCGCATGGTCGCGAAAGACGAGCTCGAGGTTTCCACTCCCCGCACCGGCATCTGGCTGGTCAGCGTGGTCGTCGTCGCGCTCGGCGGCGGCTTCCTCGCAGGCTGGGTCCATCGCCACGGCGTGCTCGAGCGCGAGGCGGCGGCGGCGCTCGCTCTCGCGCGCGCGACGGCCGACGAGGAGAAGCGCGCGGCGCGCGTGATCGAGGTGGAGACCGTCCTCGCGCGCGCGCTCGACGACGCGTTCGCGTGGCGGCTGCGCCGGCGCCACGACTCCTTCCTCGGCCGGGCGCTGGCGCGCGCCGCCGGCGTCGGCGACGCGTCCGATCCGGCGCAGCACGGCGACGAGGTCCTGAACGAGGCGGTCGAGCGGCTCGAGGCGCGCGTCGCCGGCCTCCCGCCGCTGCCGGCGCTCGCCGGCGCGCTCGACGACTGGATCGCGCTGGAGCATGCGCAGCTCCACGCCGACGGCGCGCGCAAGCTGACGGCGCTCGCGAACGCGGTCGACCCCGACCCGCGTCGGGTCGAAGTGCGCGCGCTGCTCGGGCGCGCGAGCGCCGGGCGGCTGCGCGAGCTCGCCGACGCGGCCGACCTGCGGCGCGACCCGGCGCCGACGCTCGCGTTGCTGGTCAAGGCGCTGGCGTCCGTCGGCCTCGCCGACGTCGCGGTGCGCTTCGGCGGGCGCGCCGTCGCGGAGCACTCCGACCATTACGAGCTCCGGATCGCGTGCGCGGACCTGCTCGCCGAGCGCGGCCCGGCGCAGCGCGCGGCGGCACGCCGCGAGTACGTCGCCGCGCTCGCGCTGCGGCCCGCGTCGGCGCGCGCCTGGACTCACTTGGGCTGGCTCCTGGCCGCGCGGTCCGAGGACTCCGACGCCGCGCTCGCGACGCTCGAGGCGGCGACGCGGCGCGTCCCGTTCCAGGCGGCGCCGATCTACGTGCGCGGCCTCGCGCTGGCGCGCGCGAGCCACGAGTCGGAGGCGAAACTGGTCCTGCTGCAGGCGCTCGCGTCCGACCCGCGCTGCGCGCCGGCGCAGGCGGCGCTCGGCGACCTGCTGATCGAGCGCGACGCCTACGACCCGCGGCCGATCGCGATACCGCGCGACCTGGCGCCGACGGACGAGCGGGGGTGGCGCTACCAGCTCGAGCGCTCGAAGGAGGCGTGCGAGCAGAGCCTGCGCCTCTTCGACACGCCCGAGGGGCGCGGCGGGCTGGCCGCGGTGCTGCGCGCGCAGGGCGACGTCGCGGGGGCGGTCGCGCTGCTCGAGGAGGGGGTGCGCCGCCACCCCGACGACGCGACGCTGCGCGGGCAGTTCGCGGCGGTGCTGCTCGCGGCGGGCCAGCGCGGCGACGCGCTCGCGCAGTGGCGCGAGGCGATCCGCCTCGACGAGTGGAACGCGGCGGCCGCCGACGCCTACGCGCGCGAGCTCGCCAACGGCGCCGATCCGCGCCTGCGCCGGCCGGGCCAGGCGATCGAGCACGCGCAGCGCGCCTGCGAGGTCGACCCGGAGGACGCCGCGCCGCACCGCACGCTCGGCATCGCGCTCTACCGGTCGGGCGATTTCGGGCGCTGCATCCTCGAGCTCGAGCTCGCCAGCCGCATCGCGCGCGAGGGGAGCGCGCTCGACTTCTGCTTCCTTGCGATGGCGAAGCAGCAGCTCGGCGAGAGCGACGCCGCGCGCGAGTACTTCCGCCAGGCGGAGTCGCTGGGCGACGCGCCCGACCCCGAGTTCGTGCGGACGCGCGACGAGGCGGCCGAGCTGCTCGGTTTGATGCGGAGCGGCAAGTGAGCGGGACAATGAGCAAGCCCGGGCGCTGCGCCCTGGCGCTCCTGTTCGCCGGCGGCGGCGGAGCGATCGGCTTCCTCGAGGGGCGCGCGCTCGCCGACGGCCGGCTCGCGCCGAAGGGGTGGTTCGCGGGCGAGCGCGCGCGGACGGCGAAGGCGCCGGCGCCGGAGGCGGCGCCCGCCGCGCCGCGCGTGTCGGCGTCGTTGCGCGAGCTCTTCGCGGCGCTCGCCGAGGTGCCGTTCCCGTCGGCCGGGGGCGACCCGGTGGAGTGGCGCGCCGCGCTCGCCGCGCTGGCGCGCCTCTCGGCGAGCCACGGCTTCGCGACCGACCTCGCTTCCGACGAGGCGACGCTCGCGCGCTACGTCGCGCTCGGCGCGCCGGTCGAGGTGGCGGCCTTCCTCGACCTCTGGTCGGAGGTGGCCGAGCGCGCCGGCAGCGCGGTGGTGCGCGACGCCGCGACGCGCATCGCGGCGCGCCTCGACGGCGACCCGGTGCGCTCGCGCGTGCGCGCCGCGCTGCTCGCGCGCGACCGCGGGCGCGTGCTCGAGGTGGTCGGCGAGGTCGACGCCGCCGATCTCGACGCCGCGACGGCCGCGCTGCTCGGCGCGGCGCTGCTCCGCACCGACGCGGACGACGACGCGCTGGCGCAGTGGCGCGCGGGCGCGCTCGAGCATCCCGACGACCCGGTGCTGCACCTGCTGCTCGCGTGGCGGCTCGAGGACGCGGCCGTGCCGTCGCCCGCCGCCGCCGAGGAGGCGCGCGGCCACGTCGCGGCCGCCGCCGCGCTCCTGCCGGAGAGCGAGACGCTGCGCCAGCGCGCGGCCGCCTCGAACCGCTGACGCGATCGCTCGTACGGGACGCGGCCCGCGGGGAGGGGCGCGTCGAACCACGGAGGGGGACCATGAGCGCGAGGGGAAGAGCTGACCGCCATTCGATCGTCTTCGCGGTGCGCTGCGGCGCGCTGCTCCTCGCCGTTGCGGCCGGCCGCGCGGTCGCGCAGCAGACGCCGCCGACCTCTGCGCCTCCAGCCGCGACGCCGCAAGCCCAGGCGCCGCCTGCTGCGGCGCCGACTGCACAATCGCCGCCCCTCGCGAAGGAGCTCTACACGAAGCTCGAGCGGAAGATCCCGATGCGCGACGGCGTCGAGCTCCACGCCGCGATCTACCTGCCGAAGGACACCTCGCAGCCCCATCCGATCCTGCTCGACCGCACGCCCTACTCGTGCTCGCCCTACGGCGAGGAGAAGTTCCGCGAGTCGGTCGGCCCTTCGCCGCTCTTCATGCAGGCGAACTACATCGTGGTCTACGAGGACGTGCGCGGCTGCTACATGTCGGGCGGCGACTTCGACGACATGCGGCCGCATCTCGACGTCAAGGCCAAGCCGACCGACGTCGACGAGTCGAGCGACACGTTCGACACGATCGAGTGGCTCGTGAAGAACGTCCCCGGCCACAACGGCCGCGTCGGCACGTGGGGGATCAGCTATCCCGGCTTCTACGTGTCGGCCGGGATGATCGACGCCCATCCGGCGCTCCGGTGCGCCTCGCCGCAGGCGCCGATCGCCGACTGGTTCTTCGACGACTTCCACCACCACGGCGCCTTCTTCCTGCCGCACTTCTTCAACTTCATGTGGAGCTTCGGCAAGCCGCGCTCGGGGCTCACGACCGAGTCGCGCAAGGGCGGCAGCCACGGCACGCCCGACGGGTACCAGTTCTTCCTCGACCTCGGCGGCCTCTCCAACGTCGATCCGAAGTGGTACCACGACGAGATCCCGTACTGGAAGGTCTTCGCCGCGCACCCCAACTACGACGACTACTGGCGCGCGCGCAACCTGCTGCCGCACCTGCACAAGACGGCGCCCGCCGTGATGACGGTCGGCGGCTGGTTCGACGCCGAGGACCTCTACGGCGCGCTCCAGACCTACCGCGCCGTCGAGCGGCTGAACCCCGGCATCACCAACTTCCTCGTGATGGGACCGTGGGCGCACGGCGGCTGGGCGCGCAACGAGGGCGAGCGGCTCGGCAGCGTCCGCTTCGGCGGCAAGCAGTCGGCCTGGTACCGCGAGAACGTCGAGTTCCGCTTCTTCGAGACCTTCCTGCGCGACGTGAAGCACGACCCGCTGCCCGAGGCGTTCGTCTTCGAGACCGGCGCCAACCGCTGGCGCACCTTCGCCGAGTGGCCGCCGAAAACGACCGCGCCGGCGCGCCTCTTCCTGCGCGGCGACGGGAGGCTTTCGAAGGGCGAAGCGCCGACCGACGAGCGCGCGGCCGACCGCTTCGTCAGCGATCCCAAGAAGCCGGTGCCGTTCACCGAGGCGGTCGCGACCGGCATGACGCGCGAGTACATGACCGACGACCAGCGCTTCGCCGCGCGCCGCCCCGACGTGCTGACCTTCCAGACCGAAGTCCTGACCGACGACTGGACGCTCGCCGGCCCGCTGGTCGCGAACCTCTGGGTCTCGACGTCGCAGCAAGATGCCGACTGGGTCGTGAAGCTGATCGACGTCTTCCCCGGTGACTTCAAGTATCCCGAGGACGCCGCGGCCAGCGCTGGCGGCGCCGCGCCTGCGCCTGCGGCTGCGCCCGCGCCGACGGCCGCGCCTGCGCCCGCGCCTGCACCTGCGCCCGCGCCCGCGCCCGCGCGCGGGTCGTCGCGCGGCGCGCCCGACAACAAGCCGATGGGCGGCTACGCGATGATGGTCCGCAGCGAGTCGATCCGCGGTCGCTTCCGCGACAGCTACTCCGACCCCAAGCCCTTCCCGCCGAACACGCCGACGCTCGTGAAGCTCCCGCTGCAGGACGTCCTGCACACCTTCCAGAAGGGCCACCGCCTGATGATCCAGGTGCAGAGCACCTGGTTCCCCTTGATCGACCGCAACCCGCAGAAGTGGGTCGACAACATCTACTTCGCGAAGGACGCCGACTTCGTCGCCGCCGACCACGCGGTCTATCGCGACAAGGAGCACGCTTCTTTCGTCGAGATCGGCGTGCTGCCGGCGACGCCCGGCGCGAAGGAACCGGAGAAGGCGCCGGCGAAGACGGGCGCGGGGGCGGGCGCGCCAGGGAAGTGAAGGGGAGGTGACGGGGCGGCGTGCGGCGCGACGCGTCGCCGCTCACCACTCCGCGCGCACCGCCTCTTCCCACTTCTCCAGCAGCTCGTCGCCGACCGGGTCGTCGGAGGTGCGCGTCGTGCCGTAGTCCTTGCCGCGGTCCTTGCGCGGCGCGCGTTCGAAGGTTGCACGCCGCAGGTCGTCGGGCGGCGGGACGAGGGCGGCGAGGCGGTCGAAGACCTGCGCGCGCAGATCGGCCCGTGGATCATCGAGCAGGTGCCAGAGCGTGAGCGAGTCCTTCACGCGCGACTGCTCGAGGACGCGCGCGAGCGTTGCCGACGTCGTCACGTCGAGCGGCGCCGGCGTGGACGCGCCCGGTTTCGCCGCGCCCTTCGTGCGGCCGCTCGTGTCGATCGCCTCGACGTCGGCGTGATAGGAGGCGTCGGCGTCGTCCCAGACCGGCGTGCCCGGCCCGACTCCGGGCAGGGCGCGACACGACGCGCGGGACGGGACGTGCACCTTGCGGCCGTCGGCCTCGAAGGAGACCTTGCCGAGGACGACGGAGAGGGTGGTGTGGCCCCAGTCGTCGACGGTCGTGCGGTAGATGCAGCCGAGGTCGACGGCGATGCCCGACGGCGTGCCGAGCTCGAAGATGCGCGGCGCGGCGAAGATCGACGCCGAGACGCTGCCGCGCTCGAGATAGAGCTGGAAGGCGCCCTCCTGGGTCGCCTCCTCGTTCGGCCGCGCCGAGCGCTCGACGCGGACGCGCGTGTCGCCCTCGAGGGTGACGTAGCCGACGTCGGCGACGCGCACGCGCGCGCTCGCGCCGGAGCCGCAGACGACGCGTGCGCCGCGCCGCAGCGTCCCGCCGGCGCCGTCGGCCGGCGTCGACTTCGAGAGGAGCCCTTCGACGACGCGCACGTCGCCGCTCGCGTCGGCGAGCTCGAACTGCGTCGCGCCGCCGCGGCGGTTCGCGAGCCAGAGCCCGGCCGCCGCGAGCCCGCCCGCCGCGACGAGGATCGCCGCGGCGCGCCAAAGTGCGCGGGAAGGGGCGCGCGGCCACGGCAGCGCGAGCCGCGGCGGCGGCACCGGCCGCCAGCGCTGCGATTCGAGCAGCTTCTCGAGCCGCTCGACCTCGGCGTCGGGCGGCCCGCGCTTCTCGAAGAGGTATTCGTCGCTCATGCCCAGCCCTCCTCGCGCAGCTTCTCGCGCAGGAGCTGCATGCCGCGGTGCAGGTTGACGCGCACGGAGCCGTGGGTGAGTCCGGTCGCCGCCGCGATCTCCCGACCGTCGAACCCTTCGATCAGGCGCAGCGCGAGCGTCTCGCGGTACGCCTCGGGCAGCGTGCGCAGGATCTCGACGAGGTGCGTTCCGTCGAGCGCGCCGCGCGGCGCCGCGCGGCGGTCCTCGAGCTGCGCCGGCAGCGGCGCATGGTCGACGCGGCCGGCGCGCCGCCGCTGCGCCGCGTGCCGCGCGATCGTCGCGAGCCACGCGCCCGCGCGCTCGTCCTCACGCAAGGTCTCGAGCTTGCGCCAGGCCGCGACGAAGACCTCTTGATGGAGGTCCTCGATTTCGGCCCGCGGTGCATGCACCAGCAGGACGGCGTGGACGAAGCGCGCGAAGCGGGCGTGGAACGCCGCGAACGCGTCGCGCTCGCCGCGCCGGGCGCGCGCGACGAGCGCCGCGACGTCGCGCGCGGACTCCTCGTCGGCGGCGGGCGGCGGCGCCGGGTCGTTCACGACCGGCAGCGCCGCCCACACGGGCGCGGAATGAACTGGTTCAGGCGCGTCCAAGCCGCTTGCGCACCTCCGCGCCCAGTTTCTCCCAGTCGGATACCTGGAGGAAGGTGCCGAACGTCGCCACGGCGTTCTTCTTCAGCAGCGGCGACAGCTCCTTCGCGTCGAGGACGACCTGCAGGTGTCTTGCCCACGCCTTGGGGTCCCCCTCCTCGCCCGGTGAGAACTGGGCGAGCGCGACGCCGAAGCGAAGCGCGAGGTCGTCGGGCGCCAGGCGGGCCGCCTTCTCCAGCCACTCGTGCGCGTTCTTGAGTTGGAGCACGCCGCCCTGGCGCGCCGCCGCCTGGAAGTAGCCGAGGTCGAGCCAGCGCATTGCCTCATGATGTGCACGTGCGGTCCCGTCGCCCGTGGCCGCGGCGGCGCGCAACGTCGCGTCGGCGAGCACGGCGCGGAACTTCCCCGCCGCCTCCGCCGCGTCCTTGTTCATGAACCAGATCGTGGCGCGGCGCAGCGTCTCCATGTGGACCAGCGGGTCGTCGCTCTTCTCGAGGAGCGCGCGCGTCAGCTTGACCACCTCCTCGGTCGAAAGGTCGCTCTTGACGTCGAGCCCCTCGCCGCCGAACGGCAGCGTCGCGGCGCCGCCGACGTCGAGCGGGAAGCAGAGGAGCGGTGAACCAACGGCGTGCGTCGGAAGCGCGGCGAGTCCGACCGCGCGCGTCGGCAGCGCGGCGAGTCCGACGGCGAGCCCGAGCGCAGCGAAACAGGCGGCGAGCATGGGGGCCTCCTCGCGTCTCTAGAACTTCGGGACGATCCTCGGAACGCGAGGCAGGAGGCGGCGTAGGCGCTGCCCGTTAGCGCGTCCGCCTCCGTGCCTATGATCCGCCCCCTTTCGCCCCGGCCCTCCGGAGCTCCCATGTTCCTCCGACCCGGTCCCGCCCTCGCGCTCCTCGCCGCCGTCGCGGCCGCGCAGCAGTCGGCCGCGCCCGCCTCCGGCCCCTCCGCCGCGTCCGGCCCGGGCGAGGCCGCCGCGCCGCCGCTCGCCCGGCCCGACCCGCTGCCGAAGGAGCATCCGCTGCAGCGCGCGCTCGTCACGATCACGAGCGACGACCTGCACGACTCCGAGGTCTGGCTCGCCGACGACGCGCGCCAGGGCCGCTGCGCGGGCGAGTCCGCGTGCGACGAAGCCGCGGTATGGATCGCCGACCGCTTCGAAGAAAACGGCCTCGAGCCGTGCGGCGTCGACGGCAGCTGGTTCCAGCCCTTCGAGTTCCCGGTGCGCGGCGGCAAGAAGCTGGCGACGACGCGCAACGTCGTGGCGCTGCTGCGCGGCAGCGATCCGGTCCTGAAGGACGAATACGTCGTGCTTGGTGGCCATTATGACCATGTCGGCATTATGGCGAGCGCCGACGCTGGCCGGATCGGCGGCGCGATCGGCGACGACAAGATCTGGAACGGCGCCGACGACAACGCCTCGGGCACGTCGTCGGTCCTGGAGATCGCGCAGGCGCTCGCGCTCGGCGGCGTCCCGACCAAGCGCAGCATTGTCTTCATCGCCTTCAGCGCGGAGGAGCAGGGGCTGCTCGGCTCGCTGCACTACTGCCAGAACCCGCCCTTCCCGCTCGAGAAGACCGTCGCGATGGTGAACCTCGACATGGTCGGCCGCGCGACCAAGACCGGGATCGAGCTCGGCGCGCTCGGCTCGCTGCAGGGCGGCCTCTGGAACCGCCTCTGCGACTCCGCGTGGCGCGCCGCGCCGGAGCTCGACCTCGCCTCGCACCGCCTCGCCTACTCCGAGCCCGGCTCCGACCACCACAGCTTTCTCCAGCATTCGGTGCCCGCGCTCTTCGTCTTCACCGGGTACCACGACGACTACCACCGCGTGGGCGACTCGGTCGAGAAGCTCGACCTGGAGCAGATGGCGAAAATCTGCCGCTTCGTCACGGCGCTCACGGTCGAGCTCGCCGACTGCACCGAGCCGATGAAGTTCGAGATGCCGCGCTTCGAGGGACGGCAGCGCAAGACGCTCGGCGTCGGCGTCGACGGTGCGCTCGACGCCGCGAAGGCCAAGGCGCTCGGCCTCCCCGACGACCAGGGCGGATACGAGGTGACGAGCATCACCGCCGGCTCGGTCGCGGAGAAGTCGGGTCTCTCGGTCGGCGACGTGATCGTCTCGGTCCACGGCAAGCCGCTCTCCTCCGACGATCCGCTGCGCTCGCTGCAGCGGCTGATCGGCGGTGCGCCGTCCAAGAAAGACGTCGAGATCGGCGTGCTGCGCGGCGGCAAGCCCGTCAAGCTCATCGCCCGTTGGAATTAGCCCGCAGGCGCGCGCGCTCCTCGCGAATGCGCGCGGGAATGCGGCCTTCGCGCTCGAGCTTCGCGAACGTCGCGTCGTCGAACGCCGTCGCGACCCATTCGAGCAGCGCCTTCTCCCTTGCGACCCCTTGCGCAGCCGCCGGCCCGATCGGCGCCACGTCGGAGAGGTACGTGCCGCGCCAGAGCGACGCGCCTTCGTGGTTGAAGGTGTCGAGCAGAGCCTCGTGCGTCCACGCCTCGGCGCGCCGGTCGTAGAGGAGCTCGACCATCGGCCGGAAGAGCCGCCTTCCCGCCGCGGCGCGCGCGCTCCCGTCGGCCCGCGCGGCGTCGAAGAGCGCCACGTCGTAGAGCCGCCGCGCCGCGTCGGCCGGCAGCACCATCTGGTCGTAGAAGGCGACGCCGCGCACGTCGGCCGGCCCGTCGCAGCCGATCGCGACCAGCGTCTCGACGTCCTGCGCGCGCACCTCCAGCTTCAGCCGATCGCGCAACTCGAGGAGCGCCGCCTCGAGCGCCGGCTTGGGGACGTCGCGTCGCTGCCGCAGCGAATCTTCGAGCAGCCCGTCGGCCCAGCCCGCATCGCGCTTCACGAGCGTCATCCAGGGCACCACGAGCGTCGTGTTCCAGTCGCCGTAAGTCGCGGCCGCGCCCTTCGGGTGAAGGGCCAGGAGCTCGTCCCTCACGAGCTCGACGTCGCCCGCCTCCGCGAGCAGCCGCAGGATCACCCCCGCGAGGCGCTCGTGGTCGCGGGAGCGCGCGTGCTCGAGCTCGCGCAGTTCCTCCGCGGCGCGCTCGCGCTCCTCTTCGCTCAGCGTCGGATCGGAGGCGCGCGCGCGCAGCGCGTCGATCTGCGCGTCCCGCAGGTCGGGAAAGGTGCCGGCGACCATCTTTTCGACGTCGCCGCGCGCCTCGGCCCAGGCGTTCCGCCAGCCGCGCTCCGCGAAGATCGCGCGGTACCACGCCTCGACCTCGGCCGGCGTCCCGAAGCGCAGCGCCGCGGCGCCCGCGAATCCCCTCGGATCGAGCTCGAGGAGGATGCGCAGCCGCATCACCGCCATGAACGCGGCGCGGTCGGCCGGCGCTGGTATGAACGGATCGAGTCGCACGCCGTCGAGCCGCGTCGCGCCGCTCGCCGCGTCGCGCTGCGCCTCGCTGCCGAAGCGGCTCGCGAATTCGAGGTGCGATGGATCGAAGCCGACCCGGCCACGATGGCGCGCGAACTCGGCGCGGCAGCAGGTGACGAGCCCCTTCGTGTGCGGCACGTCGAGCGGCGGCGCGAGCGCCGCGTCGACGATCCGCGTTACCGTCGAAGCCGTCTTCGCGTCGTCCGCCGCCGCGACCAGCTCGAGCAGGCTGCGCACGAACTCGGAGCGGCGCGCGCGACCTGCCTCGTCGTCGGGCCACCAGCGCTCGCGCGCCGCTTCGAGGCCGCCGCCGTGCAGCGCCGCGAAGACGAGGTAGGCAGTCGCCGGATACCAGATCTGGACGGTGACGTCGGGAGCGGTCCGCGCCGTGACCTCGGCCACGAAGTCGCGCACCGCGCGCGGCACTCCCGTCTCCGGCAGCCGGCCGAGGTCGGGCCGGCGCAGGACTTCGAGCAGGTCGTCGGGCCCGAGCGCGCCTTCTTTTTTTCCTGGCGCGCCCGCCGTCTCGACCGCGCGCCGCAGCACCTCGTTCGCCTTCCACGTGAGCGCCATCTCGTAGACGGTGCGCGTGGTGATGCCGTGCTGCTCGTCGAACTCCTCGACCACGCGCTTGGGGATCTGGTCGAGCACCTCGACGTAGAGCTGCTGCAGGGCGTCGTGGTCGCCGTCGCCGGCGCGCATGGCGAGGCGGTTGAGGCGGACCTCCTCGAGCGCGAGCTCGGCGAGGGCGGCCTCCAGAATCGGAATCACGTTGGGATTCACGTTCGGATTCACGTTCGTTTCGGCGGCGGGGGGCGGGTCGGGCTGCCGTTCCTGGGCGGTCGTCCCGGCGCGCTTCCACGCCGGGACGACCGCGAGCAGGAGGAGTCCGCCCGCCGCGAGCCGCCGTTCGGCTCGGCGGTGCATGGCGGCGCCTCAGTCGCAGCTCTGCGCCGAGTCGATCGGGAACTTGCCGAACTTCGTGATCGTGTCGGTCTCGCAGGACCACGACCCGAACTCGATCCAGAGGAACATGAACGGCGATGAGCAGCGCCGGGTGATCAGCGCGCCGTCGACGTCGGTCCCGCGCACGATGCGCCGGTGGCCGGCGACGATCTCCGTGTGCTCGGGGATCACGACCTCGGTGAGGCAGCAGTCGACCGTGCCGCCGCCGCCGGACGAACCGAGCTTGAGCGCGCCGTAGGTGAGCGACCCGCCGGTCGAGCCGCCGCACCAGGTCGAGCGCAGGCAGGTCGACGACGCGTCGACCTTCTTCACGTCCTGGTTGCAGTCACTGCTGCCGCTCGCGCCGCCGTCGGCGTCGCGCACCGCGGCCGGACGCGTGAACGCGTGCGATCCGGTCGAGCCGAGCGCGAACGCGACGACGACCGCGGCGATCCGGAAGACTTGCGACATGGCACTCCCCCCTTCGACTTCAGAGAACCTGCGCCGCGCTCCGGCCCGCGACCGCGTCGCGGAGTCCCGTGCCGGCGACGAGGGGAGAACGCCGCCGAGGGAGAAACATCACAAAACACGTACAGCGCGCGAGTGCCTCGAAACCTGCCGGGTCGAGCTCCTACCTCCGCAGCGCGAGCGTGATGTCGAACTCCTTCTTCTCGCCTTTCTCGCCGCCGCGCACGATCACGACGTGCACCGTCTCGCCGACCTGCGCCGCGCCGAGCATCGCCGTGAAGTCCTCGAGCGTCTTGACCGGGCGGCCGTTCCATTCGACGAGGCGATCGCCCTTGCCGAGCCCCGCCTTCTCCGCCGGCGAGCCGGCGCTCACGCCGTCGAAGAGGACGCCGTCGCCGCTCGCGCCGAAGGCCGGCACCGAGCCGAACCACGGCCGCCCCTCGCCCGACGGCGCCGGCACCGGCACCCCGCCCGCGTGGGGATTGGGGGCGACCGGCGCCGCCGGCGCCACGAACTCCGGCTTCTTCGGCAGCAGGGCGACCTCTTCGATGATCCCGCCGCAGAGCTTCGCGATGCGGGCGCCGCCGTCGGCGTTGATCTTGTCGGTGTCGTCGCTCGGCTTGTGGTAGTCGGCGTGGAGCCCGCTGAAGAAGAAGAGGCTCGGCACCTTCGCGTTCAGGAACGACTGGTGGTCGCTCGAGCCGACCGACATGCCGCCGTCGGAGAGGTCGAGCTTCAAGCGGACCCCCTCCGCGTCGTTCGCGGCGTTCACGATCTCCCGGAACGGCGCGGCGCTGCTGATGTTGCCGACTGCGCAGAAGTCGTTCTGGCTGCGGCCGACCATGTCGAGGTTGAGCATCGCCGCGCACTGCTCGAGCGGGACGATCGGGTGGGTGCAGTAGTGCTGCGAGCCCAGGAGCCCCATCTCCTCGCCCGAGAACGCCAGGAAGACGACGTCGCGCGGCAGCTTCGCCGGCCGTGTCGCGCACCACTGCGCCAGCGCGATCAGCGCCGCCGTGCCCGAGGCGTTGTCGTCGGCGCCGTTGTGGATCGCGCGGACGCCGGGGGCGAGGCTGCTCGAGGAATCGCCCCAGCCGAGGTGGTCGTAGTGGGCGCCGATCGCGACGTATTCGCTCCCGTGCGAGCCGTCGCCCTTCACGATCCCGACGACGTTCGCGGTCGGATGGTGGATCGGCGCGGTGTCGACGTGGAGCTTCGCGGTCGCGCCGCCGAGCGGGCGCGCGAGGGAGCCGGGCATCTCGCCTCCCTCCGCGAGCACCTTCACGACGTCGTCGAGCCTCAGCCCCGCGCCCTCGAGGAGCTTGCGGCCGATCGCATCGGTCACGTAGACGGCGGGGAAGGTGAGGCCGTCGCCGATCTCCTCGTTGAACGGCGGCAGCGCGTCGGGGGTGCCGACGCCCGCGTTCACCTGGATCAGGATCAGCCCCGCCGCCTTCGCCGCGAACGCCGCCTGCACCTTGCGGCGCGGCTTGACCGCCTCGCCGCCCGGCTTCGTGTCGGTGAAGTCGCCGGTCTCCTGCGCGCGTCCCGGCGCACCGGTGAGCGCGACGACGATCCGCCCCGTCACGTCGCGCCCCGCGTAGTCGTGGCGGTCGGCCGACTTCGATTCGAGGCCGTAGCCGACGAAGAAGAGCTCGGCGCGCGCGTCGCAGGTGCCGGTGCCGCTGACGACGGTGAACTCCTTGCCGGCCGCGAGCGTCTGGCCGTTCAGCTCGACCGCCGTCGTCGCCTCGACGCGCCGCCCCGACACCGCGTCGAAATGCTGGTACCAAGTCCCGAAGTCGCCGAGAGGCTGAAGTCCCGCCGCGTGGAACTTCTCCGCGACGTAGCGCGCCGCCTCCTCGCACCCCGGCGCCCCCGTGCGCCGCCCTTCGAGCTTGTCGTCAGCGAGCAACTTCACGTCGGCGAGGAACGCCTCCGCCGTGATCTCCTCGCGAACCTTCGGCGCGGCCGGCTGCGACGGCGTGATGCAGGCGAACGCCGCGAGGAGGGAGACCGGCAGCAGGAAGAGCAGGGCGGGTCGACGCGTCGCGCGCACGGGCGGCTCCAGGATCAGGCCAGGATCAGGCCAGGATCAGGCCAGGATCAGGCCAGGATCAGGAAGGTCGAGCCCGTCAAGTTACTGGAGACGCGCCGAATCCCGCGCGGCGCGGTGCTGGCCCCGCGAAGTGGGAACGAATTCCCTCTGGTGCACATGCGGACGATGAGACGCGCACTTCGACGCGCGCGCGATCGTCGTATCGTGCGCCCCTCTCGAAAACTGGCATGGAGGATCGAACGATGCGACTTGTCCAGCTGCTGACGATTGGAGCGTTGCTCGGAGCCGTCGCGACCGCCGCCGCGACCGACTCGCCGCAGGCGGCGAAGCCCGCCGCCGCCAACCGCTACATCGGCGCGGCCAAGTGCAAGACCTGTCACGCCTCCAGCGAGAGCGGCGACCAGTTCGGCAAGTGGAAGCTCGAGAAGCACGCCAAGGCCTTCGAAACGCTCGCGGGCGATGCCGCGAAGAAGATCGCGAAGGAGAAGGGCATCGACGATCCGCAGAAGGGCGACACGTGCATGAAGTGTCACGCCACCGCCTGGAACGCGCCCGCCGAGCAGATCGCACGCGGCTTCGACAAGAACATCGGCGTGCAGTGCGAGTCCTGCCACGGGCCCGGCGAGAAGCACATGAAGGCGCGCCTCGCGGCCGCCGCCGAGGCGGGCGGTGACGACACCAAGCCCGCGGCGCGCGTGGAGGTCCCCAAGGACGAGATCGTCGCGTTCCCCGAGATGTCGACCTGCACGACGTGCCACAACAAGGAGAGCCCCTCCTACAAGCCGTTCTGCTTCAAGAAGCGCATGCAGGAGATCGCCCACCTCGACCCGCGCGACGCGAAGGCCGCCGACGCGCTGAAGAACGTCAAGTGCGACTGCGAGGACTGCAAGAAGGCCGGCGGACCGTGACCGCCTGACGGCGAGGTAGGCTCGTACGCCTTCGCGTCGCAGGAGGCGTCGATGCCGCGGTCCGGTCCCGAGCGCAGGTCGAGTCGGCGGCGCCTCCTCGTCCTCGTCCTCGCCATCGTCACCGTCTTCGGCGGCGCGGCGTGTCGTTCGGCGGCGGACGACGCGCGCGTGCGAACGGCCGACCTGGCCGACCGCCGCGTCGGGCGGCCCGACGCGTGGGACGACCTCCTGATGCGGAGCGACGCCGCGACGCGCAAGGCGGCGGCGCGGGCGGCAGGGCGGGTGCGCGACGTGCGGCTCGCCGGCGTCGTCGCGCGGGCGTTCGAGGTCGAGGCGGACGCCACGGTGCGCGCGGAGCAGCTCTTCGCGCTCGGCCAGATCGGCGACCCGGCGAGCGCATCGCTCCTGCTCGAACAGCTCGACGTCAATACTCCGCCGCTGCGCGCGGCGGCGGCGGAGGCGCTCGGCAAGCTGAACGTCCCGCACACGGCGTCGGCGCTGGTCGCCCACCTGCCCGATCCCGAGCCGGAGATGCGCGGCGCGACGCTGCTCGCGCTGGCGCGCCTCTGCGGACGGCGCAACGCGACGCGCGACGCGCTCGACCCCGAGGCGCAGTCGGCCTTCTTGAGGGGAGCGACGGCGCTGCTCGACGACGCCGACGCGGCGGTGCGCTGGAAGGCGGCCTACGCGCTCTCGGAGGTCGAGATGGCGGGTCGCGTCTCCGCGCTCCGACATGCGCTCGAATCGGACGATGCCACGGTGCGCCTCTTCGCGATGGGCGGGCTCGCGCGCCTCGCCGCTGCGAAGGAGGCGGTGGCGGCCGACTTCGCGGGCCACCTCGCCGACGCCGACCCGTTCGTGGCGGCGCAGGCGGCGAGCGGACTCGGGAAGTGCGGCGACGAGCGCGCGCTCGCGCCGCTGCTCGCGCGCCTCGGCGACCGCGCCACGCCGGCGCGCTGGCACGTGCGCCGCGCCGCGCTCGCCGCGCTCGCCGAGATCGCGGTCCGGCTCGACGCCGGCGCAGCGGCGCGCGCCGAAGCGCTGCGCGCCTGCCGGCAGGCGACCGAGTTCGAGACGCTCTCCGTCGCCGCCGCCGCGCTCGAGGCGGTCTTCCGCATCGCGGGCGCCACGCGGCCCGACGCCGTCGCCGAGTTCGAGCCGGCGTGGGGACGGTCGCCGTCGCCCTACGTGCGCGTGGCCTTCGTGCGGGCGCTCGCCGCCGCGCCGTGGGACGCCGCGGGCGAGCGGCTGCAGAGGCTCGCCCACGACGCGAACCCCTACGTCGCGAGCGAGGCGTACGTCGCGCTCGCGACCTTCGCGAAGCCCGACGCCGATCCGGCGCGGCGGGCGCGGCTGCGCGAAGAGGCGCTCGCCGGCGTGAAGGCGCGCGACTTCGCGGTCGCGGCGAGCGCGCTCGATCTGCTCAAGGCGTGCGGCGAGGCGGGCGACGCCGCGCTCGCCGGCGACGTGCTGAAGCGCTTCGGCGGCGACGAGGCGGCCGAGGCGCGCGGCGGCGCGGTGCACGCGGCGGCGGCGCTCGCGGGCGCGGCGGCGCAGCCGCTCCTGCGCGACGCGCTGCTCGACGATTCGCCGTCGGTGCGCGCGGCCGCGCAGGAGGAGTGGAAGCGGCTCAGCCTCGCCGGCCCGATGCCGGCGCCCATGCCGATCGAGGGGCCGCACAGCGCCGAGGCGATTTCCGGCGACCGCCCGTCTTCGACCGAGCTCGAGCCGGGCACCGACTTCCTGTCGGACGAGCCCAATCCGCGGGTCGCGCTGCGCTTCGGCGCGCGCGGCGAGGTCGTGCTCGAGCTCTTCCGGGAAGATGCGCCGCACCACGTGAAGATGGCGCTCGAGCGGGTGCGCGCCGGCGAGTACGACGGGCTGCCGATCCACCGCGTCGTGTCGGGCTTCGTGGTGCAGGGCCTCGATCCGCGCGGCGACGGCTGGGGCACCGGCGGCGTGTTCCTGCGCGACGAGATCGGGCGGATCCCCTACCTGCGCGGCACGCTCGGCATGCCCAATTCCGGGCCCGACAGCGGCGGCTGCCAGTTCTTCGTCACGCTCGCGCCGACTCCGCATCTCGACGGGCGTTACACCGTCTTCGGGCGCGTCGTAAGCGGCATGGACGTGGTCGACGCGCTCGACGTTTCCGACGTCTGCACCCTGGCCGAGGTCATCCCGTGATCGGAATCGATCGTCGTGCGGCGCGCCTCGTCGCGCCGTGGCTTCTCGCCGTCGCGGCGTCCGTCGCGGCGGCCGCGTTCGCGCCGGACGCCCGGGCGCAGACGCGCGAAGAGAAGACGATCCGGGAGGACATGAACCCGCGCGCGACGACGACGCCGCTCGAGGTGGTGTTCAAGCCGTTCTATTGCCCGATCTGCGCGAAGGCGAACCCGACCACCGGCGAGACGCCTCCGCTCGAGTTCGTCCGCAAGCCGCTCGCGACATTCGTCGAGCAACTCGGCCTGGAAGAACCGCCGCTGGTGCTGTTCACGCCGCACTTCAAGCTGCTGAGCACGCTGCGCGGCGCCAACGTGAAGGTGACCGACACCACCTACGGCCACGCCGACCTCGAGCGGCTGAAGTCGATCCTGCCCAAGGTATCGATCGGGCGCGAGGGCGCGCTGCTCGACGCGCACCAGCGCGCCCACCTCTACGGGATCCGGCTGGAGCGGGTGTACGCGCACTTCTCGGCGCTGACCGGCAACACCAAGCCCTACCTCGGCATGCCGCTCCCCTACGAGGTCTACCTCTTCGCCGAGTACGAGCACCACCACGCCTTCGTCGACCGCTACATCGGCGGGCGCAACGACAAGGGCGCGGTGCAGTGGCACTTCACGCAGGAGAAGGGGAAGGCGTTCGGAGCGAAGCCGGGCGATCCGGACGTCGACCTGAAGAACTTCATCGCGCTCACCATCGCGGAGAGCCAGGTGGCGCTGACGATCGGCAAGGGCGACGGCGCGATGGCGACCCACGTGTACCACAACGTCGCGCACCTGCTGGTCGACGGGCTCGACAACTACCTGCGCGAGACGCCGGCGTGGATCGAGGAGGGGCTCGGCCACTACTACGAGCGGCGCGAGAGCGTGCGCTGGCCGACGTTCTGCTGGGCGGAGGGCAAGGCGCCCACGATGTTCATGAAGCCGGACTGGGAATCGACCATCTTCACGATCGTGCGCCGCGACCGCGACGCGCCGTTCGCGCAGTGGTGCGAGAAGCTGCAGCCCGGCGAGCTGACCGGCATCGAGAACGGCCTGTCGTGGAGCGTCGTCACCTGGCTCATCGAGACCGAGCCGGTCCGCTTCGCGAAGCTGCTCGGCACGATCCACGACCGGACCACGAACCCGACCTCGGCGCAGCAGATCGACGCCGGCTTCGGCGTGAGCCCGAGCGTCCTCTACCAGCGCTGGCGCGAGTACGTCCTGAAGAACTACCTCGGGAAGTAGATCGCCACGCGCGGCCTCGGCCGCGCGACCCACGCTCGCCTATTTCGACTTGAAGTCCCGCACGACGCACTTCCCGCCGTTGTTCTCGGCGAGCCCTTTCAGGCGTTCCGCGGCGTTGCGGTCGAACATCACGAGGTGGATCGTGAGGCCGCGCGTGCGGTTCATGTCGGTGACCGTGTCGATCATCTTCGGCACGTCGACGATCTGACCGGTCGTCGGCAGCCCGTCGGTCACGAAGAAGATCGTGTCGACCTTGCCGCGCTTCTTCCAATCGGGCGTGCCCTCGTCGGCGAAGCCGAAGGCGGCGAGGATCGCGCCGTAGGTGTTGGTCTTCTGGTCGTCGCCGCCGCCCGATGCCGCGGCGCGGCCGGAGGTCGGCGCCTGCATCGGCTGCAGCTTCGAGACGTACTTGACCGCCGACGACTTCATGCCCGATCCGACCAGGCCGCCCTGCCACGGCTTCGGCAGCCCGGCGAACGTGATGATGTTGAATTCGACGTCGTCGGGGAGCGTGGCGAGCAGCGTGATCAGCTCGTTCTTCGCGATCTCCATCTTCACGCGGCTGCCGAAGGCGTCGATCTCCTCCTTGGTGGCGGCGTCGGGGATCGGGATCTTGTCGCCCATGCTCGACGAGACGTCGATCACGAAGATCATCCGCTTGGAGAGCGTCTCGATGGAGTGGTAGGTCTTCTTGTCGGGCGACTTGTACTGCAGCAGCGCGGCGGCGGCCTTCGCCTTCATCACCTCGACGTCGGCGTCGCTCGGCAGCTTCCAGTCCTTGCTCGCGAGGTTCCACCAGCGCCGCCAGTGCTTCGCGTCGTAGGAGTGGTCCTCGCCGGTCACGTCGACGAGCGCCTTGTAGAGCGACTCGACGACGGTGCCCGATTCGGCCTCCATGCGCGCGATCAGCGGCTCGATCGAGTCGCGGCTGCGGATCTTGCCGAGCGCGTCCGCGGCCGCCTTCTTGAGCGCGAAGTCGTCGGCCGGCAGCGCGGCCACCAGCGCCGGCATCGCCTTCGGCTGCTTGATCTCGCCGAGCGCCTGCGCCGCGAGCACGCGCAGCGCCGGGATCTTGTCGCTCAGCGCCTCGATCAGGCCGTCGACGGTCGTTGCGTCCTTCATGTTGGCGAGCGCTTGGACCGCGGCGCGCCGCACGTCGTCGTCGCCGCTCTTGATCAGCGCCGCGAGCTTCGGCACCGCCGGCGGATAGGCCCGCTTCACGCGCGCGAAGCCGAACGCCGCCGCCGCGCGCGCCTTCGCGTTGCCGGCGTCGAGCGCGGCGAGCATCGCCTCGAGCGACGCGTCGGAGCTCATCTTCCCCAGCCCGCGTCCGGCCGCCTCGATGACGCGGCCGTCGACGTCGGTGCACGCGGCGAGGATCGCCGCGACCACCGCGTCGCTGTCGACCGCGCCGAGGTCCTCGACCGCCGCCGCGCGCACCAGCGGATTGTCGTTGCCGGCGAACTCCCGGAACGCCTCGATCGCGCTGATCTCCTCCGGCGTGAGCTTGCGCTTGTTCTTGCCGGAGCCGACCGTCGTGGGGAGCGCCGCGGCCTCCGGCTCGGTCGGCACCATCTTCGACTTGAGGTCGGTGACCTTCGCGTCGATCTCGGCCTGCCCGGCCTCGATCTCCTTCTCGAGCGCGTCGCACTCGTCGTCGAGCGCCTTCTGCTTCGCCTCGTTCGACTTGCCGATCTTCTTCTGCAGCTCGACGATCCGGAGCTCCTTCTTCCAGAGCTCCTCGCCGACCTGCAGCTGCTCGACGATCGCGCCGACGTAGGCCGCGAGCTTCATCGGGTAGGCGGCGTCGGCGGCCTTGGTCAGCAGCGGCAGGATCGCGCGGTCGTCGAAGCTCTTCCAGTCGTTCTCGAAGGCGACCACCTTGAAGTCGCGATCGACGACGACGAGGCTCGGGTCCTTGATGCCGTTCAGCCCCTTCAGGAAGGGCAGGTCGATCGCCTTGTCGGCCGAGATCTGCGTGAAGTGGACCACCTTCGACGCGATCGCGATGCGCGTGTCGCCGAAGACCAGCGAGACGATGCGCTCGCTCTCCTTCGTGTCGCTGCTCTTCACGTAGATGAGGAAGGGCCACGGCGCGCGCGGCGGGATCGACGAGCCGTCGGGCGCCTTCTTGACCAGGTACTCCGGGATCCCGTCCCACTCGATCTTGATCAGGTTCTGGTTCTTCGAGGAGACCCAGTTCTGGACCTTGCTGCCCGAGGGCATGCTCTGGGAGGACGCGGGCGGACCGAGGGCGGAAGCGACCGCGCAGGCAAGCAGCGCGAGACGGGCGAATCGGGACGATCGGATCAAGTCGAGGGCCTCCCGGGTGTCGCCCTAAACCTCCTGGCCGGCGCGAGGTGACAGGGAGCGGGCGCGGGGCGGCGATCTTATGTCGAAGGAACCCGGGCGCCGCGCGGTCGACAGCAGCGGACGGCGTTCGCGCCGCGGTGCGATCCGCCGTCGGCGGCCCCCGTCGTAGAGTGCCGCCTCGACCTCGTCCCCGTAGCTCAGTTGGATAGAGCGGTGCTTTCCTAAAGCACAGGCCGCAGGTTCAACTCCTGCCGGGGACACCACGAAGCCTGACGCATCGCCCGCCGGCGGTCGGTCGGCGAACGAGACGTGGCGCACCTGCACGCGCTTCAGCGCCTTCCGCCAGCCCGGCGGAGCCCCCAGGTCGATGTGCACGCGGATCGGCCGGACGCCGTCCCGGATCGGGAGCAGTCGCCGGAGCACGTCCTTGCGCTGCTCGAGCGGAAGCGACGGGTTACGCAGCACGCTTGCCATGGACCGGAAGCGGTCGAGGGTCTCGCGGATCGTCCGCTCGCCGTCCTCGGTCGCGCTCGCGGCGCGACGCCGTGATTCGAGGTCCCGCTGAACGCGCGTGAGTTCGTCCTTCAATTCTGCGAGCGCGGCGTTCAGGTCGGGGATCAGCGACGGATCGACCAGGAGCATCCGCCTCGCGCCGTCGGCGATCTGGCGCTGCAGGTCCCGCTCTCGACGTTCAACGGGCGCGATCCCGTCCTCGATGGGGGTGGCGCGCCTCCGTGCGAGTTGCCGGCGCAGGCGCTCCTCCAACTTGGCGAGCGCCTCGGGACGGAACACCACCTCGTCGAGGATCCGCAGGATCGCAGCTTCCAGGAGGTCGCGCGGGATGCCGACTCGGCGGCAGCGGTCCTTCGCGCGCAACGTCCCGCCGCAGAAGTACTGCGGCTCAGAAACGCGCCGTTCCTCACCCTCTCGCATTAGCAGGCGAGTGACCGTGGTCCCGATGTAGGCGTCGCCGCAGCTCTCGCAGCGAATCAGGCCGGTCAGCAGGTACTCGTTCACGTGCCCGCGCGCCGTCGATCGCTGCGACCGGATCTTCAACTGAACGACGTCAAAGACCTCGCGATCGATCAGCTTGGGGTGCGCATCGGGGACGACGATCCAGTCCTTCCGCTCGTTTCGCTTGTGCTGGTCCTGCTCGTGGTCTTCGATCGGGACGACCTTGCCACCTTCGAGGCGATGGAACTTCGGCCGCGACGTCCGATTCCAGATCGCATCGCCCACGTAGGCACGGTTGAGCAGGATCGCGCGAACGGTCGTTGCGGTCCACGCGCCGGGAATCGAAGCGACCTTGCGGCCTCGGATCGCGTCCGGCGAGGGAATGCCGCGATCCGCCATGCGCTGCGCGATCGATCGATACCCGACACCTTCGTGGGCCATCCGGAAGATCTCTTGAACGCATTCGACTTCGATGGGATCACCCGGCGCGAGTTCGATCTTCTCGCGCTTGTCGCGCTTCGCGGTGCCCGCGCGACCGGCGTCCTCGACCTTTCCGTCGGCTCGGTGACGAATCCGTGTGTATCCGAAAGGACAGCGACCACCGGCGCGCAGACCCTTCTCCGCGACCTCGCGTTGCCCCGAAAGCGTTCTGAACGAGAGCTTGAAGACCTCCTCGCGGTCCTGTTCCAGCGCCGCGATGATCCGGCCCTCGAGGCTGTACGGATCCTTGACTCGTCCCGCGATCGCTTCGATGCGAACGCGCGCGCGCTTCAATCGCAGCATCCAGCCCGCGGATTGAAACGTCTCGAATCGACCGAATCGCGAGAGTTCGTAAACGACGATTACGTCGAACTGGCGCCGCTCGGCAGCCGCAATCATTCGTTGGAAGTCGGGCCGCGTTTCGTCTTCGACGCCGCTGATGCCGTCGTCGGAGAACCACGCCTCGACCTCGATGCCGTGCTCCTTCGCGTAGCGCTCGATCTCGGAGCGCTGCCTGGCGAGGCTCTGCTCTTGATCGGTCGTCGACCGGCGCATGTACGCCACGTATCGCACCCGATCCACCAATCACCCTCCGTTCAGCGGAAAGGGGACGCCCTTCGCGCGATGGGGATCAGGGCGAATTCGGGGCGAAAGGGAAGTCGGCAGAACTCCTCGATTCGTCGACGACGCCCGCGAGTCGAGCAGCATCGACGCGATCAAGTCGAAGAAGTCGTCCAATTCCCTTGCGCTCGCTGGAACCCGTTCGAATTCGAGGCAGGCCGTCAGGAAGTCCTCGTCCGGCGTCCCGCGTGGCGAGGTGGATGGGGGACCTGCGAGCCGCGTCACGGCGCGGACTCCGTGCTCTTGATGCCGAGCGCGGCGAAGACCTGCGCCTCGATGATGAGACGAACGTCGTCCGAAAGCGGCCGGAACCAGAATCGTCGCGTCCCGCGACGGTCGACTCGATGCGCGAAGGACAACGTCGTCCGCCCCAGCGCCGTCCGCCTCACTTGAACGGCGTCGACGACGAACGCGTCGTTCAGGACGAATTCAACGTAGCCCAAAATGCCGTGGACCCGCTGATTCGCGGGCGCGGCGGTGAATCGGACGTCCGCGACGCGGAGTGGATCCGTTCTGTCCGAATCGTGGTCAGGACGCCGCATCGGATCTGAGTCCAATTCCGAAGTACACGACGACGCTGACCTTCTTCTTGTCGAGCCCACGTTCGGTCAGCCGGGTGCCGAACGTGCGCTGCTTCAGCGGCTCCTCACCGGATCCCTCGCACCAGCGGACGTAGGCGGCGTACAGGTCCTTCGCCGACACCTTTGCCTTCTCATGAATCACGCACTCCGACGCCAGGAACTCAGCGAGAGCATCCTGCTCTTCTCGATACTCCGCGGTCGCAGCCATGACCGCGGGCGGCGGGTTGAGACCATCCCGTTGCCAGAGAAGGCAGCCGTCGATCGCCCAGTTGAGGATGCCGGGGAGTTCTTGGGTCAGTTTCTCGAAGAGGTCCGGATCACGTTCGTCGCGAGGAATCGTGACCGAGAACGGCACGAGACGAATGCGCCGCCACATTCCTTCGTCCGTTCCTCGAATGACCGGCTTGTGGTTTCCGGCAATCCAGAGCTTGTGGGTCGGCGGGAACGTCCAGAAGTCCTCCTTCATTCGCCGCGCGGTGATGAGGTCGCCGCCCGTCAGCTGCTTGACGAGCTGCTCGTCGAGGCGAAGGCCCGATCCGATTTCCGCGCACACGACGAGGCGCTTGCGAAAGAGGCTCGCGAGCTCGGTCGGGTGACCTCGATTCTGCTTTGCGACAAGGAGCTCGGTCGGCGCCTGATGCGCGTAATCGAGGCCGAGCAGCGCGTGCATGAGTCGGAGGAAGACCGTCTTGCCGTTCGCGCCAAGCCCGTAGAGAAGCAAGAGGATCTGATCGAACACGTTGCCCGAGAGCGTCATGCCGACCGCGCGCTGCAGGAATGCACGCATGTCTTCGAGCGGCTGGACGCGCTCCAAGAACCGCCGGAAGATCGGCGCGTCGGCGGCCGCGTCGTACTTCACCGGAGCGAGGCAGGTGAGGAGGTCCTGCTGACGGTGCTCTCGGATCGTGCCCGTTCGAAGGTCGATCGTTCCGTTGAGGACGTTGAGGAGCATCGGGTCGACGTCGAGGGACGAGTGCAAGATCGGAATGCCATCCTCGGACGTGACGAGGTTGAGCATGGCGGCGCGACGGTTCGCGGACTCGCTGCTTCGCGCGAACGCGAATAGGTTGTCGCGCTTCTCGCCGGTCGCTGCCGCTGCCTCGACGAGGATCGACCGCGCGACGTCTTTCGTGAAGGCCATCGCGCGACCGAGATCGTCGATCTTCCAACGCATCCCGTCCCAGACGAGCGGCTTCTTCCAGAGGTGGACGTAGCGCAACTCGGGACGGTGACGGTCGGCGAGGCGCTCCGCGTTCCCGGTGTCAGTGCGTGGACGTCGACCCGGGCCGTCCGGCACCTCGTCCGGCGGCGACGACGACGTGGGCTCGACGGCCGGCGCGGCACGAGTGAGCTCCTTGATCTCCGCGCGGATCGCTTCATCCGGCTTCGCTTCGTTGCGACGAGCGGCGACGAACTCGACGGCGTCGCCCTTTTCAGGGAGACCGGGGAGTCGAACGAATCGGACGACCGCCGGCGGTGTCAGACCGAGGAGCAGTGAGGCGAGCTTGGCGGCGTACTTGTCGCCGGCGGTGTCGTTGTCCGGCAGGATGACGACCTGCCGGCCCGCGAGAGGAGAAGGGTCGGTCTTGCCCGGCGACTTTGAGCCGTGGGCAGTCGTCGTCGCCGCGAGGCCGACGCCGGCGATCGCGTCTGCCGCCTTCTCGCCCTCGGTGACGTAGATCGCGGCGTCCGTCGACGCGGCGAGGAGTTCGGGCAGTCGATACAGCGGCAGCGGGCCCTCGGGATCCTTGATCACGAATCCGCCGTTGATGCGACTGATCGGACGGAACGTCTTCTCCGGCTTCTTGCCGTCGGGCGTCGGCGTCGTCGACTCGAAGCGACAGACATGAAAGACGCTTTCGCCGTTCGCGTCCTTGTATGGCCACGACGTGACGAAGACGTGCCCTCGTGGACACGCCGCCACGATCGCGTCCGTGAACTTCTCGAAGACGCGCGGCGTCCTTCGGCGAGGTCCCGCCTTTCCGTTCGTCGCGTGCTGCGCGAAGAAGTCACCCGGCGCCAGGCCGCTGGCCTTCACGATCGCGGCGAAATCGCAGCCGGCGTGACACGAAACGAGGACCCGACCGTCGTCGCCCACCCCGACGGAGAGCGACGGATTCTGGTCGTCGTGTGCGGGGCAGCGCGCGAGCCATTGCTCACCGTCACGGTGGACCCCGTCGAGCCGATCGAGGACTCGTTGAACATGCGGAGGAGCGTCCACAGCTAGACGCTCCAATGGCGATGATGCGACATCGAAGGATGCGGAGACTCGCCCGGCCGGCGCGTCGGCCAGCGCTCGAGCGAAGTCGCCATTCTCAGCCGGTCGCCGCGATGCAGCCGTGCTCTTCCTCGAGCATCGGCGGGACGAGGTCGAGCGCCTTCGCAAGCTTCTCGACGTCCTCTTTTGTCCAGACGAGCCGACAGGCAAACGCCTTCGGCCCAACGATCCCTCGACGGATCGCGTGACGGATCTTGTCTTCAGTCACTGCGGCGTCGGGATTCTTGGCCTGCAGTCCCCTGAGGACTCTCTGCGTGCTGTACATGCGCCCTCCAATCCGCCGCGGCTGCGGCGGCCCCATGGAGAGCGTTGCAGATCTGCGCAGCTCAATCAGTACCGCGGTAGGTGATTCTCTGCTGATTAACTGCTGATGGAGTCCACCGATGGAGATTCAGAATCACTTCGCCCGCTTGGTCTTTTCACGACGGCGCAGGTAGATCGCCGCCTCGATCTTTCGCTTGTCGTTCTTCCGTCGGAAGCCGAGCCATGGCGCCGTTGCCGGGAATGCTCGCAGGAGCGACGCGTACACGGCGCGTACAGCGTCGTCGTCGCCCCTCGCCGTCGTTGCATGAACCTCGCGAAATTGTGCGCTCGTGAGGACTCGTCCAGGTGCACTGATCAGAGCTCTCCAGGCAACGTGCGGCGCCTTCATGCTTTCGGGATCGACGTCAATCACGTCCTGCAAGGGATGCCGGTCGATTGCAGTTGTCGTCCGAGGGGCTGGAACGACCATTGGAGGCACGCCGGCCCGCTGTACGCGAGCGCGCTCAAGCTCCATTCCTGCCATGACGCGCGACACGAGTCTTTCCGATGGGACTCGGGAAAGAACCCTTCGGAGCCAGCGCGAAACGAACTGCTGAGAATTCAACATCTGCTCAAGCGCGCCGCGGTCCCTCCCGACGTCGCGAGCGAAAAGGTCGAGGATCGGTTTCACAAGAGCAACGGCGGCTTGGTGCGCCGACGGATAGCTGACGCCTCGAACTTCGACCGGACAAGTACTGAACGCCAGCAATTCCTCAGCAATGGCTAACATCACGATTCGAAAGTCCATCGCCGCTCGAATCAGGTCCGGAAGCGCTTGCTCGAGGGGCGGGACGTACGTTCCACGGCGAGGCGTGCCCACCCGAACGCGGCGAAGCCTCGCGATGACGAATCTGCCGAGATCCGTCGCCGCTTCCGTGTTCGCGGTGAGCGTGTCTGGTGAGACGTACGGGCGCAAGATCCACTTGACGTCGTCGACCATTCGGCGAAGCACCCGCTCCTTCAGCCGGACTCGATGCCCAGGCCGTAGCGGACGGCCCTCTTCGCCTCGTATGGATGACCCGCCTCGAATCATCGAATCCCTACCCCGTGGCACGGCGCCCGCGTCGAGTGTCGACGTGCCGCGACGGCGCGTCAAGGCGCGCGCAGCGTCGGGACGGCCTCCGTGGGTCGAGAACGCGAGCCTCCGACGGGTTCTCTCCCGGGGATAGGGAGGATCAGGACGATCTCCCAGCTCACCGGACTTTTGAACTCTGACGACGTAGATATGGGCTTGTCGTCCCTCCGTGCGCGCGCGCGCGTCCGCGTACGCGCGAACTAGGAGTTCGTCTCAATCCTCCCTAACGGGTCGGGACGGCGAGCGGCGTTCGCAGTCGCAGCGTCCGCGACGAGGGCGGCGTCGTAGGCGCAGCCGCGGGTTCGCGGCAGCACCGCGAACCGGGACGGACTTCCGAAGGTTTTCGGTCGAGTCGCGCTTCGCGATGATGCGGCCGGAGGTGGCCTCTTGTCACGTCCGTCGGGACATCGACTCACGAACGGCGCGCGCCGCAAGGCGATCCGCGCGTTGCAGGCGTTGATCGCGTCGGGGATTCCCGACGAAGAAGCGCGCGAGGAAATCGCGCAGCGATTCGACGTGAGCGCGAGGACGGCAAGGCTCTGGGGCGACGCCGCGTACCGTTCGCTCGCTGCCGAGGCCGACGTCGATCGCAAGCGACTCGTCGGAAGCGCGCTGCGGACGCGGCGCCTGATCCTCGCGCAGGCAATGAAGCGCGGCGATTTCCGGTTGGCATTGGCGGCAGCCGACGCAATCAGTCGACTCTTGGGCCTCGACCAGCCGACGAAGGTCCAGCACGACGTGATCGTCGAGAAGATCGGTGACATGAGTCGCGCCGTCGTCGAAGTCGTCCGCGACTTCTTCGCCGACCGTCCGGACGAGCGCGCGCGCTTCGTCGAGGCGCTGCGCCAGCGGCTGAACGCGCAGCTCGCGCAGCGGCCGGAAAGGCTCGCGCTTGTGATCGACGGGCCCGACGCGCTCGAGGCGGGCGACGGAGAGGTCGTCGAGGCGTCAGATGCGCGCGCTGACCCGCCGACCCCCGACGTCGCGCCGCCTCCCGATCCCGCCCCGGACGCGCCGCCGCGCGACTGACCTCGTCGTCCCGCCGCTGGCGCGAACGTCGCGCGCCCGTCCGCGCGTCGCCCTTGGATCCGGCCGCCGCCGTCGCGCTCGAAGGCACGGATTCCGTGCACTCCGCCGCCTCCCGACGATCTCTCCGAAACGGTCGTCATTCGCTTGAGGTCCCCGATCCGGTCGGCTGACTGATCCTCCTTCGAACATCGTTGAGAGCTTCCAAGGAGGCACGGATTCCGCGCATGGACGCCTGCTCGCGCCGCACGCCGACCGGCATCCGGCACCGCGCGCTGATCGCGCTGCTCTACGGCAGCGGGCTGCGCATCAGCGAGGCGCTCGCGCTGCGGCCGAAGGACCTCGACCTCGACGCGCTGACGGTCACCGTGCACAGCGGCAAGGGGGACAAGCGCGGCGTCTCCGTCCTCCTGCCGGACGCGATCGACGCGATCCAGCGCTGGTCCGACCGACGCGCGAGCTACGGCGTCACGGCGCGCGACCCCTTCTTCTGCACGATCGGGCGAGGGGCCGCGGGGCCAAACCCGACGGCTCCCGGCCACCGGCTCGGGCGGGAGTTCGTCGGTCGCGTCCTGAAGCGCCTCGCGCGGCGCGCCGGTCTCGCGAAGCGCGTCCACCCCCACGGGCTCCGGCACTCGCACGCCGACCTCTTGCGGCGCCGCGGATTCGACGTCGAGGAGATCCGAAAGCAGCTCCGGCACGCCTCGCTCGAGATCACCGGGCGGTACCTGGACCACCTCGGACCTGGCGACCTGCCGCGCCGCATCCGGGAGATCGGCGCCGTGCTCGAGCCCGCCAAGGCACCACGCGAAATGCTCGGCGATCTGCTTGCGCGGTTTACCGACCGCGACGTCGAACAGCTGGTCGCGTTGTTGAAGAGGGCAAGCGCGTAGCACGGCGCCACGTCGATCGGACGCTTTCCGACGCTCGCTCCGACGCTGTCGTTGTCAGCAGCGTCCGACGCTTTTCCCTGGGAAGCGGACGCTCCGACACTCCCGACGCTGTCTTTCTCTCCTTGAATCGACGGGGGCGCGCATGTGGCGGGGTGGGGGATTCGATCCGTGATCGCGTGGAGTGACGTCGCGCGAGCACATGAAGTGGGGGGATCTGCCGAACCAGCGTCGGCAGCGTCGGAGCGTCGGGCTCCCAGGAAGAGTTGAAGGACGTCAGTCGAGGTGAAGCGTCGGAAGCGCCCTCACGACAGCATCCGCGCTCACTTCGACGCAGTCCCACCTCGCGAACGCTGGCTACGTTTCGATTGGCGCGGGGAACAACAGCGTCGGAAGCGTCGGCAGCGTCCGTTCCCGGGAGGATCATCGGACGCTGTTTGATTGGGCAGCGTCGGTGACAGCGTCGGCGCAGCGATCGACTCGCGTTCGCGCGATGCGACACTTGCGACTTGACGATCTGCGACTCGGTAATCCCCGCGCGCGCTCGTTGGTGATGTCCGGCGCAGTGTGTTCGCAGCGCTAGCATTCACGTTGGGAGACCTGTCTCGATGGCGGTGAGAGATGCGCCGATCGACCCGCTGGCACAGCTCGCCAAGGACCTCGACCTGCTCGTGCGGGAACCCGCGAAGGGCACGTGGGATCCCTCGTCGATCGACTCGATGGTGACCTACGCCGAGCAGGAGCTGCGTATCAAGCTCCGCGCGGTGCCGCGCGTGCTCGCAATCTTCACGTTGGTCGTGCGAGCGTTTCAGGAGAAGAAGCGCCTTCGCCTCGCAGTCCTCGGTCCCCGAGGCGGCGGCAAGACCGCGATCACGGCGGCACTCGAGCTCATCGCCTATCGCTGGTTTGGATACTCATGGCAAAACGTTGGCGGATCTCTGGAGCAAGCCAAACTTTGCTACAGCTACGTCGCTTTGGCGCACCACAACTCTGCCGACCTTGCGAAGTTCACAGTCCACTCTCAGGCCCAGGACACGCGCTCGCGCCGCGGCGATTCGATCGCGGTGAGCGCGGCGTCGCAGACGTCCGTGCGAGGACCTCACCCGATCGGAAGCTCGGGTGCCGGAGGTCTGACCCTCGACGAAGCGGCCATGATTCCCGACGACATCTGTGACGCCGCGAAGGGACAACTCACGACGGCGAATCCCTCCGCGTTGATCCAGTTGAGCACAATGGGCGAGTCGCAGACCGGCCGGTTCTGGGAGCTCTTGCAAGACCCCGACGGAATCGGATACCGCGTCGAGTCATTCGACATCTTCGACGTGGCCAAGCGCTGCCCCTACGACTGCGCGACCACCTGCCCTGTCAAAGAGCACTTCGCGAACGACTTCTACGTCGGCATCGGCTCGGCCCGCCAACTCTCACATAAGGCCTATTGCGGTGGGAGGGCTCATGGCGTTGACGGGTGGGTGGACATCGACGAGGTCGCGCAGCACTGGCGGGAACTGGGTCCGTCGACGTTCGAACGTGAGCTCATGGGCAAGGCCGTCGCATCCACCGGGCACATCTTCGATCCGATCCTCTTGCAGCAGGCGGACCTTGGTTGGAAGGCGCTTTCGAAGGACCCCGAGCGCCATCGCGAACGATTCAAGAAGCTCGACAAGTACGCGTCCGTGGACTGGGGCTTCGCAGGAGCCACGGCGATCGTCTACGCCATACGGCTACGCGACGCATTATTGGTCTATCGGTCGGAGTACTTCACGCGTGAACGCTTCCAACTGATTCGAGAACACCTCGTCGAACGCTGCATTTCGGAGCGGATCGAGACGCTCTTCGCGGATAGCGCGTCGCCGTCGGACAATGAGGAGCTCGCGGAGATGTTCTCTCGTGCTGCGCACGAGAAACGCCTCTCCTGGAACACGCGCGTGCTTCCGGTCGTGTTTTCGAAATTCAAGATGTACGGAATCGGGGAAGTTCGTCGGCGTCTCGAGCAGAAACTCCTCGGGTTCGCATCGAGCTTCGGAGATCAGGTCAACGAGGAGCACGCGCGAACGATGAAGCACATGCGCGCCTATCACGTCGACAAGACAACGAACAAACCCGCAAAGGTGGACGACCACGTGGTCGACGCGGTGATCGCACTCTGCGTCGGACTCTCGACGAGCTTCCGAGCACAGACGCGGCTTGCCCCGTAGTCAAGAGGAGATTCGCGCGCTACGATTCAGCGCGACGACCGAACAACTCCGAGCCGAACTCCAAGCGCCCGCGCTCGTGACGGGCGATCCAGTCCAAGCCGAACTCCAAGACGGTCGTCGCGCGGACCCCGGTCCGCCCTTGG
>DAINBU010000024.1:0-46562 GCA_036732755.1 Planctomycetota bacterium
GTGTTGTGGCAGACGACGTTGCCGACGCCGCAGACGAAGTTGTGCAGCCCCTCGCACTCGATGTCGTAGACCCAGGCGCCGGCGGCGGGCCGCCGGTGCAGCCGCGCCTCGAAGCGGCGCTGCCGTCCGCCGCGCACCCCGGCCCGGTTGCAGAACCGGACGCGGAAGGCCGGCGTCCGCCCCGCGCGCTCCTGGCGGTAGACGCTGTAGTCGTGGCCGAGCAGCGTCGCGAGCGTCCCCACCTGCGCCGCCAGCAGCGGCGAGATCGTCTTGAAGTCGAAGAACCGCTCGCGGTACGCCGGGCTCACGTCGTCGCCGACGCACGGCGGGACCGAGCGCGTCCCGTCCGTACGCATCAGCTCGTCGAAGGCGTGCTGCAGCAGCGGCCGCGGCAGGCGGAACAGGAAGTCGGGCAGCCGCTTGTGGAGCGAATGCTCGCCGCAGTGGTGGCGGCACAGCCGGGCGATCGCGTCCGAGCCGAGATAGAGGCGCCACGCCGAGTCGGTCTTCGCGCCCGCGTCGATCGAGCCGTGGCCGGTGGTGATCCCCGCGTAGGCGGCGCGCACGCGCTCGAGCTGCGCCGGATCGGCCTGCGAGATGACGACGCCGCCGTTGCGGCCGTTCACGTGGCCCTCGGTCGCGTACCAGACCAGGACCGTGAGCAGGTCCTTCAACGCGGCCTCGTCGACGATCGGGTCGTAGGCGGCGCGCACCGCGGTCGCCGCGCGCGGCTTGTCGAGCCGCGCCCAGCCCGCGCGGCACGGCTTCGTCATCGCGCCGCCCGCCGCGGTCACGGCGGCCTCTTCGCGCACGAAGCCCGCGATCCCCTCGACCACGTCGATCGCGCCGAGCCGGAGCGACTCCTCTTCGGTCACCAGCGGCGCATGCAGCTCGCGCACCGCCAGGACCTCGTGCCGCTCCTCGGGGAAGAAGGTCTGCCCGTCGCGGCCGTAGATCGAGTGGTTCGGCGTGGTCTCGACCGCGCCCCACTTCTGCGACGTCGTCAGCAGCTCGCCGTCGAAGCGGTGGCGCAGGAGCCGGCGGACCGGCGTCCAGTTCGCCCGCCCCGCGCCGAAGTCCCACGCCAGCACCTCGAGCCCGGCGCAGTCCGCGACGAACCGCTCGTGCAGCCCCTCGAGCGTCGTGAAGCCCGGCACGCCCTCGTGCCGGAACGGGATCGGCGTGTCGCCCGCGACGCTGTGCCCGATGATCACCTCGTCGATCGAGGTCTGCGGGAACTTCTTCGGCTTGATCACGTGCTCCTGCGACGCGCCGAGCAGGTCGTAGAGGAACGCGACGTCGAGCTTCAGCACCTCGACGAACTCGATGATCCCGCGGTTGGCGACGTTGAACTCGCCGTCGAAGTTGAAGGCGCGCGGGTCGCTGTCGCTGCCGAACTGCGCGATCTTGCGGTAGTTGATGTCGCCGGTGAGCTCGGTCGAGTCCTGGTTCTTCTCGTCCTTGGGCTGGAAGGTCCCGATCCCGCAGCGGTCCCTCTCCGAGATCATGATGCGGCGCACGGCGACGCGGTCGAGCACCTTCGACTCGTCGCCCTTCGCCTCGCCGAGGAAGCGCGCGAAGTAGTGGCGGCAGAACGGGCAGAGCTCGCCGTCGGCGCGCAGCTGGTAGCCGAGGTCGACGCTCTTCGTGACCTCGGCGAGGATCTTCTCGCGCGCGCGCTGCGGCAGCAGGTGGAGCGGCTCCTCGTTCATCGGGCACGGCACCAACTCGCCCTCGGCGACCTTCCAGGCGAACGAGTAGAGGGCGCCCTCCTTCTGGCGCGAGTACCACTCGAGACCCTTCTTCAGGGTGCGGACGATGGTCGACTTGGAGGAGCCGACCGGACCATGCAGGAGCAGGACGCGCTTCTCGACGCCGTAGCCGAACGCGCCGCTCTTCAGGTTGTTCACCAGGTCCATCAGCGGGCGGGTCAGCCCGAAGACCGCGTCGCGCCCCTCGCCGAGCGGATCGGAGAAGAACGTGTAGTTGCGCAGCGTCTCCTTCCCGTCCGACGACTCCTTCATCCCGAAGCTGGTGATGAGGTCGTAGAGGCGCTGGAAGGCATTGCGGACCACCTTGGGGTCCTTCGCGACGACGTCGAGGTAGTCGTCGAACGTCCCTTCCCAGTGCAGCGCCTGGAAGTGCTCGCGCTCCGACGCGGAGCGGATCAGCGACTTCAGGCTGTCGCGGTTGGCGGCCATCGGAAAGCTCCCTCCTGCGGCGGGGCTGCGGCAAGTTGCACGCTGCCCCGCTTAGCCGGCACCTCCGGGCGCGCACCGAGTCGTTCCCCGTGCGGATTCGTCGGGAGTCACCGGCGACCTTGAGCGCTTCTTACCGACCCGGATCGCGAGGGCGAACAGCACCAGCACGACCCCTGCACCCACCCCTCCCGCCCGGAGGCCGCGCGCGACCGAATCGGGCCGGTAAACGAGCTCCACCGTGTGACGCCCGGCGGGGACCGCGACGCTCAGGAAACACCCGTGCGTACGCCGGATCGTCGCGTCTGCGCCGTCGATTCTCGCGCGAAATCCGGCCGCATTCTCGGTGACCACCAGGACGGTACCCGCGTCGCTCTCGACCTGCGCCTCCATGTTCCCGCGCCCGTGTCGGAACGCGACGACGCGCCCGGCGCCGGGATGGGTGCCCTCGCCCGCCTCGTCGAAGGCCGCGGCGGTGCGCGGATCGACGCGCCGCGCGTTCATGTCGGCCGCGTTCATCCAGCGCTGCAGCGTGAAGGCGCGCGGGAGTGCTCCCCGGTTCTCGTAGAGGGCGAGCCCGCCGTGCCGCCAGCGCTCCTCGAAGCCGCCCGGCGCCTTCTCCGTGCTGAGCGCCCAGCGGACCCCCATGAAGTCGAAGAGCGCGCGGCTGATCGTCCCCGGCTCCAGCGCGAGGGTGGAGAAGTCGAGCTCGACCCACGGCACGTCGGCGAAGTCGCGGTTCAGGAAGCGGAGCAGCGTCACGTAGGCGGCCGGCTCGAGGGCGTCGTAGCCCCGCATCACCTCGAGCCCGAAGAGCACGTGCAGGCTCGGGTGGATCGCGGTGCGTGCCGGGAAGATCCGCGACGGGCCGTATTCGACACGGTCCTCCTGCAAGATCGGGATCGGGTCGACGGCCCCCGGCATCCGGTCGCGCGGCGTCGTCGCGTTGTAGTCGAGGCCGAAGAAGGCGAGCTCGCCGATCGCGACGAAGAGGATCCCGGGCGCGAGCCAGCCCGGCCTCAGCAGCGCCGCCGCGAACACCAGCGCGAGCGCGAGCAGCGGGACGAGCCAGCGCAGCGACGGCCGCGGCGCGCGCGTGAGGTCGATCCGCCAGTGGTGGCCGATCGTCTCTCCGGTGCGCACCTCGAGGTCGAGCAGCCCCTCCTCGAGCCGCTGACTCCCGACCCAGCGCCACTCCCACGCTGCCCTTCCGCTTCCCACCTCCTTCGCCTGCGTCCGCCCGACCTCGACGCCGTTGGCGAGGATCGTCACCGGGCCGGCTGCTGCGCACTCGCCGAAGAGCGATGTCCCGAGTCCGTCGGGTCCGGCGTCGATCAGGGTGGGCGCATCGATCGCGCGCGCGAAAGTCGACTCGACCGGCGCAAGCGCCCCCGCGACGAGCGCGAGCGCTGCGACCATGCAGCGTCCCAACCCGCGCGCGCCGCCCGGTGCCTGCGCCGCCGCGCTCCCGGAGAGCGACGTGACGCCGAGCGCCGCGAGGAGGGCCAGCGCGAGCGCCACGAACGCCAGTGCCCGCGTCGAGCCGGTCTGCTCGAGGTTCGGCACCGCGTCGAGCAGCTGCGCGACGAGCGGCACGCGGAGGAGGCGCGCGCCGACGACCAGCAGCGCCACCGCGAGGGCGCGCACCGTCCGATCCCCGCCGCGCAGCGCCGTCGCGAGCGCCAGCGTGAAGAGCGCTGCTCCGCAGAAGCCGGCCGTCACGTCGTTGTAGGTGAGCGGCCCGCCGTACGTCCCGCCGTCGAGCGACCGCCCGTACCAGTCGGGCAGCAGCTCGAGCACGAGCGTCGGCCGCAGCCCGAGCGCGCGCAGCGTCACCCCGCTCGCGGCCACCAGGAGCAGCGCGCCCGCGCGGCCCGCGGCACGCGTCCCCTCCTTCCGCCAGAGCGCGACGCCCCACGTCGCGGCCGCGACCGCGGCCGCGCTCCCGGCGAGGCCGGCCGCCGAGAACGGCTCGAGTACGGGCCGGAACAGGCTCGGCGTGCGCTGCCGCAGGAGCAGGCCGAAGCTCGCCTGCGCATATTCGAGGAAGGGCAGCCACTGCGGCGCCGCCAGCAGCGCCGCCGCGCCGCCCGCCACCGCGAGCGCTCCGAGCGTGCGCCCCTTCTGTCCCGACCCTAGCCAGCGGCACGCTCCGAAGACCGCGGCCCCGAGCCCGACGTAGAGCGACGTCTCGGGATGGCCGCCGACCAGGACTTGCCACGCGACCAGCGCCAGCAGCGCCGTCCGGCCTGCGCGCGGCTGCTCGATCACCGCCTCGACCGCGAGCAGCAGCCACGGCGCGAACACGGCGACGTTGGTGAGGCAGGAGCTGATCCAGACGACCTGGAACGCGCAGAACGCGAAGGCGAACCCGGCGAGCGCCGCGCCGAGCCCGTTGGCGCCGAGGCGGCGCGCGAGGAGCCACGCGCCGAAGCCCGCGACCAGCCACTTGAGGAAGGCGCAGAGCGCGAAGGCGGGCTCGAACGGCAGGAGCACGAAGAGCCAGGTGAACGGCGAGAAGAGCGCCGAGCTCATGTTCCCGAGCCACGGCGCGCCGGCGTAGCTCTCGGGCGTGTAGAGCGGCGACTCGCCGCCGCGCACGATGTGGCGCGTGAGCCACTGCATCGGCAGCCAGACGGTCGGCGGGTCGGCGAGGTTCACGTTGTGGACCGGCGGCGGCGGCGCGAGGAGGCTCCAGGGCGCGACGTCGCGCGCGACCGTCTCGGTCGAGACGAAGACCTCGCCGAGCAGCGCGCGCCCGAGGTGGAGCGCGGCCAGCAGCGCGAGCGCCGCGACGAACAGCACGAACGGGCGGGACGCCCGGCCGCGCCGATCTTCCGCTCCGTCCAAGCCGAGAAGCTCCGCTTCCGCGTAATGAGGACGGAACCGGGTACGCTCGTGCGCCCGGCCGCTCCCCTCCTCCACCTCCCCGAAACCGCGCCGAACGTGCTGAGCGTCGTCATCCCCGTCTTCAACGAGGAAGCTCGGCTGCGCGAGACGCTCGCGACGGTCGGCCGCCATCTCGAGCAGCTCCGCGCCGGACGCGGAATCGACCGCTGCGAGATCGTCGTGAGCGACGACGGAAGCGCGGATCGTAGCGTCGCCGTCGCGACGGAACTCGCGCGGGAGCTGCCGCTCGTGCTCGTCCGCGGCGAGAAGAACCTCGGCAAGGGCGCGGCGGTGCGGCGGGGGATGCTCGCGGCCGGGGGCGACCCGGTCTTCTTCTTCGACGCCGACCTCTCGACGCCGCTCGACCAGATGGCGCCGTTCCTCGACGCGCTCGCCCGCGGCGCCGACGTGGTCATCGGGACGCGCAAGCACGCGGCGGCCACGATCGTCCGGCCGCAGCCGTGGCACCGCGTGCAGCTCGGGCTCGCCTACACGCGCCTCACCAACCGCCTGCTCGGCCTCTCCTTCAGCGACTTCACCTGCGGCTTCAAGGCGTTCCGCGCCGCGGCGGCGCGCGCGATCTTCACGCTGCAACGGCTCGAGCGCTGGTCGTTCGACGCCGAGATCCTCTTCCTCGCGCGGCGGCTCGGCTGCCGGGTCGACGAGATCCCGGTCACCTGGTCCGACCGCCCCGACAGCCGCGTCCGCGTCGGCAGCGCGGTCGTGAAGTCGTTCCTCGAGCTGCTCGAGATCCGGCGCAACGCGGCGCGCGGCGACTACGAGCGGCGCGCGTGAGAGGGCTGCGCCGGTGGCTTCGGCATCCGGCGGCGCCTTGGGCGGTCGCGCTCGCCGCGGCCCTCGCGCTGCCCGGGATGTTCCTGCGCGACCCGGTCCTCTTCGACACCTTCTCGATCGTGGTGAAGGGGCGTGTCCTCTCGCCGCTCGAACTCTTCGCGCCGGCGCAGACCGAGGTCGCGAACCCCTACTACCGGCCGCTCCTCGCGCTCCTCGTCCACGAGCTCTGGGAGGTGACCGGCGGCAGCCATCTCGCGCAGCGCGCGCTCGCGCTGGCCGGCGTCGTCTTCGCGGCGCTCGCGCTCGCCCGCTTCGCGCGCGTGCTCGGGCAGCCGCGGCGTGTCGCGACCGCGGCGGTCCTCCTCTTCGCGCTGCTGCCGGGCAACGTCGTCACGGCGGCATGGCCGATCGCGGTCAACTGGTCGCTCTCGGGCGCCTTCACGCTGCTCGCGGCGGCGGAGCTCGTGCAGCTGGTGCAGCGGGTGCAGCCCGTGCCCGTGCGCGTGACTGTCGCGCGCGCCGCGATCGCGCGCGCGCTGCTCTTTTCCCTGCTCGGCCTCCTCTGCTCGGAGACGCCCTACCAGCTCGTCGCGCTCGCGCCGGTCGTCGTGCTCTTCCTGGTCGTGCCGTCCGCGGGCGCGCGCCGTGGAGCGGCGCTGGGCGCGCTCGCCGTCGCATGGGTCGTCCTGTGCGCCCTCGTCCTCGTCCACTTCCTGGTCTTCGAGCGGACGGCGCAGAACCTCGCGACCACGGCGCCCATGGTGAGGATCGCGAATGCGTTCCGGACCTTCCCGCAGTATCTCGCGGGCGCGCTCGGCGGCGACGACCTGACCGGATCGCGTACGCTCGCGGCCGTCGTCGGTGCCGTCGCGCTGGTCGGGCTGCTGCGCGCCCGCCGGAGCGCGCTCTTCCTGGTCGCCTTCGCGCTCGCGGCGCCGCTGCCCTTCGCCGCGATCGGCCACAACGGCCGCTACGGCCTCTATCCCGCGGCGGCCGCGCTGCTCGCGGTCGCCGCCGGCGCGCGCCGCGGCGTCGCGCGGATCGCCGCGCTCGCCGGCGCGCGCTCGCCCGGCGCGCGGCGGCGCGCGCTGGCGGCCGGCGACTTCGTCCCGCTCGTGCTCGGCATGGGATTCCTGCTGCAGCTCCCGCCGCACCTCGCGACGCTGCGCGACGTCGGAAGCGCGACGGCGCAGCTCCTGGCCGACCTCGATTCCCACCGCGCCGAGGTCGCCGACGTCGACCACACCGACTTCGTGAACGTCCCCTACTCGCTGCGCTGGCCGCTCTTCGAGCGGCTCGGCGTCACGCGGCCCGAGCAGCTGGTGGCGCCGCCGTTCCGCTCCTGGCTCTGCACCGACGACGCCTACTTCGGGCTCGAGGCGGCCGGCCCCGCGCGCGCGGAGAGCACGCGCGCGCTCGTGCTCGACGGCGGCCGCCTCGTGGTTCGTCCGGCGCAGGCTCCGCTCGGAGAGCGGCGGTTCGAGCCGGCGATCTTCCTGGCCGGCGGCTTCGAAGTCGCGGCGCGTCCCGACGGTCTCGCGACCGGCAGCCCGGCCGAGCAGGAGTTCCGCGCCGGCCTCCTCGCGCGCATCGCGAAGCTCGCGGCGCCGCGCGACCACGTCGTGCTCGAGCGGGCGCCCGAAGGCCTCGTCGCGCCGCTTCCGACCGAGAAGCTCGCCTGGCGGATCGAGCCGCTCGCGCCGTCGCCCGCGCTCGAGGCGGCGGTGCGCCAGCAGGCGTCGATCCTGGCGGTCCGACTCGTGGCCGAGGTCGAGGTCCCGCGCGCCGCGCTCCTGGTGGTCGTCACCTACCTCGCATCGGAGGATCCGCTGCACCGGCTCACGTGCGACACGGGCCGCTTCTGCGACCTGCTCGCGGCGACGGTCGACGGCCGGCCTTCACCGATCCTTCCCGCGTTCGTGCACGGCTGCGGGATCGTCGTCCCTGCGGGAAAGCACGAGGTCGTGCTGCTGCAGAAGATCCTCGCCGGAAACGAGTTCGGCATCGGCGGAGGCCGCTGAACCCCGCGTTGCGGGGGATTTTCGAGCGTGCTACTGTCCCCGGCCCGTTTTCCCGTCGCGCGATCGCGGAGCCTCCCTCGCTCATGCCGGAGACCGTCCACATCCTCGGCGGCGGTCTCGCCGGGATGAGCTGCGCCGCCGATCTCGCCCGGAGCGGGACCCCCGTCCGCGTCCTCGAGGCCTACCCGCAGGTCGGCGGGCTGGCGCAGTCGTTCACGTTCGACGGCTTCGTCTGCGACTTCGGCCCGCACCGCTTCCACAGCAATCGCGCGCAGATCAACGACCACGCCAAGGTCGCGCTCGCCGGCAACGTCCACGACCGCATCCGCCTGTCGCGGATCTTCCTCTTCAAGCGCTTCTTCCACTATCCGCTGCGCGCCGGCAACGTCATCACGAACCTGCCCAAGACCGTGCTCGTGCGCGCGTTCGTCGACTACTGGATCATGTGGGTCCGGCAGAAGATCAAGCCGATCCCCGACGACAGCTTCGAGAGCTACATCCGCAAGCGCTTCGGCGACACGCTCTACCGCATCTTCTTCGGCACCTACACCGAGAAGACCTGGCAGATCCCGCCGAGCCAGATCTCTCCCGACTGGGCGTCGCAGCGCATCACGCTGCTGAACCTCTGGGACGTCGTGAAGAAGACGCTGACGCGGCCCAAGGACGTGCCGCGCACCTACGTCTCGAAGTTCATCTATCCGCGCGAGGGCGGCATCGGGTCGATCGCGAAGGGCTACCAGGCGATCGTCGAGAAGGGCGGCGGGACGGTCGTCACGTCGGCGCCGGTCCGCAAGATGAAGGTCGCCGGCCACCGCATCGTCGCGGTCGTCTACGAGAAGGACGGCAAGCTGGTCGAGGAGAAGGTCGCGAAGGTCGTCAGCACGCTCCCGGTCAATCGCCTGGTCGAGATGCTCGACCCGCCGGCGCCGCCCGCGATCCTGCAGGCCGCGAAGGACCTGAAGCACAAGGCGATCGTCTTCGTCTACCTGCTGCTCGACAAGGAGCAGGTGACCCCCGACCACTGGGTCTACCTCCCCGAGAAGCACCTCACGATCCACCGCATCAGCGAGTTCAAGAACTTCGCCGAGAGCATGTGCCCCAAGGGCAAGACGCTCGTCTGCGCCGAGATCACCTGCAGCGAGGGCGACGAGCGCTGGAGCCGGACCGACGCCGACCTGATCGACGTCTCGATCCGCGACCTCGCGACGATCGGCCTGATCAAGAAGGAGGAGGTGCGCGGCTCGACGATCCGGCGCGTCCCCTACGCCTACCCGCTCTACGACCTCGCCTACCGGAAGAACCTGCAGACGCTGCTCGGCCACCTGCGGCCGATCACGAACCTGATCTCGACGGGTCGCCAGGGGCTGTTCCGCTACGGCAACATGGACCATTCGATCGCCATGGGCGCGCGCGTCGCAAAGACGCTCGCGACCGGCCAGGGCCCCGACCACGGCGAGGTCGCGACCGAAGACGAATCGTTCGACTGATCCCCGCGATGCCAAGCGCCGTCCCCGACGAGATGGGCAGCGCGCCGCGCCTCGACGTGAAGTCCGCGCGGTGGGACATCCCCTGTCTGCTGTGCGGGTCGGCGCGCCGCGTCGTGATGCACGAGAAGGCGCCCTTCCAGATCGTGCGCTGCGCCGAGTGCGGGCTGGTCTACACCCTGCCGCGGCTGCCCGCCGACGCGCTCGAGGCGATGTACCAGTCGGACTACTGGAAGAGCGGCGCGGCGAAGGACTTCGGGTACACCGACTACGTCGCCGACGAGCCGCTCTACGTGAAGACGTTCCGCATGCGCGGCGAGCTCGTCGCGCGCCACCGGCCGCCGCCCGCCCTGCTGCTCGACGTCGGCTGCGCGGCCGGCTTCGCGCTGACCGCGCTGCGCGAGCGCGGCTACGACGTGCGCGGCGTCGAGCTCTCGCGCCCGATGGCCGAGCTGGCGCGCCAGCGCCTCGGCGACGGGGCGGCGATCCACTGCGGAGTCCTCGACGAGTCGCTGTTCGGCGGCGCGAAGTTCGACGTCATCACGATGTTCGACGTCGTGGAGCACGTCGAGGACCCGATCGCCTTCCTTGCCACCGCGCGCCGCATGCTCGCGCCGGGCGGGATCGTCGTGCTCGAGACGCAGAACGTCGCCTCGTGGTTCGCGCGCCTGATGGGCGTCCGCTGGCAGCACTACAAGTTCCAGGAGCACCTCTACCACTTCGACCCGCGCACCATCCGCGTGCTGCTCTCCAAGGCGGGCCTCGAGCTGGTCGAGTGGTCGCCGCGGCGCGGCGGCAAGCACGTCTCGCTGCGCTTCCTGGTCGAGCGCGCCGGCCGCGTCCATCCGCTCCTCTCGACGCTGTTCGCGCCGCTCAAGCTGCTCGGCGGCACCACGCTCTACGTGAACCTGCGCGACGAGATGCTGGTCGTCGCGCGGCCGGCGGGGAGCTGAGCGGCCCGTGGACGAGCTCGCCGCCCGCCAGTTCATGGAGCTCGAGCGCGTCCACTGGTGGTTCGAGGGGCGCCGCCGCGTCTTCTTCGACGTGCTCGCGCGCGCGCTCGCGGGCCGGCGCGACCTCGCGATCCTCGACGTCGGCTGCGGCGCGGGCGGGATGCTGGGCGAGCTGCGCCGCTTCGGCGAGCCGGCCGGCCTCGAGATCTCGACCGAGCTGCTCGGCGCCGCGCGCTCGCGCGGCTTCACGCGCCTGCTGGTCGGTTCTGCGGAGCGCCTGCCGGTGCGCGCCGGATCGCTCGACCTCGTCACCGCCTTCGACTGCATCGAGCACCTCGTCGACGACGTCGGCGCGGCGGCGGGCTTCTACCGGGCGCTCAAGCCGGGCGGCCGCGCCTTCTTCTCGGTGCCGGCGTGGCAGTTCCTCTACGCGGAGAACGACCGCGTCGCGATGCACCAGCGCCGCTACCGGCGCGGCGCGCTCGTGAAGAAGCTGCGGAGCGTCGGCTTCACGATCGAGCGTGCGAGCTACGTGAACGCGCTGCTCTTCCCGCTGATCGTGCCGGCGGTGCTGCTGCTCCAGTTCAAGCAGCGCTTCCTCAAGCGCTCCGGCGCGGCGCCCGAGACCAACCTGAGCTACTGCCCGCCGCGCCCGCTCAACGCGCTGCTCGCCGCGATCTTCTCGAGCGAGCGCTTCCTCCTGCGCGCGTCCGACCTGCCGCTCGGCCACTCGCTGATCGTGCTCGCGCGCAAGCCCGACGACGCGCCGCGCCCGGCCGCCGCCGGCGTCGCTTGACTCGCGCCCGCGCGGGGCGATCCTTCCGGCGAATGCCCCGCGCGCGTCTCACCGCCTGCCTCGCCTTCGGCGCGCTCGCGCTCGCCCTCTTCGCGCCGGCGCTCTTCGGTGGCCGCCTCTTCTTCCCGGCCCACACCGAGCGGCTGCTGCCGTGGCGCACGCAGGTCGCGCCGACCCGCCTCGCCGACGACCGTAGAGCGGAGAACCTCTCGCTCACCGACAAGCTCTGGCTCTTCGACCCCGACACGTCGCTGCTCGTGCGCGAGTGGGAGCGCGGCGTCCTGCCGACCTGGAATCCGTCGGTCGTGTGCGGCGCGCCGCTGCTCGGCCAGGCGCTCTACGGGACGCTCTATCCGCCGAACCTCCTGCTCTGGCGGCTCCTGCCGCTCGAGCGCAGCTACGCGGTCGGCGCGGCGCTGCACGTGTTCCTGGCGGCGCTCGGCGCTTGCTTCCTGGCGCGGCGGCTCGGCGCGGAGGCGGGCGGTGCGCTGCTCGCCGGCGTCCTCTTCGCGGCCGGCGGCGCGCTGGTGGTCCGCTTCCACTACTACATGACCTTCTATCCCGTCGCGTGGGTTCCGTGGCTGCTGGTCGCGGTGCACGCGTTCACCGAGCGACCGACATGGCTGCGGTGGTCGCTCGTCGCGCCCCCGATCGCGCTCGCGATCCTCACCGGCTTCCCGCAGACGGCGCTCTACGGGATCGCCGGCGCAGGGCTGTTCGGCGCGTGGCGGCTGATCGCCGCGCGGCGCGCGCGGGCCGCGGGGCCCCTGCTCGCGCTCGGCGGCGCCTTCGCGCTCGGCGCGGCGCTCTGCGCGGCGCAGGTGCTGCCGTTCGACGAGGCGGCGCGGCGCGCGCTGCCGCGCACCCATTCGGCGGAGCAGCAGATCGCGGACGCCGGCTCGCCGTGGATGCTGGCCGGCTACGTCGTTCCCGACGCGTTCCAGGACGCGCGCGAGCCGTGGTCGCTCTCCTTCTTCAGCAACCCGCTCTGGAACGCGATCTACTGCCGGACCGAGGCGGCGCCCGACGGGAGCGTGCAGCCGGCCGGAGTCGTCGCGCAGCCCAACCCGACCGAGACGTCGTGCTGGGCCGGCGCGCTCGGCCTCGTGCTCGCGCTCCTCGGGCTGGTCGCCGGGCAGAGGGAGCCGGCGCTCGAGCGGCTGCGGATCGGGCTCGCGCTCGCGCTCCTCGCCTGCTGGGCCTATGCGCTCGGCTTCGCGCCGCTCGTGAAGCTGGTCGCCCTCGTGCCGCGCATGGACGTGGGCGAGGTGCGCCGCATCGTCCCGACCACGGCGCTGCTGGTCGCGCTGCTCGCGGCGCTCGGCGCGCGGCGGCTGCTCGATCCGGCGGAGAAGCGGGCGCGGAAGGTCGCGCTCGCGCTCGCGCTCCTGCTCGCCGCCCTGCTCGCGGCGGGCGCCGCGTGGGTCCGGCAGCTCGGCCCCGACGGCCTCGACCACCGCCTCCACGAGCTGCAGGTCGCGCGCTACGGCGCCGCGGTCATCGCGCAGTTCCAGGGCGCGATCGCGCTCTCGCCCGAGCAGGCGCAGGCGGTCCACGCCTTCGTGGTCGGGAGGCTCGCGTTCGCGGCGGGCGCGTTCGTCGTCGCCGCCCTCGCGCTGCGGATCGCCGACCGCCTCCTCCACCGCGGCGCGCCGCGCCTCGCCGCCGGCGTCCTCGCGCTCGCCTGCGCGGGCGACCTCGCGCACTACCACTTCAAGACCAACCCGTTCGTCGCGGCGGACGGCTTCCTCGCCGACGACCCGCTCCTCGCGCCGCTGGCGGCCGAGCGCTGCGGCGGCCGGGTCGACCGCTACGAGCCGGCCTACCGCCTCGGCTCCGACACGATCGAGCAGCTCGTGGTGCCGCCGAACCTCGGCGCGCGCTTCGGGATCGACGACTTCATGGGCTACATCGTCATGGTGCCGACCCGGCTGGCGCGCTTCCGTCGCGCGCTCGAGCCGGAGCAGGAGTCGGCGACGTCGGTCGCGACGGTCGCGGTGCTGCCGCTGCGCAGTCGCGGCGCCCTCGTCTCGCCGCTGCTCGACCTGGCGAGCGTGCGCTGGGTCCTGACGCGCCGCGACCTGCTCGCCGACCTCGCGGCGGCCGGGCTCGGCGACGGCGGCTTCGCGCTCCACTCCGAGCGCGGCGAGGCGCGCGTCTACGAGAACCGCGAGGCGCTGCCGTTCGCGACGCTCGTCCCCGAGGCGCTCTTCCTGCCGGCCGCCCCGCCCGACGACGCGATCACCGTCCCGGCCGACGACGCTCCGCTGAAGCCGGCCGCCACGAGCGACGAGCGGGCGCGCCTGCAGGCGGCGGCCCTGCAGGACCAAGCGGGCACGCCCGGCCTCGTCGCGCGCCGCGTCGTCCTCGAAGGGGAGGCGCCGGCCGACGACGCCCGCTTCGTGCGCGCGTCACAGTCGCTGGCGCTCGCCGGCGGCGCTTCGGTCGAAGTGCCGAAGCTCACGCTGCGCGGCACGCCGTCGCGCGTCGCCTCGATCGAGCGCACGCCGACGCGCGTCGCGGTCCGGCTCGACGAGGGCGGCGACGGCGGCTTCCTGCGCCTCGCGGAGGGGTTCGACCCGGGCTGGACGGCGAGCGGCGACGGCCGCCCGCTCGCGGTGCTCCCCGCCGACGTCGCCTTCCGCGGCGCGCTCGTGCCGGCCGGGACGCGGGAGGTCGTCTTCGACTACCGTCCCGCCGCGGTCTCGAATGGACTCACGGTGAGCGCGGCGGCGCTCGCGCTCTGGGCCGCGCTCACGGCGTTCGGCGTCGCGCGGCGGCGCCGGCCGACGGCGGCGCCGTCCGCGCCGGCACCCGCAGCATGACGCGGCCGACGATGTGGTCGCGCGCGACCGGCCCGAACTCGCGGGAGTCGATCGAGACGCGCCGGTGGTCGCCGAGCAGGAAGTACTCGTCGCCGCCGAGGCGGCGCGGCCCGAAGTCGCTCGCGTCGCGGTAGCAGTCGGGGATCGGGTCGAGGACGCGCTGCCCGTTGCGGCGCAGCTGCCCGTGCTGCAGCTCGACCACGTCGCCCGGCGTGCCCGCGACGCGCTTGATCACGATCTCGCCCTCGACCTCCGCGATGATCGCCTCGCCGCAGTGCGGCTCGCCGAGGAAGCCGGCCGACTTCGCGACGACCACGCGGTCGCCATCGAGGAACGCGGGCGTCATGCTGTTGCCGGCGATCCGGTAGGACGAGAGGTAGCCCTGCTGCGCCATCGCCAGCCCGAGCGCGAGCCCGACCAAGAAGCGCGGGAGGACGCGGAGGCGCCTCTCGATCGGCAGCGCGGAGTCGGCGGAGTCGTCGCGTTCGTCGTCCATCCTGACCGCAAACTTCGACGCGGCGGCGGACGCGGGTGCAGGCTCGGGAGCGGGCGCGCGCGGGCAAAGTCGACCCGCGAAGGAAATGCGCAGCCGGGCGCGCCGGCGCGCTCAGCGCAGCAGGTTGAACTTGAGGATGACCCAGAGCGCCTCGACGGCGTCGAGCGGGCCGATCTTCTTGCCGTGGGCGTAGTCGCGCCCGTAGTAGCTGACCGGCACCTCGTAGACGCGGCACTTCATGCGCGCGACCTTCGCCGTGAGCTCGGGCTCGACCCCGAAGCGGCGCGACTCGATGGTGATGCGCTTCGCCACGTCGGCGCGGAAGACCTTGTAGCAGGTCTCCATGTCGGTCAGGTTCAGGTTGGTGAAGACGTTCGAGACGAAGGTGAGGAACTTGTTCCCCACGTAGTGCCAGAAGAGGTGGCAGCGGTGCGTGCCGCCGCCGAGGAAGCGCGAGCCGAACACCACGTCCGCCTTGCCCTCCTCGATCGGCTTGATCAGCGCGGGGTAGTCGGCCGGGTCGTACTCGAGGTCGGCGTCCTGGATCAGGACGACGTCGCCGGTCGCCGCCGCGAAGGCGGTCTTGAGCGCGCCCCCCTTGCCCTGGTTCGTCTCGTGGAAGATCAGCTTGAGCCCGTACTTCGGCTCGAGCTGTTTCAGGACCTCGCGCGTGCCGTCGTTCGAGCCGTCGTCGACGACGACGATCTCCTTGTCGTAGGGCGTCGCGTGCACGAGCGCGACGATCTGCTCGATGGTCGCCCGCTCGTTGTAGCAGGGCATCACGACCGAGAGCTTGAGCGGCCGGCGGGCCGCGGGGTCAGCGGCGTCGGGCACCGAGCAGCCTCTCGTAGATCGCCACGGTCTGCGCTCCGTTCTCCGCGGTCGTGACCACGCGCTTGCGGCTCTGCACGAGCCGCTGCCGCAGCTCGCCGTCGCGGGCGAGGAGCGCGAGCTTGCGCGCGAGGTCGACCGCGTCGCCCACGTCGAAGAGGAGCCCGGTGCGTTCGTCCTCGATCGCCTCGGCCATCGCGCCGAAGTTGCTCGCGACGACCGGCACGCCGGCCAGGAACCCCTCGCGGATCACCATGCAGTAGGTCTCGTACCAGATCGAGGGGACGACCAGGCAGTCGAGGCCGGCGAGCAGCGCGGGCGTCCGCTCCGGCGCGTAGGCGCCGTGCAGCGTGATCTGCGCCTCCCACCCGGCGATCTGCCGCTTCAGCCGCTCGCCGTAGGTCGTGTCCTGGTGGAAGGGGAGCACCGGCCCGTGCAGCTCGAGGCTGCGGTCCGACCCGCCGATGCGCTTGAAGGCGTCGATCAGGAGGTGCGCGCCCTTGCTCGGCAGCAGCGTGCCGAGGTAGCCGATGCGGAAGCGCGCCGACGAGGTGCGCTCCGGCCGGCGCGGCCCCTGGTAGAGCTCGACGTCGAGCCCGTACTCGACGATCTCGATGCGCCGCTCGTCGACGCCGTCGCGCGCGAAGACGCGCTGCGTGAACTTCGACGGAGCGATCAGCGCGTCGGCGCGGTCGAGGGTCTCGCGGATCCGCCCCTGATAATCGCCGAAGACGCGCGTGTCGAAGGCGCGGTCGGGCTCCTTGGGGAACCAGAACGGCCAGGTCTCGCGGTAGCAGCGGGTGCAGCGCTCGACCTCGATGCTCGGGCAGTAGGAGAGGTCGGCGCGCATGCGCTGGCCGCGCGGGCAGCCGAGCCAGTAGTCGTGCAGCGAGACGGCGACCGGCACGCCCGCCTCCTGCGCCGCGTCGACGATCTCGGTGGTGAGGCAGGTCGCGTGGTGGAGGTGGACCACGTCGGGCTTGAAGCCGGCGAGCACCTCGGCGAAGGCGCGCTTGTGGGCGGCGTTCTCGACCAGGTGCTGGAAGGTCTTCGCGTCGCCGAAGCGGTAGTTCACGCCGACGACGCGCGTCCCCTCGACCACCTCCTCGTGGAAGGAGAAGTCCTCCGCGCCGGGCCGGTCGTAGCGGCGGTAGACGAGGATCTCGTGGCCTTCGCGCGCGGCCCACTTCGCGAAGCGCTGCAGCGAGAGCTCGACGCCGCCGAGCCCGTCCGGGACGAATCCAGCCGTGACGAGGAGGATCTTCATCGCTCGAGTCGAAAGATCTTACGGCGCGCCGCGGCCGTGCCCGCGGAGCTTCTCCGCGAGGGCCTCGAGCTCGCGGATGCGCGCCTCGTACTGCTGCTTCGCCTCCTCCCAGCGCTCGAGGCGCAGGAGCTCCCGGAACGCGAGCTCGCGCCGTTCCCACGAGAGCAGCCAGTCCTCCCCCGGCCGCGCCATCGCAGGCGCGCCGCGCGGCGCGCCCCGCTTCACGGCGTCCTCGAGCAGCGCGACGATCCGCGCGAGGTGGTCGACGAGGTCGATCCGCGCCGGCGCCGGCGCCGCGGCGAGCGCCGCGCGCCGCGCCGGGTCGGCGCGCAGCGCCGCGAGCGCGGCCGCCAGCGCCGCCGCGTCGCCGGCCGGGACCAGCCGCACGCGCCCGGTGGCGCGCTCGGCGATGGCGCCCGCGTCCGACGCGACGATGGGCAGGCCGGTGTGCGCCGCCTCGTCGAGCCAGAACGACCAGGTCTCGTGCGCGAGCGTCGGGAACACGGCGACGTCGGCCGGCGTGCGGCACGGATCGTTGTGGGCGAAGGCGCCGTGGAAGGTCGCGTCGAGACCCTCGGCGAGCGCGCGCAGCCGCGCTTCGTACTCGGGCGTCGCGAACGCCCCCCACAGGTCGCACGCGAAGCCGCCCTTCGCGCCGCTCTTGTCGGCCGCCGCGAGCCGGCGCAGCGCCTCGAGCAGCACGTGCGCCCCTTTGAGCGGCGCGAGGCGCGAGAAATAGAGGAGGCGCAGCCGGCCGGCCGGGCTCTTCGCCGCAGGCACCGGCGCGTCGACGGCGCCGGGCAGCCACGGATGGTTCACGAGCTCGACGGCGCGCCCGCCCAGCGCGCCGTGCAGCGTGAGATCGGCGAGGTGTGCCTTCGAGAGCGCGACGAGCGTGGTCGCCGCCGCGAGCTCGGCCGCGACCGCGCGCCCGTAGTGGTCGATCGAGAGGCCGACCTCGCGGTCGCCCTGGAACCGCCAGCGCGGCACGCACGGCCGGCAGGCGTCGACGCCGAACGGCTCGCGGCAGAACTCGACGTCGCCCTCGGCCGCGCCGGGCGCGCGCGCCGGCCGCAGCCGGAAGACGCGCGGGCAGTTCGTGTAGAGGTCGTGCAGGTGGACGACCGTCGGGATCGACCGCGCCGCCGCCCGCCGCACCAGGTCGTCCGTGAGCCGGATCCAGTGCTGCAGGTGGACCACGTCGGGCCGCCACGCGTCGAGCTCGTCCTCGAAGACGAGCGCGACGCGCGGATGGCCGATCTTGTCCCACGAGTCGAAGTAGAGGTCGTCGCGGTGGACGCAGGTGACGGGGACACCGTCCTGGACGCGCCGCTCGACGGTGAAGCGCTCGCGCCACTCGAGGCTGCCGGTGAAGACGCGCACCTCGTGACCCTGCGCGGCGAGGCCGCGCGCCACCGCCTCGGCGTAGCGCTCGGTCCCCCCCACCCCGTCGGGCGGGTAGGCGTGGCTGACGACCAGGATCTTCACGGCGGCCCGCCCGCCGCGGCGCCGGCGCGCGCGTAGATCGCGTCGAGCGCGGCGACGTGCTCGCCCATGGGGGGCGGCATCTCGGCCGCGGCGGCGAGCTCGCCGAGCCGGCGCGGCTCGTCGACGAGGCGGCGCAGCGCGGCGGCCAGCGCGTAGACGTCGCCCGGCTCGAACAGCAGCCCGTCGACCCCGTCGCGCACCGCCTCCGCCAGCCCGCCGAGCCGGCTCGCGACCACCGGCACGCGGGCGAGCCGCGCCTCCTGCACGGAGACCGGCCAGTTCTCGAGCCACAGCGACGGGACGACCAGCGCGTCGACCTGCTCGAGGGCGTCCGGCACCTGCGCGTTGTCGATCGCGCCGGCGAAGCGGACCGGCAGGCCGCGCGCGCGCCGCTTCAGGTCGGCGAAGTAGGCCGGGTTGGTCCGGCTGCCGCCGAAGATCACGAGCTCGGCGCCGTGCGGGCGCGCGCGCTCGAGCTCCGCGGCGCGGAAGGCGTCGATCAGCACGTGCACTCCCTTGTGCGGCGCGGGCGTCCCGAGGTAGGCGAAGCGCACCTTGCCGTGCGGCGCGTAGCGGCGCGCGGCGGCGCGCGGCGCGAGGTCGACGCCGTAGCGCAGGAGCGAGATCTTGCCGGCCGGCACGCCCCAATCGAGCGCCCGGTCGAGCAGCATGCGCGACGGCGCGATCACGTGGTCGACCGCTTCGACCACGCGCGCCGCCGCCTCGGCGCGCGCGCGCAGCTGGCTCTGCGGGATCGGGCGCCCGTTCTCCGCCCCGGCGCCGCGGCGCGCCAGCAGCGGCTGCCAGCCGCGCACGCGCTCGACCAGCGGCGAGAGGTCGACGCCGAACGCGCGCCGCAGCATCCCGAGCGTCCGGAAGGCGTGCTCGGCGCCCTGCTTCTGCGTGAAGGGGAAGGTGGCGAGGCACTGCGAGCAGCGCTCCGGCGTCGGGCCCGGGCAGATCGAGCCATCGGGCTGCAGCAGCTGGCCCATGCGCGCGCACCAGAGCCAGAAGTCCTGCAGCGTGAGGACGGCGCTCGCCCCCGCCGCCTTGGCGCGGCCGACCAGCCCCATCGAGAGCAGCATCAGGTGCTGGAAGTGGACCACCTGCGGCCGGCACTCGCGCACCACCTCGTCGAAGCGCTCCTCGATGCGCGGGTTGGCGAAGGTCGCGCGGAAGTCGGGCTCGAGGAGGTTGTTCACGACCACGCGGCAGTCGAGCCCCTCCGTCGTGCGGCGCAGCAGCTCGTAGTCGGCGCGCGAGTGGATCTTCTCGCTGAAGAAGAGCGTGACGTCGTGGCCGGCGCGCGCCTGCGCCCGCGCGACGCGCAGCGTGTAGACCTCCGTGCCGCCCGAGTGCTTGGGCAGGAAGAAGTGGAGCGCGTGGAGGATCCTCACGCGGCGACCTCCGCGCCGGGCGCGCCGGACGTGCCGTCGGGGGGCCGCGGCAGGAGCTGCGCGCGGCGCGCCGCGTCGAAGGGGCGGCCGCGCCAGCCGTCGAGGAGGCCGCGCGCCTTCCAGAGCGCGGCGCCGGGCCGGCCGCGCAACCAGCCGTAAAGCACCGCCAACGGGATCGTCGCGACGTCGGCGACGAGGAACCGGAGCCAGCGGCCGGGCGTGCCGTGCTTGCGCAGCAGCCGCCACGCGCCCACCGCGCTCAGGTACTTGCGCAGCGCCGAGTAGCCGCCGCCGCTCGCCGCCGACCCCTCGTGCACGACGATCGAGCTCGGCTCGTAGCGCAGCCGCGCGCCGCGCGCGTGCGCGCGCACGCAGAAGTCGACGTCCTCGACGTAGCAGAAGAAGCCGTCGTCGAGGCGGCCCACCTCCTCGAAGACGCGGCGCGCGACGAGCCACGCGGTGCCGGGCAGGAAGGTGACGTCCTCGGCGCGGTCGTGCTGGCCGCGGTCGGCCTCGCGATGACCGCGCAGCACGCAGAGGTTGCGACCGAAGGTGACGGCGCCGCCGGCCGACCAGATGCGGCGCGGCGCACCCGGCAGGAGGAGCTTCGGGCCCGCCACGGCGGCGCCGTCGGCCAGGGCGCGCAAGAGCGGCGCGAGGAAGTCGGGCGCGACCTCGGTGTCGGGGTTGAGCACGAGGACCGGCCCGCCGGGGCGCGCGAGCAGCCGCTCGAGCGCGCGGTTCACCGCCGCCGCGAAGCCGACGTTCTGCGGCAGCTCGAGCAGCTCGACGTCGGGGAAGCGCTCGCGCAGCGCGCGCGGCGAGCCGTCGTGCGACGCGTTGTCGACCACGAGGAGCGGGCGCGCGCCGAAGTCGGAGCGGCGCAGCGCCTCGACGCAGCGCAGGAGCGAGGCGCCGCCGTTGAAATTGACGACCACGCCGCTCGCCCCGTCGTCCGCGCCCGCGCTCATCGGACCCACCGCCGCACCAGCCGCCACCAGCCGCGCAGCCCGAGGTCGAGCGCGCGCTCCGCGAGGCGGGCCACGAAGCCGCGCCGCACCATCGGCGCGTGCGTCAGCGGGAGCGCCTGCAGCAGCACGCGGTCGCCGACGCGGCGCGCGCGCTGGATCGTGCGGCGCTGCGCCCGGAGCGCGCCCCACTGCCTGAAGACGTCGCGCTTGCCGTCGACCCACGGCTTCACCAGCCCCTGCGTGAGCGCGAAGCAGAACCAGACCGCGTCGTAGGCGAGGATCCCCGGCAGGCCGAGCAGCAGCGCGCGCGTCGAGTGGTTGCGCAGCAGGAGGCGCCAGCGGTTGCGGCTGTGCAGGAAGGCGCGCCGCGCCGGGTACTCGGGCCCCTCGCGATAGGAGATGCCCGGCGTCCCCTGCCGGTGGAAGGCGAGCGCGTGCGGGAGCAGCCGCAGCCGTTCACCCCGCGCTCTCAGGCGATAGGAGAGGTCGTGGTCCTCGAAGAGGATGAAGTAGTCGAGGTCGTAGCCCCCGGCGGCGCTCACCGCGTCGCGCCGCAGGAGGAGCGCCGTCGCGATCACGGCGTCGACGTCGAGCGGATCGTCGGCGGGCCCCGGGCTCCCTCCGTCGGGCGCGAGACGCGCGAAGAAGTTGCGGAGCGTCATGACGCCGGCGTAGTGGAACGAGCCGCCGTCGTAGTGGATGCGGCCGCGCTCGTGGTCGAAGAGCGTGCGCGGCATCGTGGCCGCCGCGCCGGTCGCCTCGGCCTCCTCGTGCAGCCGTTCGAGACAGTCGCGCTCGAGGATGACGTCGGAGTCGACCTGGAGCACGTACTTCGTGCCCGCCTCGCGCAGCCCGCGGTTGCGCAGCGCGCCCGGCCCCTGGTTGCCCCCATCGCGACCACCTCGACCTCGGGGAACTCGGCGCGGACGAACGCGACGCTCCCGTCCTTCGAGTCGTTGTCGTAGACGACGACGCGCACGGGCGGCGAGGTCTGGTCGAGGAGGGCGCTCAGGCAGTCGCCCAGGTAGGCGCGGCCGTTGAAGTTGCACACGGTCGCGGTGACGTCGGTCAGTTCTGGCACGCCCCGCATCATCGGTCCGCGGCCCGTCCGCGGGCAAGCGAGGGGGACTCCTGTGCGCGCGCGGCCGATCGCCGCGACTTCGCCCGCGACGCGCCCGGAAAAACTCTCCGGTCAGCGTCAGCCAACGGGCAACCGGAAGTCAGGGGCTCGGCAGACCCGCCTCCGCTTCAGGCAGTAGGGCAGGTTCAGCAGCGCGTTCAACGTCGCCCTCACCGCGATCCAGAAGCCGCCCGGCGTCGCGCGCAGCGACTGGTCGAGCCCGATCGTGCCGGTCGCCTCCGACGCGTCGCCGCCCCCCGCCTGCGCGCCGAGCAGCGCCTTCCTCGCGAGATGGAGCGCCGCGCGCAGCACGTCGCTCCACGCGCAGTTCTTGAACGCGTAGAGCCAGAAGTTCCGCACGTGGTAGTAGAGGCTGCGCCGCCCCGCCTTGAGCCCGAACGGCGTCGCGTGGAACGTCACGACCTCGGGCGCGAAGAGGATCCGGCCGCCGTCGGAGAGGAGCCGCGCCGAGAGGTCGCGCTCGTTGCCGTAGATGAAGAAGCGCTCGTCGTAGCCCCCCGCGCGCAGCAGCGCGGCGCGCCGCACGAGGCTGCCGCAGCCGCGGAAGGTCGAGAGGTAGCGCTCGGCGCAGACGTCGGCGCGCGCGACGTATTCGTCGGGCATGGCCGGCTCGATCACCTGCGTGGTGACCAGCACGGTCGTCGGCGGCTCGCGGTCGAAGCGGGCGAGCAATCGCTCGACCCAGTTGGGCGGCAGGACGACGTCGTCGTCCAGGATCGCCACGAACTCCTGCGTCGCCGCGCGGAAGCCGAGGTTGAACGTCTCGCACGCGCCGAAGCGGTCGTGCGGCATCTCGATCAGGACGAGCGGCGAGCCCGGGATCGGGAACTCGGCGCGCAGCGCGGCCGCGGTGCCGTCGGTCGAGGCGTTGTCGACCACGACGATCTCGCGCGGGCGGCGCGTCTGCTGCATCAGCGCGCGCACGTTGGCGAGGACGTGCGCCTTCTTGTTCCAGCTCGAGATGACGGCCGTCACCGGCGCGTCTTGCGCGTCCGTGTTCACGGGAGTCCGTATTTCCGCAGGAGCGCCCCGAGGTCTTCGAAGAGCTCCGCGACGCGGGCGGGCGCGACGTCGAGGAACGCCTCGGCGTACTGGACCGCCGGCAGGTCGACGTTGACGGTGCGCGCGTAGCCGCCGGCGAGGCACTTGCCGACGACGTCGGTGTAGCGCAGCTGGCTCCTGAACTGCGCCAGCGCCTCGCGCTTCACGTCGATCCAGGGGGTCACGTCGAGCAGGAAGCTCGCGAGCGTCGGGTGGTTCACCTCGAAGAGCAGGAGCCGCGTCGCCGGCGCCGCGGCCGCGAGCGCCTGCGCCGCCGCGAAGCCGGCGGCGAGGTGGTCGGGGTGGCATTCGAGCGGCGAGGGGGCGTAGGCGACGGCGGGCGCGACGCGCCGCACCTCGGCCTCGAGCCGCGCGAGCAGCGCGGCGTCGGGCGCGAGCTTTCCATCCGGGAAGCCCAGCTCGACCGACTCGCGCACGCCGAGCAGCTTCGCCGCGGCACGCGACTCGGCGCGGCGCGTGGCGACCAGCGCGTCGCCTTCGTGGCCGCGCGGATCGCCGCGCTCGCCGCCGGTGAGCTGCAGGACGTGGACCGGGTCGCCGCGGCGCGCGTGGAACGCGATCGCCCCGCCGCAGCCGATCACCTCGTCGTCGGGGTGCGGCGCGAAGACGAGCACCGGCCCGCGCGCGATCGTCGCGGGATCGATCAGCGGCGGGAAGCCGCGGGCGGCGCGGAAGGGGGCGCTCACGGCGAAGGCTCGCCGGCGGGAGCGAGCGCAGCGTCGTAGAAGCCGCGCAGCGCCCGCGCATGGTCGTCGAGCCGGTGCGGCGGCGGGAGCGCGGCGCGCATCGCCGAGAGCCGCTCCGGGTGGTCGAGCAGCTCGGCCAGCGTCGCCTGCAACGCGCGCGCGTCTTCGACCTTCACGACCCTCCCGAAGCCGGCGACGCGGCGCGGCGGCGCGCCGCGGTCGGAAACGACCACCGGCAGGCGCAACGCGATCGCCTCCTCGAGCACGATCGAGTAGGTCTCGTGCGCGCGCGACGGGAGCACCGCGAGGTCGAGGTCGGCGGCGCGCCGCGCGAATTCGTCGAGCTCGTAGTGGCCGTGCCACGTGACCGGCAGGCCGGAGGCGCGCCGCTTCAGATCGTCGACCTCGGCGGCCAGCGGCACGCCGAACAAATGGAGCTCGACGCCGCGCCCGACGAGCGGCCGCATCGCGTCGAAGACCAGGTCGAGGCCCTTCAGGAGGTTCAGGTTGCCGAAGCAGACCAGGCGCAGCCGGCCCGGCGCGGGCCGGTGGTCGCCCGCGCGCGCGAGCTGCGCGATCTCCTCGGCCGGCAGCCCGATCGGCAGCGCGTGCATGAGCTCGCGAGGGACGATCCCGGCGCGCACGATCGTCTCGGCGTGCGCGGCCGACGGCGCGAAGGCGAAGCGCAGGCGCGCCACCTCCGCGGCGAAGCGGGCGCGGCGGGCGGCGAGCCGCTCGTAGAGCGCGGCGTGGCCGTCCTCGGGCCGCACGCACTCGACGCAGCGCTCGAGCGGCACCGGCAGGTCGCTGCCGCAGAAGAAGCCGTCGGGCCGCAGGAAGAAGAAGCGCACGCAGCCGGCGTAGCTGTCGTGGAACGTCGCGACCGCCGGGATCGGCGCGAGCTGCGCCAGCAGGTCGTCGCCGAGGTTGAACCAGTGGTGCAGGTGGAGGACGTCGGGCGCGAGCTCGCGCACCAGCTTCGCCACGACGGCGCGCGGCTGCGCCGGCCGGAAGTCGACCGCGAACGGCTCGTCGGGACGGCGGAACACGCGGAAGACCGGTGCGCCGCCGAGCTCCTCGCGGAGCTCCTCGCCGACGCGGCGCGTCTCGCTGCCGCAGACGACCGTGACTTCGAGCCCCTGCGCGCGCTGCAGCGGGACGAGCCGGGCGAGGTAGCTCTCGGTCCCGCCGCGGAACTCGGGCGGGAAGTTGTGCACGAGGTGGAGGACGCGGCGAGCCGGCGTGCGGCCGCGCGCGGCGGCCGGGGTGGCCGTCAAGGCGGGGGCATTCGCGGCGGGCGGCTCGTCTCGCACCATCAATAGTTAAGCATCGGTCGGGACAGTCCCCGCAACATCAAGTTGGTTGCTGGTGCGCCGATCGCAGGGCGCCACGCATGAGATCGCCGATCGCGTCGGGATCGAGGTCTGCTTCGCCTCTGGAAGCACGGAAATCGCTCAGTAGATCGAAATCGTCTCGGGCGAGCTGTCGATCACGCCGTGTCGCCCGGCGCGCCGAGGAGCGTAGGACTGGAGTTTCAGCGTCACTCCTGCGAGGCCCGACGGCAACGTCGCGGAGAGCTCGATCTCCCTGTTCACGTCGAGCGTCCCGATCTGCACCGGCAGGAGCGCGGCAGCAAAGATCAAGCGCGTCGATTCCAGCACGCGAGTCACGAATCCGGTCCGCCGCGCGAAACGCGGCGGCTGCATCTCGGCTTCGAGCTCACTTCGTGAAGACCGTCTCGACGCCGCTTCGCACGAGCCTGCCATTCGCGTCGGAGGTGAAGGCCTGGAAGTCGAGCGTGTTCGGGCCGAAGTTGTTCGGAATCGTGCCGTTCACGGTCGCGCGACCGGCCGTGTCGAGGGTGCCGAATGCCATCAGGGTGAAGAAGGGGACGCCGTTGGCGCCGGTGAGGAACAGGGCGTAGGGATTGCCGGCAATGTACTGGCCGATGAAGAGGGTCTCCTGGAATCCGGAGTAGACGAAATTCGGACGCGCATCGACGTACAGCGGGTGGCCGCGCCACGCGCTGACGGAGCCGATCGTGATGAACGACGAATCCTCTTCGTGCGGGGAGGAGAACACGAAGTCGGTGCGACCGTCACCGTCGAGGTCGCCTGCGGCGGCGACAGCGGACCCGAAGAAGCAGGGACCCGGACTCGTGGATGCAAGGTCCTGGAAGTGGAAGAGCGCGCTTCCATCGCGAGTGGAATAGAGGATCGCCCCGCCATTTCCGCCGAAGTCTCCATATGAGGGCGCGCCGAGCAGGACGTCGAGGTAACCGTCGTCGTTGACGTCGCCGGCACCGCACACGGCGGATCCAAGCCCCCATAGGCGGGAAGTGTTGAGGCCCGGAGGATCTTCGGGCACGAACGACATCAACGATGAACCATCCTTCCCGGAGTAGATCACGGCGTAGCCAAAGCCGCCGGAGCGATCGTCCGCCGGTGCTCCGATCAAGATGTCGTCGAAGCCATCGTGATCGACGTCGCCGGGGATGCTGAGCGCGGCGCCGAAACGGGCCTTCTTCGTCGACGACTTGAACTCATAGAGCAGCGTCCCCGTCGCACCGGAGAAGGCCGATGCGGCACCTCCGAATCTCGCTCCGGCGCTCGAGCCCTGGTCACCGACGAGGACGTCGGGAACGCCATCGCCGTCGACGTCACCGCCGCCGCCGACGGACCAGCCGAATTCGCTCGCCGTCAATGGGCCGTTGAGCGTCCAGATCGCGCTTCCGTCGACGCCGGAGAGCACGATCGCCTGGTTCAGACCCGTTCCCGCGACGAGGTCGCACACGCCGTCTCCGTCGACGTCGCCGAGAGCGGCGATCTGACGACCGAGAGTCTCGCCGGACAACGAGCCATAGACCGTGTAAATCGCAGTACCCGACGCTCCTGAGTACGCGAACACGGCGCCTTGATTGGTCAGTAGGTTCGTCTCAAGTGGCGCGGCGACGGCAAAATCACCAATTCCGTCTCCGTCGACATCTCCCAACCCTGCGATCGAGGTTCCGAATCCATCGGCGAAGTTCGGTGCCTGCACGGAATACACCGAGGATCCATCGGTGCCCGAGCGGACGATCACGTCAGCACCGTAGGTAGACGCGATGTCGGCAATACCATCGCCAGTCACGTCGCCGACAATGGCAAACTGCCCGCCGACACCATGGGATGGGTCGCCCGCGATCTTCCAAATCTGCTCCTGACCCGCCGCGACGACGCACAGCGTCATCGACGCAAGCCCGGTGCAGATCGCGAAACTCACGAATCGTGGTTGATTGCTCATTTCAGTGACCTCCGTCACACGCCGATCCCATCACTCTCGAATACGACATCGTCCAGCGCGGAAGGCCCCAGGCTGCCCATCGTGATCGTGAAAGAGAATGCGGTGCCGCTCACGAGCGCGAGCGAGTCGCCGGCCCCATCGTCCACGATCGCGTACTCGTGCACGTTCCCGGTGCTCAGCACGTTGCTGAACGTCTTCGAGGTGAACGTCGCGCCCACGGCCGGCCCTCGTCAGTAGATGTCGCTGTCCCCCATCACGACGTACCAGTGCGCGCGCGCGAAGTCGAGGTCGAAGCTGTCGGTGAAGATGCGGATGCAGAGGTTGAAGCGCGACGGCCCGGGACGGAAGCCCAGGGCGGCGAGGTCGCGCCAGTGGCGATGCGGCGGCGGCGCCCACGCGAGCAGCGTGTCGAGCGGCGCCGCGCCGCCTGCACTGACCGCCGCCGCCGCGCGCGCCGCGTTCCCGAGCAGCGCCCTCCACGTCGCGATGTCGCCCGGCGCGACCAGGAAGTCGACGACCGGCGCGATCTCCTTCCTGAAGCCGTGCCAGCCGAGTCCGTGCACGAGGAAGCCGCGCAGCGCGCCGCCCGCCGACTCCGCGCGCAGCAGCCGGTAGCGCGTCGACGGGCAGTCGGCGTAGCGCCAGTTGAGGTAGCGCGCGTCGCGGACCGCGGAGATGCCGCGGCCGGCCGCGAGCGCCGCGTCGAGCGCGTCCACCTCGCCGCCGAAGCGCTCGATCTCCTCGACGTGGATCCCCTCGGGCTCCCAGCCGCGCGCCGCGTGGAGCGGCAGCGCGAGCTCCGGCACCGGGCAGTGGACCGGCAGGTAGCCGACCTTGGTCGTCCCGATCCGGAACGCCTGCGGATTGGGGAAGCCGTAGACGATGCGGTCGCGCTCCTTGCGGCCGTAGTGGTCGAACCAGCGCTCCGCGAGCGTGAGGAACAGGCCGTTCTTGCGGAGCGAGCGGCGGAATTCGGGCGCGACCACCGTGTCGACCGCCTGCGCGCCGAGGTGGACCCCTTCGGGGAAGCGCCAGCGCGCGGGGATCGCGGTGTAGGTGCCGACCAGGCGGCCCGCCGACTCGGCGACGAAGGTGTGGTGGCCCTCGGGGTTGCGCGCGAAGGCCCAGTTCCACTGCGCGAGCGTGCGCGGCACGAAGTCGGGGTTGCCGACGCGGAAGACGTCGTTGAAGAGCGCGAGGATCGCGGGCTCGTCGCCGGCGCGAAACGGACGGACGGTGAAGCGTTCGTCGTCGCTCATGCGCACGCCACCCGCTTGACGACCCGGCGGATGTCGCGCAGCGCGACGACACGATCGGACTTCGACATCGACCGCCACGACTTCCACGACTCCTCGACCGCGCGCATCAGGAAGGCGAGCTTCACCGTCGCGACGCCGAGGAGGCCGTGGCGCTTCCGGTAGTAGCGCACGCGGTTCACCACCCACTCGGCGACCACGTCCTTGAACTGCGCGGTCGAGCGGCCGACATGGTGCAGCACGACCGGGGCGGCGAGATAGCGGATCCGGTAGCCCGCATCGGCGATGGCGCGGCAGAGCTCGACGTCGTTGAAGAAGAGGAAGAGCGACTCGTCGAAGCCGCCGATCTTCGCCAGCAGGTCGCGCCGCAGCAGCAGGCAGGCGCCGGGCGGCTGCTCGACGTCGGCGTCGTGGAGGTGGTCGAAGTCCTCCATGAAGTAGCGCCGCACGCTGCGGCTGCGGCCGAAGCGCCGCTCGAACCACGAGTCGTAGAGGAAGCCGACCGCGAGGCCGGGGAAGCGCATGCAGCTCTTCTGCACGCTGCCGTCGCCGTTCACGAGGCGCGGCGCGACGCCGCCGTACTCCGGCTCGCGACGCAGGAACTCGACGAGCGTCGCCAACGTCCCCGGCCCTTCCGCCGGGTCGCGCACCTCGGTGTCGCTGTTGAGCAGCAGCACCAGCGGCGCCCGCGCCAGCGCGATCCCCTGGTTGTTGCCGCGCGCGTAGCCCTCGTTCTTCTCGTTCTTCAGCAGGCGCGCGGCCGGGAACTCGCGTTCGACCATCGCGGCGCTGCCGTCGTGCGAGGCGTTCTCCACGACGATCACCTCGAGCACGAGGCCGTGGTCGCGCCCGAGCACCGACTGCAGGCAGCGGCGCGTCAGCTCGAGCGTGTTCCAGGAGAGGACCACGATCGAGAGCTCGGGCGCGCCGCTCACGCGACGAGCTCCGCCGGCGGGTGCGAATCGGCGAGACGGTCCAGGAAGTCGGCGTCGCTCGCGACGGGGCGCAGCGGCGCCGTCTTCTTGAAGCGCCACGCGCCGAGCGGCGCGAGCTCCGGGAGCGAGAGGAAGCGGACGTAGTAGTCGGTCGGGTCGAGATGCTCCCAGGTCCCGCGCGGGATCTCGAAGACGGGGCGCGCGTCGATGCGCCCGACCGCGAGCGAGAAGAGCGGGTCGATGGTGAGCTCGACGAGGTAGTGCGGCGCGGGTCGCGCCGGCGCGAGGCGCGGCGGCTCGACGAGCTCGCCCAGGTCCTCGCAGCGCGCGAACTCGTGCGCCCCCGACCGCGTCGGGTGGGCGCGCGTCCAGGCGGACACGCGCCGGCCGAGCCAGCCGCCCGCCTCGCCGTAGTGCTTGCGCAGGTAGAGGTCGAGCGAGCGGTCGTGCTTTTCGGCCGCCTCGGCGGCGAACTGGCCCGCGCTCTTGTTGAAGAGGTGGACCATCTCGGCGTCCGGCACGAGGACGCAGTCGCGCCCGGCTTCCCGCACCCGCCTGGAGAGGTCGGCGTCCTCGTAGTAGAGCGGGAAGCGGTCGTCGAACGGCCCGAGCCGGCGCGCGAGGTCGGCCGGCATCATGAACGCGTAGCCGGCGAGCACCGGCTCCTCCTGCGGATGGGTCGCGCTCCAGATGCGCAGCGCGTTCTTGGTGCGGCGCAGCGCGAACGCCTCGGCGCGGCGCTTCGAGGTGCGCCGCCACGCCTCGGCGAGCTGCGTGGCCAGCGTCGGCAGCTCGATGCGCGGCAGGTAGAGGAAGCGGTGCGAGTCGATCCAGCCGCGCGGTCCGACCTGCCCGGCGCGGGGATGGTCGTCGAGGTGGCGCGCGAGCGCGCCGACGGCGCCCGGCACGATCAGCACGTCGGGGTTCAAGACGAGGATCTTGTCGCCGGTCGCGTGGCGGACGCCGAGGTTGTTGCCGCCGGCGTACCCGAGGTTCGCGGGCGCGCGCACCACCTTCACGCCGGCGCGCTCGAGCGGCTCGAGCCAGCGCGACTGGTCCGACGGCGAGGCGTTCTCGACGACGATGATCTCGAGCTCGCCGCGGCGGCCGTCGCGGCGCGTGAGCTTCTCGCGCCGCAGCCCGGCGACCAGCGCCGTCAGCCAGGCGCCGCTGTTGTAGTTGACGACGATCGCGCTGACGTCGGCCATCGCGTCGTCACCCGGCGCGGGGCGCCGCGCCGGCCGCGCCGGGCGGCACGCCGCGCACGCGCGCCTTCGCGGAGTGCGCGTGCGCCGGCGCGACCTCGGCCGCCTCGGAGGCGCGCTCGGCGGCGGTCGGCCACGGCAGCGGCTCTGACGAGAACTGGTGGTCGACGAAGACGAGGCCGACGTCGCGCGTCGCCTGCTCGACCACGAACTTCCCGCCGAGCGAGTGCGAGTGGTAGATGTGCAGGCCGCGCTCGTCGGCGAGGTAGGCGACGAGGCCGTACTCGCCGTGCAGCAGCGGGAGGCGCGGCAGCGTGATCTGCACGCGCCAGCGGCCGCGGACGCACGGCGCCTCGAAGCCCGACGTGCGCGAGACCGCGCTGCAGATCATGAGCTGGTGCTCGCCGTAGACGGCCAGCCCGATCGTGACGGCGGGCAGGTCGCGCGGCAGCTCGTAGTCGAGCTCGACGACGAGGTCCTTCAGCAAGTGGCCGCGGTCGACCACCTCGTTGCTGTGGGGGTCGCGCAGCCGCAGGTGGAGGCAGCGCGGCAGCGCGGCCGGGTCGGGCAGGCTCGGCGCGCCCGCGGCGGACGGCTCGGCCGCCCCCGCCGCGAGGTGCGTGCCCCCGTGCGACTCCTCGAAGCCGACGCCGATCGTCCCGAAGTTGGTCCGCCGGCCGCGCTCCCAGTTGGTGTAGGCGCGCACGACGTCGGACGAGTCGCCCTCCATCTGGACCCGGCCGTCCTTGATCCAGAGCGTCTTGTCGCAGATCTCCTCGACGTGGTACATCGAGTGGCTGCAGAAGAGGATCGTCTTGCCGGAGCTGCGGAAGTTCATGATCCGGTCGATGCAGCGCTTCTGGAAGTGCAGGTCGCCGACGGCCAGGATCTCGTCGATGATCAGCACCTCGGGGTCGATCGCGGTCGCGACGCTGAACGCGAGCCGCATCACCATGCCCGACGAGTAGGTGCGGATCGGCTGGTGGATGAAGTCGCCGAGCTCGCTGAACTCGACGATCTCGCGCTCCTTGGCGGCGACCTCCTTGCGCGAGAAGCCGTTCACGATGCCGTTCAGGTAGATGTTCTCCAGCCCGCTGAAGGCGGGGTGGAAGCCGGTCCCGAGCTCGAGCAGGCCCGCGACCTTGCCGCGCACCTCGAAGCTGCCCGACGTCGGCAGCGTCGTCCCGGTCAGCACCTTGAGCAGCGTCGACTTGCCGGCGCCGTTGCTGCCGACGATGCCGATCGCCTTGCCGCGCGGCACCGTGAAGTCGACGTCGACGAGGCCGCGCACCTCGCGGTGGAACTTTCGCCGGCCGGCGGTCAGCCACTCCTTCAGCCGGTCGACCGGGCGGTCGTAGAGCCGGTAGGTCTTGCAGAGCTTCGTCGCGCGGATCACGAAGTCGTCGGCGGCGCCGGCCATGCGCTCACACTTCGTCCGCGAAGTGACCCTTCCAGCGGCGGAAGAGGCCGAGCCCGAGCACGAAGACGACGATCGCCGTGATCCCGAACGTGAGCAGCGACGCCTGCGGGAAGGGGACGCCGCGCTCGTAGCAGAAGGCGTAGCGCCACAGCGCGAGGAGGTGGTAGAGCGGGTTGGCGTGCAGCACGTCCACAGCCCACGGCGCGGAGCTCGCCAGGCGGCTCTCGACCATGTCGAAGCGGTAGAAGACCGGCGAGAGGAACTGCCAGATCACCAGCGCGAGCGGCACCACGTTGCCGACGTCGCGCACGAAGACGTTGAACGACCCGGTGAGCATGGCGAGCCCGGTCGCGAAGACGAACTGCAGCAGCAGCGGGACCGGCAGGAACGCGAGATGGCCCGCCACCGAGAGGCGGTCCTCCATCGGCGCGCCCGAGACTGCGAGCACGACGATCAGGTAGGTCGGCACCAGCAGCGCGAACGCGATCAGCTGCTGCACCGTCGCCACCATGACCACTTGCGTCGGCAGCAGCTCGGAGGGGAAGGCGATCTTCTTGATCAGGTTCGCGTTCTCGACCACCACCTGCACGCCGCGCTGCGTCGACTCGGCGAAGGTGATCCAGGGGATGATCCCGCTCAGCATGAAGAAGACGACGCCCCACCCGGCGGGGACGATCGAGTGCTCCGTCGCGAGCTCGACTCCGAGGATCACGGCGAAGACGAAGCCGAAGACGGCGAATTGCAGCAGCGGCTGGAGGACCGGCCAGAGGCGGCCGAGCAGCGAGCCCTGGTAGCGCGACCTCAGTTCGCGGCGCACGAACGCCCCGAGCACGTCCTTGTGGTCGAACGCGAGCGACGGGAAGCGGAGGGCCTGCGCCAGGGCGGAGATCATGGGCTCGTCTTCGGTCGCGGGTGCGACGCGTCTCCAGATCGTCTCGGTTCAGCGACCGTCGCGGCCGGTCGAAGGCGGCTCCGCGGGCGCGGCGTCGATCCACGCGAGCCGCTCCGCCAGCAGCGGATGGAGCGCCTGCGCACCGGGCAGATCATGGCCGCCGTCGAGGAGCGTGAGCTCCAGGGATAGCCCCAAACTCTTCGAGCTCTCGACGAAGGCGGGCAGCAGCGCGGCCGGGAAGAGGGCGTCGTCCTTGCCGTGCACGAGCGCGATGCGCCGCCCGTACTTCTTCGCGAGCGCCTCCCAGTCGTCGAGCGCCGAGGGCGCGTAGCCGCCGCCGAAGAGCACGGCGCCGCGCACCCACTGCGGATTGCGGACCGCGAGCGCGAAGCCGAGCGACGCCCCCTCGCCGAGGCCGGCCACGTAGATGCGCCGCGGGTCGATCGCGACGCCCTTTTTCAGCTCCTCGAGCGCGAGCCAGACGCGCCGCGCCTGCGCGCGGGAGACGCCGCGGAAATCGCCGCCGCCGCGGAGCCAGCTGAAGCGGCCGGGCGCGATCATCCAGTCGCCCGACGGCGCGAGCAGCGCGAAGCCCGACTGCTTGCAGAAGGCGAGGAAGTTCCGCGCGAAGGACTCGCGCTCGCCGCCGAACGGATGGAGGACGATCAGCAGCGGGACGGGCGCGGGCTTGCCGCTGTCCGGCGGCGGCGGCACCCACGTGAACGGGGCGAGCCGTTTCGGCAGCTCGGTCGCCACCTCGGCGTTGCGCCGCTTCACCCCGGCGAGCAGCGGCGCGAAGCGCGCGTCGGCGCGCAGCGCTGCGAGGTCGGGATCGCGCTCGAGGTTGGCGGCCTGGCCGGGCTCGATCGCGTAGCCGAGCTCGACGGCGCGCGCGAGCGCCGCGAAAGCGGGGTCGAGCTCCTTCAGGCGCGCGTGGGCGCAGGCGAGGTTGTAGTGCAGGACGAAGAGGTCGGGGTCGTTCCCGAAGCTCGCCGCGATCCCCTCGAGCGTGCGCATCCCCGCGCGCTCGTCGCCGCCGGCGATGCGCTGCACCGCTTCGAGGTAGCCAGGGCGCGCCTGGATCGAGACCGCTTCGCGGCCGGGGGCGGCCTCGTCCTGCGCGCGCAGCCCGGGAACGGCCGACGCGAGCGCGAGCGCGACGGCGCACGCGCGGAGCCTCGTCAATCCTCCTCGGGACGGACTCATGGTCGCCTCACAGTTCGAAGCTCTGCCGGTGCGCCGGCACGACGCACGCGAAGCGCAGCTCGGACTCGAGCCGGCCGGCCAGCGCCTGCGCGGACAGCGGCTCGCCATACACGACGAAGGTGCGCCGCGACGGCGGAGCGCCGGTGAGCCAGCGCAGGAGCTCGCCGGCGTCGGCGTGGCCCGAGAGTCCCGGAATCTCCGTCACCGTCGCGGCGACCGGAACGTCCTGTCCGTGCATGCGCAGCGTCTTCGCGCCGTTCAGCAGGTGCCGTCCGCGCGTGCCCTCGGCCTGGAAGCCGGCGAGCACGACGAAGTTGCGCGGCTCGGGCAGGAGGCGGCGCAGATGGTGCAGCACGCGGCCGCCGGCGAGCATCCCACTGCTCGACAGGATCACGCGCGGGCCGTCGAGCGCGTTGAGCCGCAGCGACTCCTCGCGCGAGGAGTGGATGTAGACGCCGCGCCCGAAGATCGGTCGGCCCGGCTTTTCGAGCGCGATCGCCTCGAGGCCGCGCTCCTCGGGGAAGCGGCGATAGACCTCGGTCGCTTCGCTCGCCATGGGGCTGTCGAGGTGGATCGCCATCTCCGGCGCCTCGCCGCCCTCCATCAGCTGGCGCAGGAGAAAGATCATCTGCTGCGCGCGCCCGACCGCGAACGCGGGGATCAGGAGCGTGCCGCGCCGCGCCTGCGCCGCGGCGAGCAGGTCGGCGAGCTTGCGGCGCGGCCCCTCCGCGGGGTGGAGGCGGTCGCCGTAGGTCGACTCGACCACCAGGACGTCGCAGCTCCCCGGCGGCGTCGGATCGGGCACCAGCGGCGCGTCGTAGCGACCGACGTCGCCCGAGAAGAGCAGGCGCAGCGGCGGAGAGCGGTCGGCCGCCTCGACGTCGACGAGCGCCGACCCGACGATGTGGCCGGCACGGCGCAAGCGCGCCCGCACCTTCGGCGCGACGTCGAACCAGCGGTCGTAGGGGACCGCCTTCAGCCGGGCCAGCGCCGCCTCCGCGTCACGGACGGTGTAGAGCGGCAGCGCCGGCGCATGGCGGGAGAACCCCTTCTTGTTGGCGTACTCGGCGTCCTCCTCCTGGATGTGGGCCGAGTCGGGCAGCAGGATCCTGGCGAGCTCCACCGTCGCCGGCGTGCACCAGATCGGCCCGCGGAACCCCAGCCGGACCAGCCGCGGCAGCCAGCCCGAGTGGTCGATGTGGGCGTGGGTGAGGAGGACCGCGTCGACGGACGACGGGGCGAACCCGGGCTCCTCCCAGTTCCGCGAGCGAATCTCCTTCGCCCCCTGGAAGAGGCCGCAGTCGACGAGGACGCGCGCGCCGGCGACCTCGAGGAGGAAGCGCGACCCGGTCACGGTCCCGGCGGCGCCGTGGAAGCAGAGGGAGGCCATGGCCCACCATTAAATGAAAGGGCGGGCCGGGAGTGCAGGGCCGGAGGTCGCGCCTTTTTCTCCGATCGTTGCCCGGGAGCGCCGCGTCCAGTATTTCATGCCGCTCGCGCGGCGCGATCCGGCGCCGAAAACGGGAGCCCGAGGATGACGGTCCTTCTTGGTGCGGCAGCGAACGGGAAGAACGTCGCGTTCCTGGCCAGGTTCACGCCGTTCGAGATCACGATGATGTGCCTCGTCCCTGCGCTCCTCTTCACGATCTACGTCTTCTGGGACGACGCGCGCCAGGCGCGGGCGCACAAGCAGGAGGCGTCGAAGGGCGGGGCTCCGACGCACTGAGGGCGCGAGCGCTGCTCAGCGCCAGACGATCGCGAAGCGGTTCGCGCTCTTGCACTTCGGGCACTCGTACGTCGGGTTGTCCTGGCCTTCCTTGAGCTTCGCCAGGAACTCGCGCTCGCAACGGCCGCAGAAGAGGACCGTCACGTTGCGCACCGCGTCGAGCGGCCGACCGGTTTCCAGATAGGGCTTCACGGGTGATCAGTCTCCGGGGAGCGTGCGGACGGCCTTGACGGCCGGGCCCGGGATGGGGGCCGCGCGCGACCAGGACGGTCGCACACGCAGCGAATGTACCCCGCGCCCTCTCGACGACCACCGCGCAGACAGGGCCGAATCACGGGAATCGTCTTCCTTGCGGGACCGGCCCTCCGGAGCTTCAACGGTCCGTCACGGCCACGTCGGCCGCGACGCCGTGCACGACCCGGGCTCCGGAGAGTTCGGCGCGGGCCGAGAGGAATAGCGCACGCGTGCCGGACGGGATCGAGAGATCCTTCACCGGGATCACCAGCAGCGCCGTCCCGTCCTCGAACGCGAGCGCCCGCTCGAGCAGCATGTCGCCCTTCACCGGCTCCCCGATGACGCGCCGCTGCGTGTAGATCCGGATCCGTCCCTTCTGCTGCGACCCGGCGACGACCACCGGCCGCCCCTCCTTCGTGCGCAGGTCGATGGTGACCGTGTACTCGAGGGCGTCGCCGCTCTTCTTCAGCGCGGCCTCGACCTGCAGGTGGTGCGCGAGCGCGAGGTCGGCGACCGGCTCGTTCGACGGAGGCGCCGGCGGAGCGGGCGGGTCGTTCCTGGGAAGTTGTGGCATCGGGAACGGCGGGTCCTTGGCGAGCGACCCCTCCGCGACCCACCCCTCGACCGCGACGCGCACCATCCCCTCGCGCCGCTCGAGGACGCGCACGGCGCAGCCCGACAGCACCTCGGCGAGCAGCGGCGCGTCCGAGCTCCCGGCCATGCCGACCAGCGCGGCCCGGGCGGGCGTGACGTAGGCGATATCCTCGCGCGGCGGCGCGCCGGCGAACGCCGACAAGAAGGCGGCGAACGCCACGGTCCCGATGACGAAGCGCGGCATGCAGGGCTCCAGGACGACACCCTCTCGGATGGACGCAGGCGCGCGGATCTTCCCAATGCTGCCCCGCGCGTCCACCGGCGCCCGCGTCGCGGCACCGCTGTCGCTCCTCGTGCTCTTCGGCCTGCCGGGCTGCGCGAGGCAAGACACGCCGCCGCCGCCGCCGCCGGGGAAGGCGGCCGCGCCGCGCCCCGCGATCGTCCCCACCGGCCCCACCGGCGGCAGCGTCCTGATCCTCACGCTCGACACGACGCGGCGCGACTTCATGGGCTTCCTCGGCCACGTGCCTTCGCTCACGCCGAACCTCGACGCGCTCGCCCGAGAGAGCGCGATCTTCGAGGACGCCTACACGGTCGCGCCGCTCACGCTGCCGGCGCACGCCTCGCTGATGACCGGGCTCTATCCCCTCTCCCACCACCTGCGCGACAACGGCATCGCGGCGCTCCCCGATGGCGCCGACACGCTGGCGCGCACGCTCGCGGCCGCCGGGTACAAGACCGGCGCCTCGGTCGCGTCGTTCGTGCTCGACGCCTGCTTCGGGCTCGCCCAGGGCTTCACCGTGTGGCACGAGCCGCCGCGCGAGCCGGGGCGCGCCGACCTCTACATGGCCGAGCTGCCCGCCGACCGGATGGTCGACCGCGCGCTCGAGGACCTGCGCACGATGGAGGGACCGTTCCTCTACTGGCTCCACCTGTTCGACGCGCACTTCCCGTACGCGGCGCCGGGCAGCAAGCCACCGGCGGTGGCGCCGGGTGACGCAGCGGCGGAGCACGCGGAGACGCGCCGCCGCTACGGCGAGGAGATCGCGTTCGTCGACCGCCAGGTCGGACGGCTGCTCGACGCGCTGCGCGCGCGGAAAGAGTTCGCGCAGCTCACGATCATCGTCGCTTCCGACCACGGCGAGAGCCTCGGGGACGGGCGCGAGGAGACGCACGGCTACTTCCTCTACGACCCGACCGTCCGCATCCCGCTCCTGATCCGACATCCGGGCGCGCCGCCGCATCGCGTGGCCGCGCAGGTCTCGCTGGTCGACGTCATGCCGACGCTGCTCGACCTGCTCGGCGTCGACGCGGGGTCGCTGCGCTTCGACGGCGCGAGCGTTGCCGACCTCGTGCGCGGCACCGGCGAGGTCGCGCCGGAGCGGACGATCGCGCTCGAGAGCTGGTACGGCTATGCCAACTTCGGCTGGGCGCCGCTCGAGGCGTGCGTCGCGGGGCCGCTCAAGTTCCAGCGCGCCCGCGTGCGCCGCCTCTTCGACCGCGCCGCCGACCCGACGGAGCGGACCAACCTCTGGAGCGCGGACGAGCCGCGCGCGCGCGCGCTCGAGCGGCGGCTCGACGCCCTGGCGGCGCAGCCGGCGGCGGCGCTCGCTCCGCGCGGGATCGAGCTCGACGAGGCGGGGCGCGCCGCGCTCGCCGCGTTCGGCTACGTCGAGGCGCACCAGCTCGACCTGGTCGGGCGGCCCGACGCCGCGCATCTCGACGAGGTCGAGGAGCACCTCGAGGAGATCGCGCTGCTCGAGGCGATCAACTCGGCCCACATGGGCGGCCGCCCCGACGAGGCGGTCCGGATCGGGCGCGCGCTCGCGAAGCGGCTGCCCGGCAGCGTCGCCGTCCACGAGCAGCTCGCGTCGCTGCTGCTCCTGCAGCGCACGCCCGAGGCGCTCGACGAGGCGGAGCACGAGCTGCAGAAAGCGGTCGCGCTCGACTTCCGGCGCAGCAAGAACCACTACAACCTCGGCCTCGTCGCGATGCGGCGCGCCGCGCTCGCCAGATCGCCGGCCGAGGTCGACGCGCAGTTCGAGAAGGCGGCCGCCGCGTTCGCGCGCACCCTCGAGCTCGACGCGACGCAGCCCGAGGCGCTCGCCAACCTCGCCGGCGTACGGCGGCGCCAGCTGCAGCGGCTGCCCGAGTCGACGCCCGACCTCCGCGTCGAGCGCGTCCGCCGGCTGCGCGAAATCCTCGACCTTTACCGACGCTTCCTCGCCGTGATCCCGGCGGGCCACGCCGACCGCGCCGCGATCGAATCGGCGCGCGACGAAGCTCAGCGCCTCCTCACCGCCGAGGGCGGGCCGTAGCCGGAGGCGGCGGCCGGGAAAAGGGCTCCGATCGCGAAGCGCCGCTTCCGCCTGCGCCGGACCGCACTCGATAGAGGGAAAACGGAGGGGCGACGGCGCCCCACCCCGAAGGGACAACGGGCTATAAACACGGCCCCTCGCTGCCCCGGGGAACAAGGAAAGCGGTCCGGCGCATCGGCGATCCAGCCTCGGTCACCCGGCGAAAACACCATGAAGGTCCTGCTCGCCTACCCGCCCGACCGCTGCCTCCCGACCATCCCCTACTCGAGCCTCGCCCAGCTCTCTGCCGTCCTGAAGCACGCCGGCCACGAATGCGTGATCCGCGACGTCAACGCCGAGACGTTCGCGTGGCTGAACCACCGCGAGCGCCTCGCCGGCTACTTCGACTTCGCCGTGCGCCGCATCGCCGAACTCGAGGCGAAGCCGGCGCTGTCGGCGCAGGAGCGCGGCATCTACCGCTTCCTCGCGCCGCTGGTGGCCGCCCCGCGCGAGACGATCCTCTTCGCGCCCGAGGCGGCCGCGATCATGAAGGACCCCGAGCGCTTCTACGATCCCGACCAGTTCAACCGCGCCTTCGACGCGCTCGCCACGATGATCAAGGTCGCCTACTCGGCGAACCCGGTCTTCGATCCCGAGAACCGCTTCTTCGTGAAGCAGAGCCTCGACGCGCTGGCGCAGCCGTACGGCGACCCGGTGAGCGACGCCTACTCGAACGGGATCGTCGACTCGCTGCTCGCCGAGAAGCCCGACCTGGTCGGCTTCACGCTGCCGTTCAGCTTCCAGTTCTTCGAGATGCTGAAGCTCGCGAAGCTGATCAAGCAGCGCGCGCCGCACGTGAAGATCGTGGTCGGCGGGCCGACCATCAACGACTACGCCTACCGGCTCTTCGAGAACGCCGACCTCTCGCCCTGGATCGACTTCGGCGTCGCCGGCGAGGGCGAGCGCGCGCTGGTCGGGCTCGCGAACGCGCTCGCGAACGGGACGTCCTTCGACGCGGTGCCCAACCTTCACTGGTTCGAGGGCGAGCCGGGCGCGAAGCAGGTGAGGAAGTCGCCGCTGCCGCCCGACGTGCCCGACCTGAACGAGTTCCCCTCGCCCGACTTCCGCGGCATCACCTTCGACCACTACCTGAGCCCGGCCCGCATCGCGAATCTGCAGACGTCGCGCGGCTGCTACTACGGCAAGTGCACGTTCTGCGGCGACGGCTTCCGCCGCAACTTCCGCCTGCGCGCGCCCGACAAGATCTACGACGACGTGAAGAAGATCCACGTCGACTGCGGCGTCGACCACTTCCTGTTCTGGGACTCGCTCGCGCCGCCCAAGACGCTGAAGCACGTCGCGCTCAACATCAAGAAGAACAACGACCGCATCTGGTGGTTCGCGGAGACGAAGTTCGAGAAGCCCTACACCAATCCCGAGCTGATGAAGACGCTCGGCGAAGGCGGCTGCCGCTTCCTGCAGTTCGGCTTCGAGTCGGGCAGCCAGCGCGTGCTCGACCTGATCGACAAGGGCAACGACATCGAGCGCGTCGACGTGATCCTGGGGCTGATGAAGCAGAACCGCATCCACGCCGGCGTGTCGTGGTTCATCGGCTTCCCGACCGCGACGCCGGCCGAGGACCTCGCGACCTACGACTTCGTCGCGACGCGCGAGGACCGCATCGTGATGTCGGTCTACGCCGGCACCTTCATGCTCGGCCGCGACACGCTCGTCTACGCAAACCCCGAGCGCTACGGCATCAAGATCGTCGAGAAGGACGACGGCTCGATCGACTACCAGATGAACGACGGGACGCCCCACTACGACCGCACCGAGCTCGATCTCGCGTTCCGCGCGCGCGGCGACCTGCCGCTCCTCGACCACGGCGGCTACCTGCTCTACGCCGCGCACCGCCCCGAGCTCCTGAAGCGCATCACCGGGCTCACGCGCTACGGCCATCTTTCCCGGGATTTCGCGGACCTGCCGCGGCACGCGGCGCGGCTCGCCGAGGGGCTGCGCTTCCGCGACTACCGCTTCAACCCCTTCGCCGCCGACGACGCGGCGATGGACCGGCCGGTCCGCGTCGCCTTCCACGAGAAGACGGGTACCCACTTCGCCCTCGATGCGGCGGAGGTGAAGGTGCTCGAGGCGGCCGACGGCCGCCGCTCGGTCGGCGACCTCGCGGCCGCGATCACGGGACGCGACGCCGACGCGGCGCTCGCGCTCGTCGCGCGCCTGATCGACCGCGGGCTGCTCACGATCCCCGCGACGCTCGCGCCCGCGCGCGAGCCGGCGCTCGCGCACTAAGGGTCGCGACGCCGAGGCGTCGCGTGGCGTGCCGCGACGCCGAGGCGTCGCGTGGCGAGTCGCGACGCCGAGCGTCCTTGAACCGCGGCGCGGCGTGCCCCACACTGGCGGGATGCGACTCCTGCTGCTCGCCGCCGTCATCCTCGCTGCCGCCTGCGACCGTCCGCCGTCCCCGTCCGACGTGAAGCCGGACGGCAAGAAGCTCTCCGTCGCGCTGCTGCTCGCCGGCCCCGAGAACGACGAGGGGTGGAACCAGTCTGCCTTCGACGGGCTGCAGCGCATCGAGAAGGAGCTCGGCGCGCGCGTGCGCAAGGTCGGCGCCAGGAGCCCCTCCGAGATCGAGCAGGCGCTCACCCAGGCCGCGCAGCAGCGCTTCGACCTCGTCTACGGCCACGGCTTCGAGTTCAACGAGCCGGCGGCGCGCGTCGCCGCGCAGTGGCCCGAGGTGAAGTTCGCGACGTCCGGCGGGACGAAGAGCGCGGAGAACCTCGCCATCGTCGAGCCGCGCACCTTCGAGGCGGGCTACGCGCTCGGCGTCCTCGCGGGGCACCTCACCAAGTCGAAGGTCCTCTCGTCGCTGCACGGCGAGGCGTACGAACCGGTGAAGCGCACCGCCGGTGCGTTCGCTGCGGGAGCCCGCTCCGTCCAGCCCGACGTGAAGATCCTCGAGGACTACCTCGGGAGCTGGGAGGACGTGGCGCTCGCCAAGGAGAAGGCGCTCGCGCACGCCGCCGCCGGGGCCGACGTCTTCTTCCAGAACTGCGACGCGGCCGGCGCCGGCGTCTTCGAGGCGTGCCGCCAGAGGAAGGCGCTCGCCTTCGGCTGCAACCGCGACCAGGCGGCCAAGGCGCCCGACGTGATCGTCGCGAGCGCGGTCGGCGACATTCCCAAGATCCTGCTCGAACTCGCGGCCGAGGTGAAGGAGGGGCGCTTCCGCGGCGGCGCGCGCAGCTTCGGGATGAAGGAGCAGGAGGTGCGCGTCGTCTTCAACGAGGCGCTGCGCGCCAAGGTCCCGGCCGAGGCGCGCGCCGCGGTCGAGACGGCGTGCGCCGCGATCGCGCGCGGCGACCTCAAGCCGTGAGCGCCGCGCGCGGCGTGCGCCGATGAGCCCGCCGCCGGCGCTCGAATTCCACCGGATCGTCAAACGCTTCGGCGGCCGCGCGGCGCTCGCCGAAGTCGACCTCGCGCTGCGCGCCGGCGAGATCCACGCGCTGCTCGGCGAGAACGGCGCCGGCAAGACGACGCTCGTGCGCTGCGCGCTCGGGCTCACGGCGCCCGACGCGGGACGGCTCCTCGTCGACGGCCGCGCCGTCTCGATCCCCGACCCCGCCGCCGCCGCCGCGCTCGGCATCGGGCTGGTCCAGCAGCACTTCGCGCTGGCCGAGGGGCTGACGGTCGCGGAAAACCTGCTGCTCGACCGCGCCGGCGCGCCGCGCTTCTTCGCCCGCCGCACGCTCGCCGCGCGCGCGCGCGAGCGCCTCGCCCGCCACGGCTTCGAGCTCGACCCGGAGCGGCGCGTCGCCGACCTCTCCGTCGGCGAGAAGCAGCGCGTCGAGATCGTGAAGGCGCTCGAGGCGGGCGCGCGCGTGCTGATCCTCGACGAGCCGACCGCGGTCCTCGCGCCGTCCGAGGTCGGCGCGCTGCTCGAGCGGCTGCGGGCGCTCGCCCGCTCGGGGCGCGCCGTCCTCCTCATCTCGCACAAGCTCGACGAGGTGCTCACCGTCGCCGACCGCGTCACCGTGCTGCGCGCCGGCCGCGTCGTGCTCGCGGCGCCGCGCGCCGAGATCGACGCCGCGCGGCTCACGCGGGCGCTGTTCGGCGACGCGCCGGACGACGCCCCCGCCGCGCCGCACGAGGCGGCGGCCGGGCCGCCCGTCCTGACCGCGACCGGGCTGGCCGGCCCGGGCTTCGGTCCCGTCGACCTCGAGGTCCGCAAGGGCGAGTGCGTCGCCCTCTTCGGCGTCGACGGCCACGGGCAGGGCGAGCTGCTCGAGACGCTGATCGGGCTGCGGCCGGCGCGCGCCGGCCGCGTCGACCGCCCCGCGCGCGGCGTCGCCTTCGTCAGCGGCGACCGCCACGGCAGCGGTCTCGCGCTCGACCTGCCGCTCGCGGAGAACCTCGCGCTGCGCCGCGAGCTGCTGCCCGCCGCCACGTTCGGCCGCGCGGCGCTCGCCGCCGCCGCGACGCCGCGCCTCGCGGAGTTCGCGGTGCAGAGCGACGGCCCGTGGCAGGTCGCGCGGCGGCTCTCCGGCGGCAACCAGCAGAAGGTCGTGCTCGCGCGCGAGCTCTCGATCGGTCCGGCGCTCGTACTCGCCGAGAACCCGACGCGCGGCCTCGACGCCCGCGCCACCGCCTTCGTCCACGCCCGATTGCGCAGCGTCGCGCGTGAGGCGGCCGTGCTCGTCGCCACTACCGACCTCGACGAGGCGGTGGTACTCGCCGACCGCCTGCTCGTCGTCCACCGCGGGCGGCTCCACGCGACGGAGCGCACGCGCGCCGCCGCCGCGGAGGCGCTCGCGCGCGCGGCGGCCTCGTCGTGAGGCGCGTCCCGCGCGGCGCCGTCGTGACGATCGCGGCGCTCGCGCTCGCGCTCGTCCTGCTCGCGCTGCAGGGGCTCGGGCCGCTCGACGCGCTGACGTACCTCGTGCGCGGCGCGTTCGGCGACGCGCCGGCGCTCTGCGCGACGCTGCGCAAGCTCGTGCCTCTGCTGCTCTGCTCTGCCGGCATCTTGGTCGCGTTCCAGGCCGGGCTCTGGAACATCGGCGCCGAAGGCCAGCTGCTCGCCGGCGCGCTCGCGGCGGGAGCGGCCGGCGTCGCGAGCGGCCACTGGCTGCCCGCGCTCGCGGCCGGCGCGCTCGGCGGCGCGCTGTGGGCCGCGCTGCCGGCGGCGCTCGCGCTGTGGCGGCGCGTGCCCGAGGTGCTCTCGACCCTGATGTTGAACGGCGTCGCGCTCGAGCTCCTGCGCTGGCTCGTGACCGGGCCGCTGCAGGAGCCGTCGCACCAGTTCCCGCAGAGCCCGCAGCTGCCGCCCGCCGCGCGCCTGCCGCAGGTCGAGCTCGCGCGCTCGGCCGCGCTCCATCTCGGACTGCCGCTCGCGCTGCTCGCGACGCTGCTGGTGGGCTGGCTGCTGACGCGGACGCGCTTCGGGCTCGCGCTGCGCGCCGGCGCGGAGAGCCCGCGCCTCGTCCTCGCGCTCGGGCTGCCGCTGCGACGCTGGCGCTTCCTCGCCTTCGCGCTGGCCGGCGCGCTCGCGGGCCTCGCCGGAGCGGTCGAGGTGACCGGCGTCGCGGGCGCGGTCGACCGCTCGCTCGCGTCGGGCGTCGGCTACGCCGCGATCGCGGCGGCGCTGCTGGCGCGGCTCGCGGCGACGCGCCTGCCGCTGGCCGCGCTCCTCTTCGCGGCGCTCGCGGCCGGCACGACGGCGCTCCAGCTGCAGGAGAACCTGCCCGGCATCGACCGCTTCGGGCTCGTGCTGCAGGGGCTCGTGATCCTCGCGGTCCTCGCCGGCCGCCGTACCGCGACGGTCGACGCGGAGGGGGGCGCATGAACGAGCTCGCGATGCAGGCGGCGCGCCTCGCGCTGCCGCTGGTCCTCGCGACGCTCTCGGAGGTCGTGGCCGAGCGCGGCGGCGTGGTGAACCTCGCGCTCGAGGGGATGATGCTCGGCGGCGCGCTCGCCGCGTGGATGGTCGCGGCCGGCGGCGGCGGCGCGGCGCTCGCGCTCGCGCTGCTCGCCGCCGTGCTCGTCGCGCTGCTCGTCGCGCTCCTGCAGGCGCTCTTCGTCGTGCGGCTGCGCGCCGACGCGACCGTGCCCGCCGCGGCGCTCCACCTCGCCTGCCCCGGCGCGCCCGGCCTCGTCTTCGAGCGCTGCAAGCGCAGCGCGGGGGTCACGACCTTCGGCGAGCTGGGCGGCGCGTGGACGCACGTCCCCTGGATCGGCACGCTCGCGATCGTCGCCGCCGTGCTCGCGTTCCTTCATGGCACGCGCGCCGGCCTCGCGATCCGCGCGGCGGGCGACGGACCCGAGGCGCTGCGCGCGGCGGGCGGCTCGCCGGCGCGCGCGCGCACGCACGCGCTGCTGCTCGCGGGCGCGCTCGCCGGACTGGCCGGCGCATCGCTCACGACCGTGCTGACCGGCACCTTCGTCGAGGGGATGACCGCGGGCCGCGGCTTCCTCGCGCTCGCGCTGGTGCTCTTCGCGCGGTGGAACCCGCTCGGCGCGCTGCTCGCCGGCCTCTTCCTCGGCGGCCTGTTCGCGCTCGAGCTGCACGCCTCCACGCTCGCCGCCACGCCGGGCGGCGCCGGCGTGCTCACCTTCGTGCTGCGCGCGCTGCCCTACCTGCTCTGCATCGCGGCGCTCGCCCTGGTCGGCGGCCGGCCCGACGCCGCGCCGCGAGCTCTCGGCCGGCCGCTCGTGGACGACCGCTGAGCGGCGGCGCGCGCCCGCAAGAGCAGCTAACTTCGCGCGCAATGTCGGAGAGCCACGCGCCCGCCGCCGAGGAGGCGGTCCGCTCGATCGCGCGCGCCGTCGCGGTGCGCGGCGGCCGGGCGTGGCTGGTCGGCGGCTGCGTGCGCGACGTCCTGCTCGGCGGCCCCCGCAAGGACTGGGACCTCGAAGTCTACGGCGTCGCGCCGGCCGACCTGCGCGCGCTGCTCGAGCGCGAGCACGAGGTCGTCGACGTCGGCCGCTCGTTCGGCGTGCTGAAGCTGAAGGGGCTGCCGATCGACGTCGCGCTGCCGCGCCGGGAGACGAAGGTCGCACGCGGCCACAAGGGCTTCGACGTCGAGGCCGACCCCCACCTCGACCTGCGCAGCGCCGCCGAGCGACGCGACCTCACCGTCAACGCGATCTACGAGGATCCGCTCACGCACGAGATCGCCGACCCGCTCGGCGGGCGGGCCGACCTCGACGCGCGCCGGCTGCGCCACGCCTCGCCGCGCTTCGTGGAGGACCCGCTGCGCGTGCTGCGCGTGATGCAGCTCGCCGCGCGGCTGCGCTTCGCGGTCGCGCCCGAGACGGTCGCGCTCTGCCGCACGCTCGACCTGGCCGAGCTTCCGCGCGAACGTCTCGAGGAGGAGTGGCGCAAGCTCCTGCTGCAGGGCGTCGAGCCGTCGCGCGGGCTGCGCTTCCTGAAGGAGAGCGGCGCGCTGCGCTTCTTCCCCGAGCTCGCCGCGCTCGACGGCTGCCCGCAGAACCCGGAGTGGCATCCGGAGGGCGACGTCTTCGTCCACACGGGCCACGTGCTCGATCATTACGCGCGCGAGCGCGCCGGCGACGCGAGCGACTGGACGGTCGGGCTGGCGCTGCTCTGCCACGACCTCGGCAAGCCGGCGACCACCGCGCGCGACGAGCACGGCGTCGTCCGCTCGATCGGCCACAGCGAGGCGGGCGAGACGCCGGCGCGCGCCTTCCTCGCGCGGCTCACGCAGGAGGCGGATCTCGTCGAGACGGTGGTCGCGCTCGTGCTGCACCACTTGAAGCCGTGGGAGCTCTTCAAGGCGAAGGCGGGCGATTCGGCGATCCGCCGCCTCGCCACGCAGGTGAACCTGCGCCTGCTCGTGCGCGTCGCGCGGCACGACGACGCGGGCCGGCCGCCGCGCCCGTTCGAAGGCTTCCCGCCCGGCGCCTGGCTGATCGGACGTGCCGAGGCTCTCGCCGCCGCCGACGCGGCGCCCCGTCCGCTCGTCCTCGGCCGCCACTTGATCGAGCTCGGGCTCGCGCCCGGCCCGCGCTTCAAGACGCTGCTCGACCGCTGCTTCGAGGCGCAGCTCGACGGCGGCTTCACCGACCTCGCGGGCGGGATCGAGTACGCGAAGCGGCTGCTCGACGAGAAGTGAGCCGCCGCGGCTTGAAACTGGAGCGGACGTCGAGGGCGGGGGTGAAGAGGCCGCGGGGAGCAGGGCTTCGT
>DAINBU010000025.1:0-46190 GCA_036732755.1 Planctomycetota bacterium
CCATCGAGCCTTTTTCTCCTCCGCCCCTCGACCCGCCCGCGCCCGTCGCGCGTTCAACCACCCATCCTTCTCCCCGCGCCCTCTTCACCCCCGCCCTCGACGTCCGCTCCAGTTTCAAGCCGCGGCCGCGCCGTGACGACCACCCGCGTCCCGTCCGACGGCGCGATGAGCACGCCGCGCCGCACGCGCCTGGTGGCGGCGCCGTCCGGCCGCGCGAGGTCGACGCTCGCGACGACGGTCGCGAGCACGACCTTCATCTGCATCAGCGCGAAGGCCATCCCGGTGCAGAGGCGGTCGCTGCCGCCGAAGGGGAGCCACTCGTGCGCGCCGAACTTCCGTTCGAGGAAGCGCTCGGGCCGGAAGCGCTTCGGCTCGGGGTAGAGCTCCGGGTCGAGGTGCACGAGGTGGATGCACGGGCAGAGGTGGATGCCCGGCGGGTAGTCGCGGCCGTCGGCGGTGAACGGCCGCTTCGTGAGCCGCGTCACGAACGGGATGACCGTGCAGAGGCGCAGCGACTCGCGGATCACGGCGTCGACGTACTCGAGCCGGCCGAGGTGGTCGGCCGCGACCGGCGCTCCGCCCGTCACGCGCGCGACCTCGTCGCGGATGGCCGCGACCACGTCGGGGCGCTCGAGGACGCGCAGGAAGACCCACGCGAGCGCGACCGCCGTCGTGTCGTGGCCGGCGACCAGCATCGTCATCAGCGCGTCGCGGATCTCGCCGTCGCCCAGCGTGGCGCCCGCGGCGTCGCGGGCGCGCAGCAGGTCGTCGAGCACGTCGTGGCGCGCGGGCGCGCAGCCGAGCTCGGCCCGCCGCCGCCGCAGGTGGTCGTGGAGCGAGGCGTCGACGCGGCGCAGCTCTCGGTAGTAGGGCAGCCCGGGGATCCGGCGCAGCAGCCCGTGGGGATTCACGCGCGCGAAGACGAGCGCGAAGGGCATGCGCGTGTAGCCGAGCATGCGCGCGATCTCGCCGCCGAGCGCCTCGCGGTCGCGCCCCTCGATCCCGAGCACCACCTCGAGGATGCAGCGCAGCGTGATCGCCCGCATCGCGTCCTCGATCCGCAGCGGCCGGCCGTCGGGCCACGCGTCGACCACGTCGGCGGTCGCGCGGACCATCCGGTCGACATGCGAGCGCATGCGCTCGCCGTGCAGCGGCGGGACGAGGATCGCGCGCTGCGCCGCGTGCTCCGCCTCGTCGAGGACGAGGACCGAGCGCGGGCCGACGGTCGCGGAGAGGAACGCGTTCCCCTCGCCCGAATGGAGCGAGACCGGGTCGCCGCGGAAGACGTCGCGGATCGCCGCCGGCCGCGCGAGCATCACGAACTTCCCGAACCCGGCCAGCCGCATCGTGAAGGTCGGCCCGAATTCCTGCGCGCACGCCTCGAGGAATTCCGCGGGGTGCGGCGCGTACCGGATCAGCTGCAGCAGCGCGGGAGAGCGCGGTCCCGGGGGCAGCGAGGCGGAGGGGGCCATCGGACGCTCCGGTCGGCGACACGCGACATCGGGGAGGCGCAACTCCGCGACCGGAGGGGACGGCGGGACCGGTCGGGGTCCCCGGGGCCTCCCAGGGAGGAGAAATCGACTTTCCACATCCCTACCATTCGCGCCTCGGATACTTCAACATGCGCGGTCCAGGCCCCTCAATCACGGGAGAACGAGGAATGACTGCGTTTCACTGGACCACGGTCGCCGTCTGGGCTGCTGCGGCGACCGGAGCTTCGGCGCAGGACGCCACGAAGATCGAGGCGCTCGAGAAGCGCATCGCCGAGCTCGAGGCAAAGCAGCCGAAAGACGCGGCCGGCAAGGACGCGGGCGGCGGCGACATGAAGTGGAACGACTTCTCGCTGGGTGGCTCGCGCTTCCAGATCTACGGCTTCCTGCGCACCGACGCCTACTACGACGACTCGCGTCCCAACAGCGTCACGCTCCCGTCCTTCATCAAGTCGGAGGATCAAACGGCGCCCGCCGGCTTCCGCGCGCCGGTGAACGAGAACGACTTCACGATCAGCGCGAAGCTGACGCGCTTCGGGATCAACTTCACGGGTCCCAAGATCTCGGGCCTCGGCGATCCCGCTCTCACCGGGAAGCTCGAGACCGACTTCTACAACGCGGCCGTCACCGACTCGCGCGAGGCGCTGCGCATCCGCGTCGCCTACCTGCAGATGCACTGGGACGGGTTCAACTTCTACGCCGGGCAGATGTGGGACGTGATCGCGCCGATCTTCCCGGTCGTCAACCCTGACAACGTGATGTGGAACACCGGCAACCTCGGCGACCGTCGCCCGCAGCTGCGCGGCGAGTGGATCGGCGGAGGCGAGTCGACCAAGTTCAACGTGCAGGGCATGGTCGGCAACACCGGCGCCATCGACGGGCAGGACCTCGATCCGGCGGGCGGGACCGGCAGCGGTTACAAGGACGGCGACCAGGCGGGCGTGCCGACCTTCCAGGGTCGCGCGGCGATCATCACCCCGGTCTCCGACTGGAAGAAGAACCTCGAGTTCGGCGCCTGGGCGCACCGCGCCAAGGAGCAGACCGACACCGTCTCCGCGGCGGCCAACGCGACGCACTTCAACAGCAGCGCCTACGGCGTCGACCTCCAGGTGCCCCTCTTCCGCGACCAGGTCTGGTTCCGGGGTGAGCTCTGGACCGGCCGCAACCTCGGGGACGTTCGCGGCGGCATCCTCCAGGACATCAACGTCAACGGCGAGGAGGTCCGCTCGCAGGGCGGATGGGCCGAGGTCGGCACGAAAGTGCCGGGGCTCGAGCACGTCGAGGCCTCGGTCGGGTACTCGTTCGACAATCCCAACAACGACGACCTGATCAACAACGCGACGACCGCCTCGCGTACCTGCAACACGGTCTGGTACGGCGCGCTCCGCTTCAACTACAAGCCGATCTCGTTCGGCATCGACTACCTGCGATGGACGACCCGGTACCTCGGCTTCAGCGACGGCACCGACAACCGCTTCCAGGCGTTCATCTCCTACGCGTTCTGATCCCGGCGAAACCAGGAGATCCCCGATGCAACATCGAATCACCGCTGCCGCGCTGCTGGCGGCGTGCGTCGTGCATGCGCCCGGAACGTCCGCTCCGGCGGCCGCGCGCGCGGGCAAGAGCGCGACGTTCAGCGCCCGCAACGAATACAAGGTGACCGTTCCGGAGGGCGCGAAGTCGGTCCGCGCCTGGTTCGCGATGCCGCAGGAGCAACCGGAGCAGAAGATCGCCGACCTCAAGATCGAGTGCAGCGTCCCGCACAGGATCGTGAAGGACGACCACGGCAACTCGTACATCTACGTCGAGGCGGCCCCGCCGGGCGCCAAGGAGATCGCGCTCGGCGAGGCGTTCAAGATCACGCGCACGGAGGTCGTCGGCGCGGTCGACGCGTCGAAGGCGAAGCCTCTGAGCGCGGAGGAGAAGGCGAAGTTCGCGGCCGACCTCGCCGCCAACGCGAACGTGCAGCTCACGCCGGAGATCGTCGAGCTCGCGAAGAAGATCGTGGGCGACGAGCAGAACCCGGTGAAGGCGGCGCGCAAGATCTACGACTGGGTGCTCGACAACGTCGACTACTGGGTCAAGGACCCGGCCAACAAGAAGGCGTCGCCGGTCGGGAGCGCCGAGTACTGCCTCTCGAGCAAGACCGGGAACTGCACCGACTTCCATTCGCTGTGGATCGCGCTCGCGCGCGCGTCGGGCATCCCCTGCCGCCTGGTCTACGGGTCGATCTTCAAGCCGGAGCTCGCGGGCCAGGACAAGGACCAGAGCTACCACTGCTGGCCGATGTTCTACGCCTCGGGGATCGGCTGGATCAGCCACGACGTGGCGGTCGCCGACATCTTCCGCGGCACGTTCCCCCTCGACGACAAGAACACCCCCCTCGTGAAGCTCACGACGGCGAGCGGCTACGCCGGCCCCGACGAGAAGATGGTCGAGTACTACTTCGGCAACATCGACGAGAGACGCGTCGTCTTCTCGATCGGCCGCGACCTCAAGCTCGATCCGCCGCAGGCCGGCGGGCCGGTGAACGCCCTGCCGAAGGCCTACATCGAGGTCGACGGCAAGCCTTACTCCGAGAAGTCCGCGGACGGCAAGACCGTCCAGTGGTCGCGCAAGCTCACCTACACGGAAGTGAAATGACGACGTGATGAAATGACGTCAAGAGACCCCGATTCCACGCCGGTCGTCCTCGCCGAAGTCGAGCGTGGAATCGGGGTTCCCTGCCGCGACTGCGGCCGGCCGGTGTGCGGCCACGAGGTGGTGATGTCGTACGTGCTCGGCTTCAAAGGCACGCCGCTCTGCCTCGCCTGCCTCGCGAGCGGGCTCGACCGCGACGCCGGATCGTTCGTGCGGGAAGCCCGCGAGCACATCGACCATCGCGAATGCTGGCGCGCCGGTTGGCGTCGAGCGGACGAGCTCGAGGGCTCGGCGCCCGGCGCATTGCCCGCCTGCCTCCTCGGGAGCGAGAGCGACGGGGCTGCGACGCCGCGCCGGCGCGGCGGCGACGCCCCGGCCGCGCCGCGCTTCGACGCCAAGTGGGACGCCGGCGACCTCGGATGCGGCGACCTCGTCCTCGAGCTCCGATTCCGGTTCCAATCGATGAAGGGTGGAGAGGTGCTGCTCCTCACGGCGCGCGACCCCGGCGCTCCGGAAGATCTGCCGGCCTGGTGCGCGCTGACCGGCCACGTGCTGCTGCGCGCCGCGCCTCCGACCTACTTCATCCAACGACGAAAGGAGTGAACATGCCTGGCAAGTTCTGCGTCTCGCTCACCTGCTCGAAGAACGACACGGACAAGGCGACCGTCGCCTTCGTCGTCGCCAACGCCGCCGTCGCCTCCGACAAGGAGACGATGGTCTTCCTCAGCATCGAGGGCGTGCGCCTCTCCCAGCAGGGCTTCGCGGACGACATCCACGAGGCGGGCTTCGCGCCGCTGAAGGAGCTCATCGCGAATTTCACGAAGGCGGGCGGCGTGATCTGGGTCTGCTCGCCCTGCTTCAAGAAGCGCAGCCTCGACGAGAAGAACCTGATCGGCGGCGCGACGTTCGTCGGCGGCGCGAAGCTCGTCGAGTTCCTGAGCGCCGGCGCGCCGAGCGTCTCGTACTGAGCGGCGGTCGCGCCCGCGCGCGCGACCCATCGACATGACCTCGGACGATGCCCGTCCGCCCGACGCCGTCTGCGACGGCGGCGACCTCGATTGCGGCAGCGGTCTCCTCCTGATCATCCGGGAGGCGATGGCGCCGCTCGCGAGGGGCGGGATCCTCGAGGTGCGCAGCCGCGAGATCAGCGTGAAGGAGGACCTGCCGGCGTGGTGCCGGCTGGTCGGCCATCGGCTGCTCTCGGTGGCGCCGGCGGCGGGGAACTACCTCCACTTCCGGATCGCGAAGCACCTCGACGCGACGGCCGCGAGCGAGACGAAGGACGAGTCGCAGCAGCTCCAGGGCGACCTCGAGCAGGCGCGCCGCTTCGCCTGGAGCGCGCGGGTGCGTTGGACGTCGGGCATGCAGGCCAAGGCGTTCGTACGCAACCACGCCTTCCTGGTGGGACAGCCGGCGAGCTTCGACACGAGCGACGCGGCTCCCAGCGCGGTGGAGCTCTTGGTCGCCGCGCTCGGGGGCTGCCTCGCCGTGGGGTTCCAGTGGCGGGCGTCGCGGCGGGGCATCGAGGTGCGCAACCTCGAGGTCTCGCTCAAGGCCTCCGCCGACAACATCCTCGTCTTCCTCGGCGTCGAGGAGAGCGGCCATCCCGGGCTGAAGACGATCGAGGGTTCCGTCTACGTCGATGCCGACGCCGACGACGGCGCGCTGCAGGAGCTGTTCGAGGAGACGCTGCGCCGCAGCCCCGTCACCCAGTCCCTGTTGAGGGGCGCGCGCGTCGACGTCAAGCTGCGCCGCTCCTGACGTACGGAGCTCGAGCCTTGGCGTCCCTCCCCCTCTTTCCCGTCACGAGCGTGGGCAGCTGGCCGCGCCCCGACTGGCTCCTGCAAGCGGCGAAGCGCCGCTCCCCCGACCTGCGCGAGCAGCAAGATCGCGCGGTCCGGCTCGCGCTCGAGCAGCAGGAGCGGGCCGGCGTCGACGTCGTGGTCGACGGCGAGCAGCGGCGCGACAACTTCTATTCGTTCCTGTGCGAGAAGCTCGAAGGGCTCCAGCTCATGACGATGGCCGACCTCCTCGACCACGTCGAGGACAAGGCCGGCTTCGAGGCGCTGCTGCAGACGCTCGACGTGCCCGCCTTCGCGATCAAGAACCCGACGGTCGTCGGCAAGCTCTCGCGCCGCGCGCCGCTCGTCCTCGACGACCTGAAGTTCGTGCGGCGGCACACGAAGCGGCCGGTCAAGGTGACGCTGCCGGGCCCCTACCTCCTCTCGCGTTCGATGTGGGTGAAGGGCCTCTCCGCCGCCGCCTATCCGACGCGCGCCGAGCTGATCGAGGATCTCGTGAAGATCCTGCGCGAGGAGCTCGTCGAGCTCGCCGCCGCCGGCTGCGAGATGGTCCAGTTCGACGAGCCGGTCCTGACCGAGGTCGTCTTCGCCGGCAAGTCGGCGACGCGAACGTTCATGTGTGCCGCACTCGCCGCGCAGGCCAGCCCCGAGAGCGAGCTCGACCTCGCCGTCGACCTGATCAACCGCGTCGTCGACGGAATCGGTGACGAGGGGGGCCCGATCACCGCGCTGCACGTCTGCCGCGGCAACTGGAGCACGAAGGAGGAGGTCCTCCTCGCCGGCCCGTACGACCCCCTGATGCCGAGCTTCCGGCGCATGCGCGTGAAGCAGTTCGTGCTCGAGCACGCGACCGACCGCGCCGGCCCGCTCGAGACGCTCGCGCAGCTCCCGCCGGGGTCGCAGGTGGGGCTCGGCGCCGTGAACCCGCGTACGCCCGACGTCGAGGACCCCGACGAGATCGCCGCGCGCGTGCGCGGCGTCGCCGACCGGCTCGGCGCCGCGCGCATCTTCCTCAACCCCGACTGCGGCTTCGGGACCTTCGCCGAGCGGCCGGTCAACGTCGCGGACGTGGCGGAGCGCAAGCTCGCCGCGCTGGCGGCGGCGGCGCAGCGGCTGCGGCGCTGAGCTCCGCCGCGCGCGGCGCGGCCGCGCTCACCGACGTCCCTCGCGCTTCCCGAGGTCGCGCCCCGGCCCCGCGAGGAACTCCGCGTAGTCGCGCACGACGTGGTGCGGCGCGATCGGGTGCGCGGTGAAGACGTCGGCCGAGAACGAGGTCGTGAGCGCGACGCAGGTCATGCCGGCGCGGCGCGCCGCCTCGATGCCGACCGGCGCGTCCTCGAAGGCGATGCAGCGCTCGGGCGCGACGCCGAGGCGCTTCGCCGCGAGCAGGAAGACGTCGGGGTGCGGCTTGCCGTGCGTGACGTCGTCGGCGCGCGCGACCGCGGCGAACGACGCGGCGAGCGCGAGCTCCCGCAGCGTGTGGTCGACGTTCTCCGACGGCGAGGAGGTCGCGACCGCCGCCGGCACGTTGCGCCGGGCCAGGTTCCCGAGCAGCTCGACGAGCCCCGGCAGCGGCACGAGCCGCCCGCGCGACAGCTCGCGGTAGAGCGACTCCTTCTCGTCGGCGAAGGCGCGCTGCGTCGCGTCGTCGAGCTCCCGCGCGAACAGGATCGGGAAGATGTCGCGATTGCGCTTGCCGTCGAGGCGGCGGCGCAGCTCGGGCGTGAGCGGCGGCAGGCCGTGCTTCGAAAGGAACACTTCGAAGGCGCGCTGGTGGAGCGCCATGTTGTCGGTGAGCGTCCCGTCGAGGTCGAAGATCGCCCCGGCGAGGCGCGCCGTTCCGTCGCGCGGCGTCACGGCGCCGGCTCGGTGAAGCGCTCGCCGGCGCGCACGAGCACCTCGCGCGGCGCGCCGTCGTCGACGACCGTCCCGTCCTGGAGGCGGACGATCCGCTGCGTGCGCGCGGCGAGGCGCGGGTCGTGCGTCACGACCACGATCGTCTGCCCTTCCTCGGCCACCAGCTGCTCGAAGAGCTCGAAGACGCTCTCGCCGTTCTTCGTGTCGAGGTTGCCGGTCGGCTCGTCGCCGAGCACGACGAGCGGCCGGTTGGCGAGGCTGCGCGCGACGGCGACGCGCTGCTGCTCGCCGCCCGAGAGGCGCGCCGGCGGGCGCGCGAGCTTGCTCTCGAGGCCGAGCCGCGCGAGCAGGGCACGCCCGCGCTCGCGCGCCTCCTTCGCCGAAGCGCCCTTCTTGAGCTGCGGGATCATCACGTTCTCGAGCGCCGAGAACTCGGGCATGAGGTAGTGGAACTGGAAGATGAAGCCGACCTTGGCGTTGCGGACCGCGGCCAGCCCCGACTCGGAGAGGCGCGCCGTGTCGACGCCGTCGATCTCGACCGCGCCCGCGCTCGGGCGGTCGAGCGCACCGAGCAGGTACATGAGCGTCGACTTGCCGCTCCCCGACGGCCCCATGATCGAGCAGAACTCGCCGCGCCCGATCTCGAGGTCGATGCCGTGCAGGATCTCGGTCGCGGCGTCGCCCGTGCCGAGCGTGCGGCGCAGCCCGACCGTTCGCAGCGCGGCGGTCGCGACTGCCGTGCTCGTCGCGGCGGCGCTCATGCGCGTCGATCCATGATCGAGGCCGCGCTCACGCCCGGCCTCGGAGGGTGATCACCGGGTCGAGCCGGCCCGCGCGCAGCGCCGGCAGCGTCGCCGCGATGAGCGTCGAGGCGAACGAGTAGGCGGCGGCAATCGCGTAGAGGCGCGGCGTGTTCTCCATCACGAGGTGCTCGCTCTCGATCAGCCCCTTCTGCGGGATCGGCAGCGAGGCGAGGAACTCGGTCAGCCCGTAGCCCAGGAGCGAGCCGAGCACGACGCCGAGCGCCGCGATGGCGAGCCCCTCGAGCAGGAAGACGCCGGTCACGTCGGCCGCCGTGTAGCCCATGCTCTTCAGCATCGCGATCTCGGGCAGCTTCTCGAGCACGAGCATGATGAGCACGTTCAGGATCCCGAACGCGGCGACGATCGTGATGCCGCCCGTCACGATGTAGGTGATGACGCTCTGCAACGTGAAGATCGAGAGGAAGTTGGCGTTGGCCTCCTGCCAGCTCTCCGTGCGGTAGCCCGTCATCGCCTCGACGTCGGCGGCGACCTCACGCGCCTCCCGATGGTCGTGCAGCCGCAGCACGACGCGGTTCACGTCGCGGCCGAGCTCGAGGAGCTGCTGCGCGAGCGTCACCAGCGTGTAGGCGCGCACCGCGTCGATCGGCACGATCCCGGTGTGGAAGATGCCGACCACGCGCAGCGCGCGCGACCCGCCGGAGCTCAGCGAGGTCCCGATCGTGTCGCCGCGCTTCACGCCGAGCCGCTCCGCGACCCCGCTCCCGAGGACGATCGCGCCGCTCGCCGAATGGAGGTCGAGCAGGCGCCCCTCCGTCATGAACTCGTCGGTCGAGACGACGCGCTCCTGCTGCTCCGGATCGATGCCGACGAGCTGCGCGCCGACCTCGCGGCTGCCGAAGTTCAGGATCGACGTCCCCACCACGTTGGGGGCGGCGGCGGCGACGCGCTCGGTGGCGCGCAGCGCCTCGATGAGCTCGAGCGGCTTCTTGATCCGGTTCAGCCGGTCGCGCGGGTGCGACGACGCGACCGCCGCCACGCCGCCGACCGCGCGCGAGAGCCACGTCGCGAACTCGTCGGGCGCGGCGCGGAACTCGTCGAGGACGATGACGTGGGGGCTCGACTCGATCGTCTCGCGCACGAACTTCGTCTCGAAGCCCGCCATGAGCGCCGACATGGCGATCATGAAGCAGCTGCCGATCGCGACGCCCATGATCGAGATCGCGGTCTGGAACCAGTTGTGGACCAGGTGGCGCCGTGCGACCAGCAGGAGCGGCGTCACGGGCCGATGTCCCGGGCGCACATGCCCCCATGCCGGTCCCCGTACCGGCCCCCATATATGAGGAAGGAGCGGGCCGCGGTCACCGCCCGCCCCCCGGGGCGTCGGGCGCGCCCGCGCCCGGCCCGTACGGCGGCGCCTCGGCCGTGACGCGCGGCGTCGCGCGCCGCCCGTCGTGCAGCTCCCCGAGCTGCTCGATCGCGACGAGCTCGCCCGCCACGACGCCGCCGAGCACCTCACAGCGGTCGAAGTTGCGGATGCCGACGGCGACGTCGCGCTCGTGGGCGCGGCCGCCCTCCAGCACGTAGACGGTGCCGCGCGCCGTGAGCGCCGCGCGCGGGATCACCAGCGCGTCGGCCTTCTCCTCGACGACGATGCCGAGCTCGACGCTGGTGCCCGCGACGATCTCGTGCGCGCCGGCGCGCAGCCGGCCGCGCAGGCCGAGCGGGCCGTCGGGGACGAACTCGGCGCCGAGGAAGCGGACGCGCACGCGGAAGCTGCGCGTCGCACGATTGCCGTCGGGGAAGAGCTCGGTCACCTCGCCCGTCAGCCGCTCTCTCGTGCGCGTACCGGCCGCGTCGTCGCCGGCGAGCCGCACGAAGACGCGCTGTCCAGCACGTACCCGCGCCACATCGTCCTCGTCGACGTCGCCCTCGATCCGCAGCTCGCGCAGGTCGCCGAACTTGAGCAGGTCGCGCTCGGGATGGACCGACTCGCCCTCCTCGGCGAAGCGCAGCAGCACGACGCCGTCGAACGGGGCGAGGATGCGGTCGTCGGCGGTGTTGGCGCGGAGCACCTCGAGCTCGGCCGCGAACTGCCGCTGCTCGGAGCCGAGCCTCCCGAGCGTCTCGGCCAGCACCTGCTCGAGGCTGCGGCGCCGCTCGGCGGCCATCCGGCGGTTGGTCTCGAGCTGGTCGAAGGCGCGCCGGTCGATGAGCTGCTGCTCGAGCAGCGGCTTCATCCGGACGACCTCCTCGGCCGCCCACTCCTCGGCGACGGTCGCCTCCTGGATGCGCGCCTGCGCGCCGCGGCGCAGCGCGCTTTCGTCGGAGAGATCGGCCGAAATCCGGTCGAGCTCGGCGCGCACGCGCTCCTCGCGCTGCTCTCGGGCGGTGTCGCGCAGCTCGACCAGCGGCTCGCCCGCGCGCACCTCGTCCCCCTCGCGCTTGAAGAGGCGCGCGACGACCGCGGGCCGCGCCGGCCGGAGGTTGCGCCGCTCGCACGCCTCGATCCAGCCGGTCGCGAAGACCGTCGCGAGCGCCGGCCCGCGCGCGACCGCCGCCGCGCGCACCTCGAGCGGCGTCAGCAGCCGCCGCACGAACGCGCCCGCGCCCGCGACGACGAGGGCGACCACGAGCAGCAGCAGCAGGCGACGTTTCAAGCGGGGACGCCGAAGTGGGGCGACCGCGAGTCGCGCTCGTCGCGCTGCGGCCGAGGGCGCGCCACGATAGCTACGATGGCGCCGATCCGACCGGAGAGCCGCGCCGATGCGCCAGTCTCGCGTGACGTCCCGCCTCCTCGTGCCGCTCGCCGCGCTCGCCTTCGCCTGCTCGAGCTCGCGACCCGAGAGCGTCGCCCGCATCGAGCTCGACCTGCCCGCGCAGGCGGTCAACCTCACGGGCGGGCCGATCGCCAAGGGGCTCGTGCACGAGGACGCGGACGTCTCGATCAACGTGCTGCGGATCGGCGAACCGATCGCGCTCCATCGCCACCTGCAGAGCGAGGAGGTCGTCTACCTGCTCTCGGGAGAGGGGACGCTGCAGCTCGCGCTCGACACGCGGACGCTGCGCGCCGGCGACCTCGTCGTCGTGCCGCGCAACACGCCGCACGCCTTCACGCCGAGCGGGAGCGGGCCGGCCGTCGTGCTGCAGTTCTTCACGCCCCGCTTCGTCGACGGCGACCGCGTCCTCGAGGCGCCGGCGAAGTAGCGCGCGCGACGGCGAGGAGCCGGCCGGAGGATCGGAACGTCGGCGCGAGTTCGTGCGAGCGGGGGCAGCGAGGAGCGGACGTCGAGGGCGGGGGTGAAGAGGCCGCGGGGAGAAGGGTGCGTGGTTGAACGCGCGACGGGCGGGAGCGGGTCGAGAGGGCGGAGGGGAAAAAGGCTCGATGGACGGGACACGCTCGCCCCAACCAAAAGTTGAACGGGGGGCTCGCTCGACGTTCGGCGGTCTCGGATCCGACTCGCAGGAGCTCCGTTGTTGATGGCCGAACGCAAGCGGTCCCGTCCCTCGACCTTTTTCCCCTCCGCCCTTGGACCACCGTTCCTGACCGTCGCGCGACGACACGAAGCCCTTCCTCCCCGCGGCCTCTTCGCACGGTCCTCGAACGACGTCCGACGTTCTTGCTGTGCTGCGGACGTGGCACCGTGCACGCTCCGTCGGTCGTAGTTCTCCGTCGAAAGCGTCCCTGAACCGAGCAAGTGCCACGTCGCCACGCCCCCGGCCGGGTCCGGACTTCCACGAGCTCGGAACGCCTTCGCAGTCCGACGACGAACGCCGAGTCGGTTCGTCGATCTGCACGAACGCAAACGCGCTCCGATGCCGCCGACGACCTTCGGCGACGAATCGAGGCTCTCACGGCGGTTCCATCCGTCAGGTCGCGTCGCAGCGAGATGACCGACGGCCTCCCACTATGGAAAGTGGAGCCCGAACGGATCCCGCTCGACCGCGATTCAACTCTGCGTGGCGATCCGCTCCGATCCTGCCGGCACGGTTCCACGTCCGCGGCGCAGCAACGACGTCGGACGTCGTTCGAGGACGTGGCGAATCGGTCGCGGGGAGCAGGTTTCCCGTCGTCGCGCGACGGTCTCGAGCGGTGGTCCAAGGGCGGAGGGGAAAAAGGTCGAGGGACGGGACGCCGCGTGAGGCGGTCGACCACGGAACTGCTGCGAGTCGTGCCCGAATGCGCCGAGCGCAGCGAGCCCCCCGTTCAACTTTTGGTTTGGGGCGAGCGTGTCCCGTCCATCGAGCCTTTTTCCCCTCCGACCCTCCACCCGCCCTCGCCCGTCGCGCGTTCGAGCACGCCGCCTTGCTCCCCGCGGCCACTTCACCCCCGTCCTCGACGTCCGCTCCGTTCCTGCTCCCCCGACGTCCGCTCCTCGTCGTCTTTCCACGCGCACGGTCTCGGTTCGTCGTTCGAATCCCCGGACCGGTTCCTACTCGTGGCGCGGCTGCGCGGTCGGCGCGTTCCAGAGCGCGTTGCCGCCCAGGATCCCCGCCAGGTTGGGGATGGTGCGGACGTTCGGCGGCAGCTTGAAGTTGATGAGGCGAGCGTTGCCGCCGCCGAGGTAGAGGCGGCGCGGCCAGAAGACCTTCTGGATCTGCGCGATGGCGAGCTTGAGCCGCCTGCGCCAGCGCTGCTTGCCGACGCGCTCGAGCGCCTTCTGGCCGAGCTGCTCCTCGTAGGTCTCGCCCTTGCGGAAGGCGTGGTGGCCGAGCTCGAGGTTGGGGACGAGCATGCCGTCGAGGAAGAGGCCCGAGCCGATGCCGGTCCCGAGCGTGATCGTGAGCTCGACCCCCTTCCCCTCGATCGCGCCGTAGCCCTGCATGTCGGCGTCGTTGCAGACGTGGACCGGCTTGCCGAGCGCGCGCAGCAGCGTCGCGCGCAGGTCGTAGCCCTTCCAATTGCCGTCGAAGTTGACCGCCGTCATGACGTGGCCGTCGATGATCACGCCGGGGAAGCCGACCGAGACGCGGTCGAACGCGCCGATCTCCTTCGCGATCTCCACGATCGTCGCCGTCACCGGGCGTGTGGTCGCGGGGCGCGGAGTCGGCCGCTTGAGTCGCTCGGTGGTCGGCTTGCCCGTCGCGTCGAGCAGCATCGCCTTGATGTTGCTGCCGCCGACGTCGACCGCGAAGGTGATCTTTCCCGTGCCATGGCCCGTCCGCGTCGTCATCGCTCGTCGCTCCTTCCGAATTGAAGACGCGGCATCCTAGTCGCGCTCGAGCTCGAACGTGCCGAGGTCGAGGTCGGCCTCGCCCGCCTCGACCACGAGCGCGGCGCGCAGCGGCTCGCCCGCCGCGAGCGCCGGCGCGGCGAGGTCGAGCGCGCGCCCGACCGGCAGCCGCCGGAAGCGGCCGCGGCCGCTCTTGTCGGCGGCCGCCGCCTCGAGCAGGACGCCGCTCTCCCGGTCGCGCGCCTCGAACGGCAGCCCGGCCACCGGCGGATCGCCCGACGAGACGAACGTGAACGTCGCCCCCCGCCCGCGCGCGAGCTCGACGTCGAGCCGCAGCGCATCGCCGCCCGCGAGATCGAGCGGCGCGACGCGCGCCGCGGTCGCGTCGCCGTGCGTGACGAGAAAGAGCGGCGGCAGGTCGGGCGCCGAGAGCTCCGCCGTCCCTTTCGTGTCGGCGATCGCGGCGGCGAGCGTCGTCGCCACGCCCCCTTCGGAGCGGACCACCGCGACGCGGCCGCGCCCGACCGGCGCGCCGTCGAGCGTGAGCGAGACGGTGAGCGCGACGCGCCGCGGGAAGCGGACCTCGACGTCGGTCGCGGCACCCGCCGCCGCCGCCGCCGCGTCGAGCTCGAACGTGGCGCGGGTCGCGCCGAACTCCCGGTGCTGCACGGCGAACGTGACGCTCCCCGCGAAGGCGACTGCTGCCTCGAAGCGGCCCTCGGCGTCGCTCGTGAGGGCGAGCGCCGGGACGCCGCGCCGCGCCGTCCACTGCGCGAGCCGCCAGAGCGCCCGCCCCGCCGGATCCGTCGGCTCCGCGCCGGCCGGCTTCCACTTCGGGAGGAGCGCGGCGCCGGCGACGGCGTTCCCCTGAGCGTCGCGCAAGACGCCGCGCAGGCGGCCGACCTTCGCCGCCGCGCGCAGCACGGTCGGCACCCCCTCGTCGATCCACGCCGGCGCGAAGTCGTCGGCGACCGCGATCAGCGCGGAGGCATCGCGCGTGACGGCGCGCACGATGCGCGCCCGCCCGTCGGCCGCCGTCGTGCCGAGCTGCTTCGCCGACTCGTGGAGGATCCGCGCGCCCGGCAACGCGCGCCCCTCCTCGGTCGTGACGACGACGTCGAGCGGCTGCGCGCGCACCAGCGTGAGCTGGTAGGGGACGTCGAGACGGCGCACCTCGAACTCGACCACTCCCGGCGGGATGCACCACGCGTCGCCGAGCACCTCGGCGCGCAGCGGGAGCTCGGGGCGCGCGATCGGCAGCGCGACCGGCACGCTGAAGCGCGACCGCACCGGCGACTCGCGCGTCGTGACGTCGAAGGTCGGCGCGGCCCCTTCGCGCGTGCGCAACCGCAGCCGCAGCGGCGGCGCCGCCTCGCCCGCCCGCACCTCGGCCTGCACTTCGAAGGTGATCCATGTGCGCGCGCCCGTCGGCGGCGCGGCGGACGGCGTGGCGTCGTCCGAGGGCGCGACCGCGCCCGGATCGTCGGCGCGCGGCGGCGGCCGCAGGAAACTGCGCGCGAGCGAGCCGAGCAGCAGCAGCGCGATGACGGCCGCGCCGATCTTCTGCGCGCGCGGCGGGAATGGATCGGACGCTTTCACCGCCTCACCGCCCCGCCGCCGCCGCGCGCGGGAGCAGGCCGCGCCGCGCGAGCTCGCGCGCGAGGCCGCGCGACCACGTCTCCGGCACCGCGCGCGCGGGGTGCTCCCACTCGAGCGTCGCCGCCGCACCGAGCCGCTCTTCGAGCGTCGGCCCGAGCACCTTGGCGACGTCGCGCCCGAGCAGGACGGCGCCGCGCGGCGCGAGCAGCTCGAGCGCACGGCGCGCGACGACGACGCGCGCCGCGTCGAACCGCTCGCGCAGCGAGCCGGCGTCGCGCAGCGCCTTCCCGAGGTCGGCCGGCGTCCGGTTGGCGCCGCGCGCCGCCGTCCCCCTCCCTTCGACCTCGATCAGCAGCAGCGGACAGGGGTTGACGAAGACGATGCGGCGCAGCGCCTCCTCGGCCGTGCCGTAGGCCCGCGCGAGGAAGCGGTAGACGCGGACCGACGACGACTCGAAGGTGCGCGTGAGGAAGGGGCGCAGCTCCGGCGGCGCGAGCCCGGGCAGCGCGAGCCGCTCGCCCGCCGCCGCGAGCGCGCGCGCGAGCCGCGGCAGGTCGGAGGCGAGGCGCTTCAGGTCGGTGAACGGCACGCCGGTCTGCGCCATGCCGTAGGGTCCGGGGTTGAGCCCGCAGAACATCAGCGGACGCGCGCCGAACGGGTAACAGCCGCGGAAGCGGGCGTGCCAACGCTCGCCGTAGCGGACCGGATTCACGACGAGCCAGCCGGTCGCCGCCACGACTTCACGCGCCAACGGCTCGAATAGCTCCGCCGATTCTTTCCAGAGCGTCTGCAGGGAATCGCGGGTGGTCATCGGAGCGAGGCTAATCTGCCGCGCCTCCGGATGCATCGCGCCTGCCGCGCCGGCGGCCCCCCCGACTTCGAAGATCCTCCTCCTTGTTCAGCGCGCTGCTCGCCTACCAGCTCATCGACGTCATGCTCGCGCTCGCGTTGACGGCGTTCGTCGCGCAGCTCGCCGCGCTGGCGCCGGTGCGCCGGCTCGCCGCGCGCCACCCCGTGCTGCTCGGGACCGAGCTGCGGCGGATCCTCCTGCTCGAGGTGCCGCTGCTGCTGGTGCTGCTGGTCGGGCCGCTCGGGCTGGGGCGCGGCGTCGTCGCGCCGGCGCTCGCGGGCGGCTTCGTCTTCCTCGAGCGGTTCGCCCCCGGAGCGAGCTCGATCTCGTTCCTCTGGGTGGGCGTCGCCTTCTGGTGCCTCGCCGCGGTCGTGCCGCTGCGGCTCGCGTGGCGGACGCTGCGCTCGCGCGCCGGCCGCTTCGAGCGCACGCTCGCGCTCGCGCTGCTCGCCGCGGCGGCGCTGCTGGTCGTCGACGTGACGCTGATCGAGCCGGCGCGCCTCGTGGTCGAGCGCGCGGCCGTCCCGCTCCCGGGCTGGCCGGAAGGGCGCCGGCCGCTGAACGCCGTGCTCATCAGCGACGTGCAATCGGGCCGCCTCACCGGCCGCGAGCGGCGCCTCGTCGAGGCGGTCGGCGCGCTCGCCCCCGACCTGATCCTCGACGCCGGCGACCTGGTCGCGCAGAGCTTCGACGAGGCGCTGCCGCTCGAGCAGGCGCGCTTCGTCCTCTCGAGCCTGAAAGCGCCGCTCGGCGTCTTCGTCGTGAACGGCGACGTCGACGACACGGTGCCCGGCGGCATCCGCCGCATCGTCGAGGGGACGGGCGCGCGCCTCCTCGAGAACGAGAGCGTCCTCTTGCCGTGCGACCCGCCGGTCGAGCTCGCCGGCTTCGATCCGCGCGAGGAGGCGGGCTACCGGCGCCATTTGAAGGCGCCGCCGCTGGCGGCGATCCGCATCGCGCTCGTGCACCGGCCGCGCCACTACGCCGAGATCGGCGCGGCCGGCTTCTGCGCCGTCTTCGCCGGCCACACGCACGGCGGGCAGATCGTGATTCCGGGCTTCGGGCCGCCGGTGACGCTCGAGGTGATCCCGCGCGCGATCGCGGCCGGCGGGCTCCACCGGATGGAGAACGGGACGCAGCTCTACGTCACGCGCGGCGTCGGCGTCGAGGGCGGCTTCGCGCCGCGCATCCGCTTCTGCTGCCCTCCCGAGATCAGCGCACTCGCGCTCGGTCCGGCGCGCTGAGCCGTCTGCTAGCGCGGTACGGCCGTTTCGGCCGGCAGGAGGTCGGTGAAGACGAAGCGCCCCTGGACGCGCCGCTCGCCGACCTGGACCGGGATCGGGCGGCGGAACATCGGGCCGGCCCAGGCGAAGGTGTGGAACTCGCCGCGCTCGCCGCACGGGTCGACCGAGGCGGGCAGCTCCTTCAGGAGCTCCTCGTCGAAGGCGCGGCCGGCGAAGCGGCGCGGGCACTGCTTCGAGTCGACGCAGGTCAGCACCGCGCGCAGCCCCGCCTCGAGCATCGTGTGCGCGAGCGCCTTCGTGTCGCGCCCCCACAGAGGGAAGAGCGGCTCGATGGCGCAGCGCGCGAGCTGCTTCTCCCGATAGGCGCGCACCTCCTCGAGGAAGAGGTCCCCGAACGCGACCGCCGCGATCCCCTTCCCTTTCGCGTGCTCCATCGCCTCCCCCATCGCGCGCTCGTATTGGTCGTTCGAGCACGGCTCGGGGATGCGCACCGGCCAGAGCGGCAGCCCGGCCGCCTCGGCCTGCCGCGAGAGCAGCTCGACGCGCACGGCGTGCATCGCGACGCGCTCGCGCGCGGCGTTGATCGTCGTCAACAGGCCGACGATCTCGAGCGACGGGTCGTTGCGCAGCTCGTGCAGCGCGTAGGCGCTGTCCTTGCCGCTGCTCCACGCGAGGAGCGTCCTCTTCGGGGCGACGGCCATGCGACCTCTCCGGAGGGAGACCATGTGGCGGGTTCCCACCACCTTCCCTGCGCCCGGAAGGACCGCGAACCTAGGGCGTCGCGCGCGATGCGTCAAGGAGTGCGCGGCGCGCCTACTTGAACTCGACGTCCTGCGGTTCGCTCCAGATCGGGCGGTTGACGGCGTCGTGCGCGTAGGCGCGCAACGTCGCGACGTGGCCCGCGAGCCCCGGCGGCACCGGCGCGACGATCTTGCGCCCGCCGAGCGGCCCGAACGTGGCGAGCCCGGCGAGGATGACGAAGGTCGGCGAGCCGTCGACCGCCTCGACCACGAGCACGGTCGGCTTGCCGGCCACGCCCTCGCGCGTCGCGAGATCGAGCGTCGCGCCGGCGACCGGCTGGCTCGGGGTCGCGTTCAACCACAGCGGAGCGCCCGCCATGACGTGCACGCGGCCGTCGTAGCCTGCGCCGAGCGAGCCGACGATCAGGTCGTCGCGGCCGTCGCCGTCGAAGTCGCCGGCCGCCGCGGGCAGCGTCTCGAGGTCGTCCGTCTCGACGCGGTCGAGGAAAAGGAAGGTCGCCCCGGAGACGAGAAAGGCCGCTGCGTGCGGCGTCCCCTGCGCGTCGGTCCAGGCGCCCGCGAGCGCGAGGTCGCGCACCCCGTCGCCGTTCACGTCCCCGGCGTCGACGACGCGCGGCGCGAGCGGGGTGGAGGAGTCGGGCGAGACGATCTGCGCGAGCCGGACCCCGGACTGGCCGGAATAGACGTCGAACATCGCGGCGAAGCCGGCCGAATCGACGCGACTGGCGACCGCATAATCGCGCACGCCGTCGCCGTCGAGATCGCCGAGCGCCGCGACGTCGTAGCCGAGGAGCTGGTTGACGAAGGTGCCGACGTGCGTCCGGAGCCAGGGCCCGTACGGATTGCCGGGCGAAACGATGTAGGCGGCGCCGAGATACTGCCCCGTCGAGTTCTTGAACCAGCGGTCGCCGATCAGGAGCTCGCGGATCCCGTCGCCGTCGAGGTCGCCGATCGCGTCGATCGAGTGGCCGAACGGGAACTGGGCGTACTTCGGGAGGAGGTCGCTGCCGTCCACGCCTGAACGGATGCGCATCTCGCCGCCGACGTAGAGGTCGCCGACGCCGTCGCCGTTCACGTCGCCCGCCGGTCCGATCTGGGTCCCGGTACGAATCGTCGCCCCCATGCTGTCGACGTGCCAGAGCTCGGTGCCGCTCCCACCGTCATAGAGGTAGAGCGAGCCGGTGACGTCGCCCGTCGCCGGCGCGTTCACGAGCAGCTCGTCGGTGCCGTTGGCGTTCACGTCGGGCAGGCGCGCGACGTGCTCGCCGAAGTGGTCGCCGTCGCTCTTGCCGAGGAACGTCGCGAATACGGTCCCGTCCGCGCCCGAATGGACGCGCACGGCGCCGGCCGTGAATCCGTTCGTGCCGTCGCGCGGCGCGCCGATCGCCACCTCCGCGAAGCCGTCGCCGTTCCAGTCGTCGAGGACGACGGCGTGCGCCGCGTAGCCGCCCGCGACGGCGCCATGGACGTCGAAGAGCACTCGCTGCGCGTGGGCCGTGCTCGCGAGGCCGAGCAGGACGGCGATCGAAACGGAATTCGTGCGCGGCGAATGTGACATGCTCGGGACCTCGCTTCTCGACGTGGGCAGACCGGGTCGACCGGAACTACGACTCTCGCATTCTTCCCGAATGTTGCATCGATCCGCTCGGACCGCCGGCGTCCCTGGGAAAGACGCCCCGCGCCGCGCGTCTTCCCACCCGGACGGACCGGTCGCTCCGGAACGTCACTGCTTCGGCAGCTCCCGGATCCGGAGCGACCGGTACCACACCTCGTCGCCGTGGTCCTGCAGGTCGATGCGGCCTTTCGCTTTCGTCCCGAAGAGCGGCCACGCGGCGAACTTGCTCGCCGCGACCTTCTGCTTCCAGTCGGCGGAGGCGAGCTCGGCGTCGACGACCTTCGCGCCGTTGAGCCAGTGCTCGACGCGGTTGCCCTGCACGACGATGCGGCCCGTGTTCCACTGGCCGACGGCGTGCAGCGCCCGATCCTTGCCGGCGTAGAGGCCGTAGAGCGAGGCGGCCGACGTGCGCGCGTCCTTGCCGTCGGGGTGCTTGTCGTCGTCGAGGACCTGGTACTCGGGCGCGGTCATGTAGGGCGCGTCGGCGTCCTCGCCAGTGCGGTACATGACGCCGCTGTTCGCGCCGGGCGTGACCTTCCACTCGAAGCGCAGGTCGAAGTCGCCGAACTCGTCGACCGTGACGAGGTCGCCGCCGCCGCCGTGCTCCTTCGCGTGGAGCGTGCCGTCGACGATCTCCCAGCCCTGCGCCGGGAACGCCTCCTTCTTGAAGCCGCGCCAGCCGTTCGGGGACTTCCCGTCGAAGAGCAGGCGGAACTTCTCGCGCCGCTCCGAGCGCGTCAGCTCGTTGGGCGGCGCGGCCGGGAGCGTGACGGCGCCGGTCGCCGCCCACTCGCTGCCGCGCGCGACGAGGAGGCGCAGGTGCGGGTCGTCCCACGTCACGTGCTGCGTCTTTTCTTCGCCCGGCCAGACGTGGCCGAGCGGCGTGTGGAAGACGCGGCCCTGGCCGTAGCCGTGCACGAGCACCATCGGCTCCTCTTCCCCCGTGCCGCCCTTGTCGGGCGCGGAGAAGGCGGTCATGAGCACGCGCCGCTCGACGTTCTGCGTATTCACGAGGCGGTGGTAGAGCTCGTCGGGGTGCATCACGAAGTCGGGCAGGTCGCGCGTGATCGGGTGCTCGCGGTCGACGACGTGCACGTCGAAGGCGTGGTAGGCGCCGTGGCCCGTGATCGGAGAGATCCAGAGGTCGCCGACCAGCTTCTCGTACTCGGTCCAGCCGACGAAGGCGTTGTTGGCGGCGTGGATCACCGTCACGCCGACGCCGCCCGACACGGCCTTCAGGAAGTTCGACTCGGCCGGCTCGCCCCAGCGGGCGCCGTTGTAGTTGAGGACGAGCACGCGGTACTTCGCGAGCACGGCCGCGTCGGCGAGCGTCTTCGCGGGCGTCTCGGTCACGTCGACCGTGAAGCGCCCCGTCTCCTCGAGCGCCTGGCGGATGCGCGGCGTCGTGTACTTCCAGTCGTGGTTGTTCTCGCCCGTGACGATCAGCGCGGGGATCGGCGCGTCTCCGGCGCCGGCGGGCGGGTTCGAGGGCGCGGCAAGCGACGCGAGCCACGCGAAACAGAGGTGCGGCGCGAGCATCCTTCTCTCCTCGGCGGGAAGGGCGCGGAGTGTAGCCGTGCGCGGGCGGCGGCCGGGCGACCGGATCCCGCTGCGCTAGTTTGGGGCCGCCATGGCCGATCCGCGCCGCCGACTCTCCACGAACGTCGCCGGCGACTTCTTCGTCGACGAGAGCTGCATCGACTGCGACGCGTGCCGCTGGATCGCGCCGGCCACCTTCGACGAGGACGGCGGCCACTCGCGCGTCCACCGCCAGCCGGCGACCCCCGACGAGGTCCACCGCGCCGAGCTCGCGGTGATCGCCTGCCCGACCGGCTCGATCGGCGTGACGACGAAGCACGACCTCGCCGCGACGTCCCGCGCTTTCCCCGTCTTCGTCGACGCCAACGTCCACCACTGCGGCTACCACGCCGAGTCGAGTTTCGGCGCCGCGAGCTGGTTGATCGTCCGCCCCGACGGGAACGTCCTGGTCGACTCGCCGCGCTTCGTCCCGACGCTGGTGAAGCGGATCGAGGAGATGGGCGGCGTGAAGACGCTCTTCCTCACCCACCGCGACGACGTCGCCGACCACGCGAAGTTCGCGGAGCACTTCGGCTGCGAGCGCGTCCTGCATGAAGCAGATGTCGACGAGGGGACGCGCGCCGTCGAGCATGTGGTGCGCGGCGAAGAGCCGGTCGCGCTCGCCGCCGACCTGCTCGTGATCCCGACGCCGGGCCACACCGCCGGCTCGGCGTGCCTGCTCCATCGCGAGACCTACCTCTTCGGCGGCGACCACATCGCCTTCAGCGAAGAGCTCGGCCACCCCTACGGCTTCAAGGGCGCGTGCTGGTTCAGCTGGCCCGAGGTCGTGAAGTCGATGGAACGCGTCGCGAAGCACCGCTTCGAGTGGATCCTTCCGGGCCACGGCCGGCCGTGCCACTTCGAGGCGGACGAGATGGCGCGGCAGATGAAGCGGTGCGTCGAGTGGGCGCGGCGAAGTTGATCCGGTCAGTATCCGAGCACGAGTTCGAGTCCTTGCGTGAATGAAACTCCCAGCGCCGCGCCGGGATCGGCCTCGACGGCCTGCATTTCCAGTTTCGATCCGGCGAGCCTCGGATCGTTCGGAAGAGCGCCGCTGAATTGGTCGTTGCCGTACGAGAACGAGATCGGGAGTGTGAATGCCGGCGCGACGAGCAGGTGGCCGCCCAGTCCCGAGGGCAGATCGGCCTGCTGGAAGCCGACGAAGAGAAGGCCGATCGTCGGTTGTCCATAGGAATTCTCGAGATCGACCGTGACCGTCGACCCGAGGAACGGATCGCCCTGCGACGTCAGCGCGGGTACGCCCTTCGTTCCGGGAACACCGCTCCCGTAGTTCGACCAGGAAGGGTGGAGATACATGCCGAATACGGTGATCCCTCGGGCGTGATTCAGCTTCATGCCTTGCTTGATCCGCTGCGTCGTGGAAGCGGTATCGGGATCGATTTCGATCAGGCCGCCCTGGTCATATGAAGTGAGATAGAGCGAACTTCCATCGAGACTGAATACGAGCTGCGCAGCGGTCGTGAGGCTCGAGAACGTCGCGAAGAGCGTTCGTTGCGAAGCGTCGCCTGCCGGGTAGCGATAGAGATTGATGCATGAGGTCACGGTGACCAGATAGATGTCTCCGTTGCTTCGGACGGCGATCGCGCCCGGCGTTTCCGGGAGCACATCGAACACGGTGACCACGCCGCCCGGGTCGATCGAGAAAACCGTCGAAGCGAGATCGTCCGCGACGAGCAGGTCACCATTCGTGTTCAGACCGAGGAAAAGGGGTCGCAGAAGCCCGTCGCCGGAATCGGCCAGGACCGTCGCGGCACCGCCGTTGGACGGAATGCTCAGCACCTGGTCACTGAACGGCTGCGAGACGATCAGATTCCCGACGGAGTCGAAGACGAGGCCATACGGGCCGGAGATTCCATCCGAGCTGTCGTAGAGAATCGATCCATTTCCGCTGGAGTCGAACTCGAGGATCTCGTTCGTTCCGAAATTGGAACTGAGCAACGTTCCGTACGAGGAGAACTCGGGCGAGACCGGGGAGTTCAGTCCGTCGTTCCAATCCGCGAAGACCGAAGTCGTCCACGTCGTCGCATCGACCTTGTAGATCGTGCCGCCCGCGTTCACGCAAAGGTCGCCTGGGAGGAACTGCGCGGATGCCGTCGTCAACGCTCCGGTCGAGACTGCGATCGCGAGAGCCATTCGACGAACCAAGAGGCGCTCCTCGCATCGACCTGCAAGGACGCGATCGAATCTAGCCCGTCTCGCTCGCGTTGTCTGCACGAGTCTCGCGAAGAAGTGATGCGTTGGGGGCGATACGGGCCGACGTCAGAGCGTTCGCTCAGACCACCACATTGACGATCTTTCGCGGGACGACGATCACCTTCTTCGGCGGCTTGCCCTCGAGCGCCTTCTGGACCTTCTCGCTCGCGAGCGCGAGCTTCTGCACGGCGGCGGAATCGGCGTCGGCGGGGATCGAGATGGAGTCGCGCAGCTTGCCGTTCACCTGGACGGCGATCTCGAGGGTGGCGTCCTTCACGAGCGCCGGGTCGAAGGCCGGCCACGGCGCGTTCGCGATCGACTCCGTGTGGCCCAGCGCCGCCCACACCTCCTCCGCCATGTGCGGCGCGAAGGGCGCGAGCAGCAGGATGAACTTCTCGAGCAGCGCGACCGGCAGCTTTTCGCGCCCGGTCGCGGTGTTGACGAAGACCATCAGCGCGGAGATGGCGGTGTTGAAGCCCATCACCTCGAGGTCGGTCGTGACCTTCTGGATGGTCTTGTGCAGCGCGCGCTCGAGCTCGGGGTCGCTCGCGCCGTCGGTCAGCGCCGGATTGCGGACGTCCGTCGTCGCGCCCTTCGGCGTCAGGAAGTAGAGGCGCCACGTCCGTTCCAGGAAGCGGGAGACGCCTTCGACGCCGCTCGTCTGCCACGCGCCGCCGTCCTTCAGCGGCCCGATGAAGCACTCGTAGAGCCGCAGCGAGTCGGCACCGTAGTCGCGGACCACGTCGTCGGGATTCACGACGTTGAAGCGCGACTTCGACATCTTCTCGATCTGCGTGTGGACCGGCGCGTTCGTCTCCTTCACGAACCACTCGCCGTCGCGCTCGACCACCTGCTCGGGGTAGTAGTACTTGCCGGCCGCGTCCTGGTACGAGTACGCGGTGATGAGCCCCTGATTGCGCAGCTTCTGGAACGGCTCCTTCGTGCTCACGAGTCCGAGGTCGAACAGCACCTTGTGCCAGAAGCGGGCATACAACAGGTGCAGCACCGCGTGCTCGACGCCGCCGACGTAGAGGTCGACTGGCATCCAGTACTGCTCCGCCTCCTTCGACCACGCGGCGCTCTTGTTCTTCGGATCGCAGAAGCGCAGGTAGTACCAGCACGAGCCGGCCCACTGCGGCATCGTGTTGGTTTCGCGTGACGCCGGCTGGCCCGACTTCTTGTCGGTGGTCTCGAGCCACTCCTTCGCACGTGCGAGCGGCGGCTGGCCGTCGGCGGTCGGCTTGTATTCGTCGATGGACGGCAGGACGAGCGGCAGGTCCTCTTGGGGCACCGGCGCCGTCGTGCCGTCGGCCAGATGGACGATGGGGAACGGCTCGCCCCAATACCGCTGCCGCGAGAAGAGCCAGTCGCGCAGCTTGTACTGCACCTTCTTCTTGCCGACGCCGAGCATCTCGAGCAGCGAGGTCATCTTCGCCTTCGCCTGCGGCGTCGGCAGGCCGTCGAGCAGATCGCTGTTCACGGCGACGCCGTCCGCGACGAACGGCGCCTTGCTCACGTCGCCGCCCTTCACGACCTCGACGATCGGCAGGTCGAACGCGCGCGCGAACTCGAAGTCCCGCTCGTCGTGTCCCGGCACCGCCATGATCGCGCCGCTGCCGTAGCCGGCGAGCACGTAGTCGGCGACCCAGATCGGGATCGGCTTCTTGGTGGCCGGATTGATCGCGAACGCGCCGGTGAAGACGCCGGTCTTCTCCTTCGCCTCGGCCATGCGGTCGCGTTCGGCCTTGCCCTTGGCGGCGGCGACGTAGGCGTCGACCTCGCGCTTCCGGTCGGGCGTCGTGATCTTCGCGACGAGCGCGTGCTCCGGCGCGAGCACGCAATACGTCGCGCCGTACATCGTGTCGGGGCGCGTCGTGAAGATCGTGAAGGTCGTGGCGCTCGCCTTCGACGAGTCCTTCGCGTCGGCGACCGCGAACGCGACGTCGGCCCCCTCGCTGCGGCCGATCCAGTTGCGCTGCATCTCCTTCAGCGACTCGGGCCAGTCGAGGCCGTCGAGGTCGGCGATCAGCCGCTCGGCGTACGCGGTGATCTTCATCATCCACTGGCGCATGCTGCGCCGCTCGACCGGGTCGCCCGTCTCGACGTACTTGCCGTCCTGGACCTCTTCGTTGGCGAGCACGGTCCCGAGCGCGGGGCACCAGTTGACGGCGACCTCCGCCTGGTAGGCGAGCCCCTTCTCGTAGAGCTGCAGGAAGATCCACTGCGTCCAGCGGTAGTAGTCGGGATCGGTGGTCGAGACCTCGCGCTCCCAGTCGTAGGCGAAGCCGAGCCGCTGCAGCTGCCGCTTGAAGTTGGCGATGTTTCGCCTGGTGATCACCGCGGGATGAAGGTTCTCCCGCACCGCCGAGCGCTCGGCCGGCAGCCCGAACGCGTCCCACCCCATCGGATGGAGCACGTTGAACCCCTTCATCCGCATCCAGCGCGAGACGACGTCGGTCGCCGTGTAGCCCTTCGGGTGGCCGACGTGGAGGCCCGACCCGCTCGGGTACGGAAACATGTCGAGCACGTAGTACTTCGGCCTGCCGGGCTCGACCTTCACGCTGAAGGTCTTCTGCTCGAGCCAGTACTGCTGCCACTTCGGCTCGATCGTCTGCGGGTCGTAGGGCATGGCGGGGTTCCGTGGGAGACGGCAAGCCCGCCATTCTGCGGACGCGGTCAGGCGGCGTCGAGTTCGTCGAAGTGGACGCGCCCGGCGGCGACGCGGGCGTAGACGAGGTGGACCGCGAGGGCGGGCCGCCGCTCGCGCAGGAGCGCCCGCGCCTTCACGAGGTCTTCGCGCTGCCGCCGCGTCAGCGCCGCCGCGTCGAGGCCGGGGTGCTTGCGGCGGTAGTACGAGCAGCCCTCGTGCGCGACGAGCCAGATCGACTGCAGGTCGTGCGACGCGGCGAGCAAGTCGAACGACTCGGCGAAGACGCGCGCGTGGTCGAAGCTCGACGTCCACGCGTCGACGGCCGCCGGCCCGCCGGGCAGCGCGAAGACGTCGGGCCGCTCGCTCACGCGCTTCAGCGCGAACTCCTCGAGGTGCGGGTGGTAGCGGCCGTCGGAGCAGCAGACGAGCAGCGTCCGGGGTCGCTCCGTCGACCAGGGCCGAGTCGACGTGTAAGGGGCGGACGCGGCGGCGTTCGGGACCGAGGGGGCACTCGCCATCGGACGTCCTCCGGTTCGCGCCTTCGGATCGTCGCCTCGTGCCCCTTCAACCACGCCGGACGTCCCGACGTTCAGGCGCTCGGCCAGAGCCAGCTGAAGATCGCCGCCGTCGTGGCCGCGTAGATCAATCCGTCGACCACGTTCTTCACCACGAAGCTCCCCGGCTTCCCTTCCCAGATCCAGCCCGGGATCGCCGAGCCGCCGTAGACGATCGCCGCCGCGGCCAGGGCCTGGTGGAAGACGGCGTGGGCGTCGCCGCCCTTCGGAACGAAGTGGCCGACGAGGAAGGCGACGGACATCGAGACGAGCAGCACGAAGCCGAGCCATTGCGGCAGCGCGCGCCCCATGTTCGGCTTCTCCGGCAGCACGATGAGCGTGCCCCACGGACCCTTTTCGAAGCGCGCCTTCCCTTCCGGCGTCTTCACGTCGTTCGGCGTGCAGCCGGGGAACATGTACATGCCGGCGCCGAGCTTCTGCCCGCGCACCGCGTCGAGGAAGAGGTCTTCGTTGCTCACGCGCTTCCAATCGGTCTTGTGGTAGGGCAGCACCATCCAGACGATCGCGCTCACGATGAAGACGGCGACTCCGGACACGACGATCGGAATCCACAGCTCCCCGACAGGCACCATCGCGCTTCTCCTTCGATCTTCCCGATCCGGCATTCCCGAGCCCGGCCATCCCGACGCGGGACGATCCGGGGCGGCGCAAGGTTGCCGACGCACGTGCGTCGGCGCCAGCGACCCGGGCGAGCCGGGCGAAGCGCGCTTCGGGACGGGGATGCGTCGGCTCAGTGTTTCTCGCCGGTGCCCGCGGGACGGAGCTGCGCGGAGTACTCGGCCGCGCGCTGCGGCTGGCCGAGCGAGGTGAAGAGCGTGACGAGCGACGCGACGACGGACGCCGTCTGCGGGTGGCGCGGCCCGCGCAGCGCGAGCAGCAGGCGGTGGGCTTCGAGCAGCTGCGGCTCCGCCGCCGCGAAGTCGCGCTGCGCGAGCTTCACGGCGCCGAGGTTGCCGAGCCAGACGGGAAAGCCGGCGTTCCCCGTCCCGTCGTGCGCGCGCGCCTGCGCGACCGCCTCGCCGATCCGCTCCTCGGCCGCCGCGAGCTCGCGCCGCCAGTAGTGCCAGACGCCGAGGTTGTTCAGGCTCCAGCCGAGCAGCGGATGGCCCTCGTCGAGGCGCGCGCGGCGGATCGCGAGCGCCTCCTGCAGGAACGGCCCCGCCTCGTCGTAGCGCTTGCGCTCGATCAGGAACCAGCCGAAGGGGTCGAGCGCCATCGCGAGGTCGGGGCTCGTCGCGCCGAGCAGCTCGCGCCGCAGCTCGACGCAGCGCCGGTACGCCTCCTCCGCCGCGGCGAGCTCGCCGCGCGCGCGCGCGATCGCGCCGCGCAGCTGCAGCGTCGTCGCCACCTCGGTGCTGCGCTCGCCGAAGCGCAGCGTCTGCCGCTCCAGGCTCGCGAGCGTCAGCTCCTCCGCCTCGTCGTCCTGGCCGCGGACGTGGAGGATCCAGGCGAGCGCGTTGCGGCTGCGCGCCGTCGCGCCGTGCTCCTCGCCGTGCACGCGCTCGCGCAGCTCGAGCGACTCGCGGGCGCGCGCCTCCGCCTCGTCGCGCCGGCCGATTTCGAGCTCCATCCAGGCGAGGTCGAGCGTCGCGCCGCCGAGCACCGCCTCGTCGACCGGCACCGCCTTGCGCAGCGCCGCGACCGACTCGCGGCCGAGGCGCACCGCCTCGTCGTAGCGCCCGCGCTGGTAGGCGACCCACGCGAGGTGGGCGCGGATCGCGACGGCGGAGCGATGGTCGGGCCCGACCAGCTTCGCATAGATCTCGAGCGCGGCGCGACCGTCGCTCTCCGAGGCGGCGAGGTCGCCGGCGTCGCGCGCGAGGCGCGCGAGGCGGCCCCGCGTGAAGGCGGCGGTCATGCTCGCGCGCCCCTCGAGCAGGCCGCGGCGCGCGACGAGGCCAAGGTGTCGCTCCGCGGCCGCGGCGTAGCCCTCCGCCTCGCAGATCAGCGCGGCGAGCTCGACCTCGTCGCCGTAGGTGATCGGGTCGTCGCCGCCGACCCGGCGGCGGTCGATCGCGATCGCCTCCTCGATGCAGGCGCGCGCCTCGTCGTACCGCTCCAGCCGCAGCAGCAGCCGCTCGAGCGCGCGCAGCGTCGCGGCAGTCGACGCAGCGTCGGCTTCACCCCGCGCTCGCCGGATGCGGAGCGCCTCGCGCAGGTGCGCCTCGGCGTCGGAAAAGCGCAGCCGATCCATCTCGACCTGGCTCAGGTCGACCAACGTGACGGCGATCGCAGCTGCGTCGCCGCGCGCGCGGCGCAGCGCGAGCGCGCGCGCGAGCCGCTGCTCCGCCGCCCCCATCTCCCCCTGGCCGTAGTGCACGCGCCCGAGCTCGTTGAGCGCGAGGTCCATGGTCGGCGCGTCGGCGAGGCCCAGCCGCTCGAGCTGCTCCATCGCCTCCTCGATCTGCCGCTGCGCCTGGCCGTAGTCGGCGCGCTCGTAGGAGATGTCCGCGCTCTTGACGAGCAGCAGCGCGAGCGACTCGTCGCCCTCGGGGTGGAGCTTTCGCGAGAGCGCGAGCGCCTGGTCGAACTGCACCTGCGCGTCGTCGAGGCGGCCGAGCGTGCCGTAGAGCACGCCCATGGTCGCGCGCACCTCGGCTTCGACCGCCGGCTCCTCGCGCGGCCCAGCGTCGAGGCGGCGCACCGCGTCGTCGAGGACCTCGCGCACCGTGGGTGACCGGTCCCGTGCACGTTCGGGGTCGAGCGAGAGGAGCATCGACTCGACCATCGTTGGTCACGCGCGCGCGCGTGCGCGCGTCGATCCGGGCGCGCTCGGCGTCGGCGCGCGCGCGCGCCCACGCGAAGGTCGAGAAGATCGCGGCGCCGACCAGCACGACGAGCAGCGCGGCGGCGATCGCGAAGCGGACGCGGTGGCGGCGCACCGCCTTGCGCAGCAGGTACCCGAGCCGCCCGCGCTGCGCGTCGACCGCCTCGCCGCGCAGCCAGCGCTCGAGGTCGGCGGCGAGCTCGCCGGCGGAGGCGTAGCGCTGGTCGCGTTCCTTGGAGAGCGCGCGGCCGAGGATCGCGGCGAGGTCGGCGTCGACGCTCTTCGGCACGCGCGGCTCGACCTCGGTGATCGCGCGCACGACGTCGGGCAGCGCGCCGTCGGAGGGATGCGGCAGCGCGCCCGTCACCAGCTCGAAGAGCACGACGCCGAGCGAGTAGACGTCGCTGCGCACGTCGATCGCGTCGGCGGCGCCGCGCAGCTGCTCGGGCGACGCGTAGGCGAGCGTGCCGACGAACCAGCCCGGCCGCGTGACCGTCGCGGCGGCGGCGCTGGCGTCGACGCCCTTGGCCAGCCCGAAGTCGAGGACGCGCGGCTCGCCCGCCGGATCGACGCGGACGTTCCCGGGCTTCAGGTCGCGGTGGACGACGCCGTGCTGGTGGGCGTAGTGCACCGCGCCGCAGATCTTGACGAAGAGGGCGACGGCGTCGTGGGCGGTCCAGCCCGCGACGCGCCGCGCCTGCGCGAACTCGTCGAGCGCGACCCCCTCGACGAACTCCATGGCGAAGAAGAGGCGCCCGTCGCGCGCGCGGCCCTGGTCGAGCAGCGCGACGACGTTCACGTGGCGGAGCTTGAGGACGGACTCGATCTCGCGGTCGAAACGGGCGACCTGCGTTTCGTTCGCGAGCGCGCCGTCGAGGAGGACCTTGAGCGCGACCTTGCGCCGCGTCGAGAGCTGCACCCCCTCGTAGACGATCCCCTGGCCGCCCCGATGGAGCTCGGCGGTCACGCGGTAGCCGTCGACCTCGGGCAGCGCGGGCGGCGCGGCGGGCGGTGCCGCGGGCGGATCACGTTCGGCCGCGACCAGCTCGCCGAGGCGCGCGACCATCTGATTGTCGGCCGCGATCTCGTCGGAGCGCCGTCGGCAGTCGGCGCACGCATCGACGTGGAAGCGCAGCTCCGCCGACGCGGCACGGCCGGCGGCGAGCTCTTCGAGCTCGGCGAGCTCCGGGCAGGGCGTCACGGACCCCGCCTCACCAGTCGCGATCGAGGCGCGTGAGGATCTCGCGCAGCTTGACGACGGCGCGGTGCTTGGCGGCGTAGACGGCGTTGGGGGTCATCGAGAGCTCCGTGGCGACTTCGTCCGCGGAGCGGTTTCCTGACGCGAGAAGCTCGAGCGCGCGGATCGACTGTGGATCGGTACGCCCGGCGCGCAGCTCCGCGAAGGCGGCGGCGAGCAGCGCGCGCTGCCACTCCTCTTCGAAGAGGTGCTCGAGCTCCGGCTCGCTCGTGAGCGGCTCGAGGGCCGACTCGCCGCGCTTCTCGCGGCGGCGCTCGCGCACGCGGCGGACGTCGGCGACGCGCCGCTGCGCGATCCCGAAGATCCACGAGCGCAGCCGGCCGCGCTCGCGGTCGTACTTGCCGGCGCGGTAGAGCTCGACGAACCGGGCGAGCGTCTCCTGCGCGACCTCTTCGGCGTCGGCGGACGCGAGCCCGAGCCGGCCCGCGAAGGCGCGCAGGACCGGCCGGTAGCGGCCGTCGAAGTCGCGCCACACCTCGTCGTTGCCCGCTTCGAGCAGGCCGGCGAGCAGCACCGTGTTCGTCTTCGGGAGCATGGCGGCGGCGCGATCTTAGAGGGGCGCCGGAATTCGCGTAAGGAACGCCCCTCCCGCGCGAATCCCTCCCGTCCGACGGGCTGCACATCCGGGCGCCGAGATCCGCGGTGGATCGCGCGAGCCCCGATGGCCCGACCCGCCGGCGTCGCGAGGAGTCGCCCCATGGTCCGCGTTCGCGCCCGGTTGCTTCCCTTCGCCGCGACGACGCTCGCGGCGCTCGCCCTCGCTCCCGCCCTCTTCGCCCAGGCCGGCGAGCAGGTGCAGTTCTCCCCGCCGTCGGGCACGTCGACGCAGCGCTCCGGCTTCGCGCTTTCGATCGACGGCGACGAGATGGCGATCGGCGGCCCCTACAACGACACCACCCCGAGCGATTCGGGGAGCGTCTGGGTCTGGCGCTTCGACGCGACTCTCGGCGAATGGCAGATGGAGCAGCAGCTCTTCGCGAGCGACGCGGAGAGCGGGGCGCGCTTCGGCTGGTCGGTCGCGATCCAGGGCGACCTGCTCGTGGTCGGCGCGCCCTACAAGAACACGACGCTCGGCAGCGACGCCGGCCAGGTCTACGTCTTCCGCTACGACACGACGAACCACGTCTGGAACGAGGAGCAGAAGCTGGTGCAGAGCGCCGGCGCCGCGACCGACAACTTCGGGTGGTCGGTCGGGGTGGCCGGCGACGTCCTGGTGTCCGGCACGCCGAACTCCGACACGACGGCCGGCAGCAACTCCGGCTGTGCGTTCGTCTTCCGGTACCAGAACGCGACGGTGAAGTGGCTCGAGGAGACGCAGCTGATCGACCCCGACGGCCTCGCGAACGACAACGCCGGGACGTGCGTCGCGTGGGACGGCACGACCGCGGCGGTGGCATCGCCCGATGCACTCGAGAGCACGAAGTCGGCGGCCGGCTCGATCGGGATCTGGAACGTGAGCGGCACCACCTGGACGCAGGTGCAGGAGCTCACCGCGACGACGCCGCAGACGGGGGGACGGTTCGGCCTGCACGTCCGCCTCGCCGGCGATCGTCTCGGCGCGCTCGCGCCGGACGAGGACGAGGGGGGCGGCGTCACCAACTCCGGCGCCGCCTACCTGTTCCGCCTCACGAGCGGAAGCTTCGCGCTCGAGCAGCGCCTCACCGAGCCGGTGCCGGCGACGAGCGTCCGCTTCGGCAGCGACATCGCGATGTCGGACGACCTCGTCGTGGTCGGCGCAATGACGGACGACGTCTCGGGCAAGGTCGACTGCGGCGCGTCCCACCTCTACCGGCCCGCGAAGGCGGGCGGAGCGTGGGTCTACGACCACCAGCTCTGCGCGAGCGACCGCGCCACCAGCGACCGCCTCGGGACGCAGGTCGCGCTGCACGATTCCCTCGTCCTCGCCACGGCGGACGGCAAGAACACCGCGGCGGGGACCGACTTCGGCTCGGTCTACGGCTACGCACCGGCCGAGATGACGCTCACCATCGATCCGGAGACGCCGGCGGCGGGGCAGCTGATCACCTTCTCCGCCTTCCGCGGCGATCCGGGCGCGCTCTGCATGGTGACGGTCGAGGACGTCGGCGGGACGCCGACCTTCCTGCCGCTGCTCGTGATCGCCTTCGCGGCGGACCACACGCTGACCTTCACGGCCAACGCGCCCAACCCGCTGCTCGGCATCACGCTGGGGTTGCGCGCCTACAAGCTGAGCCCGCGCGGCGGGCTCGCGCGTTCGGACCAGGCGAACGTCGACGTGTGAGGCCGCGGCTCGTCACGCGAGCGTCAGCTCGGGAAGAGGCGATGGCTGTGGTTCAGGCAGACTTCGTTCAGCTCGGGATTCTTGGAGTGCTTCCTCACGCCGAAGAATCCGTACGGGTACTTGAAGAGGTGGCCGAGCTCGAGGGTTCCGGCGGAGACGCGACGCTTCCAGTACTCCCGCTGATCCGGGCGGAGGAACTTCACTTTCGGGCGGTCGGCCTTGTAGTCGCCGACGGGGGAACGAGGCCGCGCCGTCTGGACAGCCAATCGGTAGGCGTGGATGCAGCGCTTCGCGAACGCCTCGTGGCCGAGGAGTCGCAGGTCGAGGATGGCGCGTCCGTAGGTCAGCAGGTGACCGGAATACCCCTGACCCGGTCCTCCCTCCGTGCTGCCGAGGAACTCCGTGAGCACGAACTCCGAGAAGCCGGACATCGACTCCGGGACCTCGACGTCGACCTTTCCCTTCCTCTTGGGCTCGAGGCTCTGGAGGGTCTTGCGCAGGCCGTCGATCCTCGCGGGCGTCACACTGTCGGGAAGGTCGTGCAGGGCCCGCAGCGCGAGCGAGAGGAAGATCACGTTGTGGCCGTCGCGGCAGAGCTGATCGATGCCGTCTTCCATGGAGCGAAGAAGGGTCGCGACTCCGTTCTCGAGCGGCTTCTCCGCGGGAAACGGATCGGGTGCGAGTCGATAGTGCTGGTCCAATGCGGACTGGATGATCTCGGCGGATCCCTCTTCGAGCTTCTCCTCGCGGCAGAGGTAGTACGCCGAGATGACGGCGCCGCCCGCGTGCCCGCCGAGGAACGCATCGGTCGAGTGGGCGCTGCAGAGCAGGTTGAGACCGTGCCGGAGATATCGAGCATCGAGCGGCGACTCGGAATCGTCCGGTGCGGCGGTCGAGATCGGCGGCGGCAGGCCCCGCAGCAGCGCAGCCATTGCGCCGACCCCGCCGAGCTGAAGCACGTTGCGTCGGGTGTACATCACGGCGGTGTTCATACGAGCAGCTCGGGGACGACGTTCCCGTAGACGTCGGTGAGGCGCCAGTCGCGGCCGGCGTGGCGGAAGGTCAGCTTCTCGTGGTCGAGGCCCATCAGGTGCAGGATCGTCGCGTGCAGGTCGTGGACGTGGACCTTGTCCTGCACCGCGTGCCAGCCGTACTCGTCGGTGGCGCCGTGGACGCAGCCGCGCTTCACGCCGCCGCCGGCGAGCCACATGGTGAAGCCGAACGGATGGTGCTCGCGGCCGTCGGTCCCCTCCGCGGTCGGCGTGCGTCCGAACTCCCCGCCCCATACGACGAGCGTGTCGTCGAGGAGGCCGCGCGCATCGAGGTCGGCGAGCAGCCCCGCGGTCGGCAGGTCGATCGCGGCGCAGTTGTTCGCGAGCTCGGCGCGCAGGCTCCCGTGCTGGTCCCAGAGCTGGCAGCTCGCGCGGTGCTTGGTCTGCGTGTGGTACACCTGGACCATTCGGACGCCGCGCTCGACCAGGCGGCGCGCGAGCAGGCACTGCTGGCCGAACGTCTCGGTCACCGGATCGTCGAGGCCGTAGAGCTTGCGCGTCGCCGGGCTCTCTCCCGACAGGTCGAACGCCTCGGGCGCGCGCGCCTGCATCCGGAACGCGAGCTCGAAGCTCGCGATGCGTGCGTCGAGGCGGGCGTCGGCCTCGCGGCGAGCCGCGTGCACGCGGTCGAGCTCGCGCAGGGCGTCCAAGTCGTCGCGCTGGCGCGCGGCGCTGCGGCGCGCGTTCGCGAGGTCGGCGATCGGATGGGCGAGGTCGGAGACGAGCGTCCCCTGGAACGTCGCCGGCAGGAAGGCCGAGCTCCAGAGCGGCGCGCCCTGCGCGGGCTGCGCGGGCGACAGCACCACGAAGCCGGGGAGGTCCTGGTTCTCCGAGCCGAGCCCGTAGGTGAGCCACGAGCCGAGGCTCGGGCGGGAGAAGGCCTGCTCGCCGGTGTTCATCTGCAGGCAGGCGCCGTTGTGGTTGATGTTGTCGGCGACCATCGAGCGGATGACGCAGAGGTCGTCGGCGCGCCGCGCGAGATGCGGCAGCAGCTCGGACATCTCGATCCCCGCATCGCCGTGCTTCGCGAATTTCCACGGCGACGGCAGCAGGTTGCCGGTCTTCGTGCGCATGAGCTTGGGCAGCTCGAACGGCGGCGGCTTCCCGGCTTCGGCGATCAAGCGAGGCTTGGGGTCGAACAGGTCGACGTGCGACGGCCCGCCCGACATGAAGAGGAAGATCACCCGCTTCGCGCGCGGCGCGAAGTGCGGCGGCTTGGGGGCGAGCGGATCGGCAGCGTCGGGCGGCGCGGCGATTCCCTCGCCGGCGAACGCCTCGTCGCCGAGCAGCGCCGCGAGCGCGAGCAGGCCGAAGCCGTTCGCGAAGCGCGCGAGCGCGGCGCGGCGCGAGATCCCCTGCGGCCGTCGTTCCATGCGTCTCACCCTCGCCCCTGCCGTCAATCGACGAAGAAGAACTCGTTCGAGCAGAGCAGCACGTGGGCGAGCTCCTCCCACGCGTCCACTTCGACGCGCTCGCCTGTGACGTTGGCCGCGGCGCGCGCCCGCGCGAGCAGTCCGCCCGCGATCTCCCGCTCGCGCGCGTCGGGTGCGCGCGTGAAGACCCATTCGAAGAGCCGCGCGATGCGCGCCGCGTCGTCCGCGCCTTCGCGTCGCACGCGCTCCGCGAGCGCCGCCGCGCGCGCCAGCACGAACTCGTCGTTCATGAGCCAGAGCGCCTGCGGCGCGACGGTCGACTGCGTGCGCACGTCGACGATCGCCGTCGGGTCGGCGCCGTCGAAGAGCACGCGCCAGCCGGCGCGATCGCTGCGCACCGTCATCACGTAGAGGGTGCGCCGCTTCGTCAAAGGGTCGCGCGTCGCGGGGCCGCCGGAGGTCGCGTCGAGCTCGCCGCTCGCCGCGAGCAGCGCGTCGCGCAGCTCCTCGGCGTCGAGCCGCGCACGCGGCATGCGGCCGAGCCAGCGGTTCTCCGGATCGGCGGCGAGCGTCGCCGGCGCCGGCGTCGACGCCTGCTGCCACGTGCTCGACGCGAGGATCAGGCGGTGCAGCGCCTTGGTCGAGCCGCCCGCTTCGAGGAAGCGGCGCGCGAGCCAGTCGAGCAGCGCTGGGTGGCTCGGCGGCTCGCCGAGCCTCCCGAAGTTGCCGGGCGTCCGGACCACGCCGGCGCCGAAGTGGTGCTGCCAGAGGCGGTTGACCCAGACGCGCGGCGGCAGCGGGTTCGTCGGGTCGGCGAGCCACTCGGCGAGCGCGCGCCGGCCGCTGCCTTCGCCGACCGGCGGCTGCACGTCGCCGGCGAGGATCCGCGGGAAGCGGCGCGGGACCGTGGCGCCGAGCCGGTCGTAGCGGCCGCGCCCGTGGATCGCGACGTCGTGCACGCCCGCGTGCTCGCTGTTCGGGACGCCGCCCTCCTGCGCGCCGTTGGCGTAGATCAACGGCAGCGGCGCGCTCGCGCGCAGCGCGGCAAATTCCTCGAGCGCGACGACGACCTCGGGCGCGACGCGGCCCGCCTCCTTCTCCAGCTCCGCCTTCGCGTACGCCGCGAGCGCGGCGAGCTGCGCCGGCGACGCGCCGCCCGTGCGACGATCGAGGAAGCGCCAGCGCGCGCCGTTGCGCGCGACGACCGGATTCGACGGGCCGCCGCCCGCGACGTCGGCGAGGAGGTCTGCGGCGAGGTCCCACGTGCGCGGCGGAACGCAGGCCGGCGTCTCCGCCAGCAGCTCGTCGACGGTGAGCTCGACGACGGTCGTGTCGCACTCGTATCCGCCGCGCGGCAGGATCGTGAAGCGCAGCTCGTCGCCGGGCGCGAGGACGATCTTCTCGAGCGCCGATCCGTTCTCGGAGTCGGCGAGCGCCATCGCGCCGCCGTTGTCGATCGCCCCCTTCGCGAGGAGCACGCTCGCGCCCGCGCCCGCCCGCTCGAGCGTCCACTCGACGCCGTCGCCGCAGTGGGCGTCGCCGTCCGCGACGCGGCCGCGCACGCTCGCGGCGAGCAGCCCCTTGGCGTCGAAGGCGACGGCCACGCCCGCCTGCGGCGACGGATGGAGCGAGACGGCGTGCGGCGGGAGCGTGAGCGTGCCGAGCGGCGTCGTCGCGTCGCCGTGATTCACCAGAAGCGAAGGCGTGTCGCCGTCGCCGAAGCGCGCGACCAGGTCGGCGTTCCCTGCGACGTCGCGCGCGACCTTCGCCAGCGGCCAGCCGCCAACCGCGGCGAGCACGCGCCCGGCGAGCTCCTGCTCGCGCGCGGCGCGGCGCGCCCGCTCGGCCAGCTCCGACGGCGACGCCAGCGGGATGCGCAGCACCGGCGAGCCCTCGGTCGGCGATCCGACGTCGGGCAGGATGTGCGTGCTGAAGAAGACGCCGGCGAGGCCGTAGTAGTCGGCGTTGGTGATCGGGTCGAACTTGTGGTCGTGGCAGCGCGCGCAGCCGATGGTGAGGCCGAGGAAGGCGCGCCCCACGAGGTCGACCTGGTCATCGGCGATGTCGGTCAGCATCTTGCGCTTGTCGGAGTCGCCGCCGCCCCAGTTGCCGATGGCGAGCGCGCCGGTCGCAATGATCCGCCGCGCGTCAAAGGCGACGGCATCGCCCGCGCGCAGGTCGCCGGCGATCTGGTCCTGCACGAAGTCGGAGAACGGCAGGTCGCGCGCGAACGCGTCGACCACCCAGTCGCGGTAGCGCCACGCCTCGGCCGCGTCGGCGCGCTCGGCGCCGGGCACGAGCGAGCGCGCGTCGAACGAATCGGCGTAGCGCACGACGTCGAGCCAGTGGCGCGCCCACCGTTCGGCGTAGCGGGGCGACGCGAGCAGGCGGTCGATGACTCGCCCGAAGGAATCGGTCGAACGATCGGCCTCGAACGCCGCGACCTCTTCCGGCGTCGGCGGCAGGCCGGTCAGGTCGAAGGTCGCGCGCCGGATCAGCGTGCGGCGGTCGGCGCGCGGCGCGGGCGAAAGTCCGCGCGCCTCGAGCTCGGCGAGGACGAAGCGGTCGAGGTCGCTCGTCGGCCACGCGACGTCAACGACGGGCGGCGGCACGGGGTCGGCGATCGGCTGGAACGACCAGAACGCGCGTTCGGCCGCGGTGAAGTCGCGCTCGACCAGCATCTCGCCCGAGCCGGCCGACGCCGTCCCGCTCTTCTCGCCCATCTCGCCCTTTTCGCCCACATGCTCCGGCTTCGCGTCGGGCCACGGCATGCCGAGCTCGACCCAGCGCGTGAGCGCGGCGACCTCCTCGGGCGCGAGCGGCTGCGACGGCGGCATCTTGCGCGCGCCTTCGCGGCGGACCGCCTGCACCAGCAGGCTTTCGTCAGGCCGCTTCTCGATCGCGGCGGGACCGTGCTTCCCACCCGCGAGCACGCCTGCGCGCGAGTCGAGGCGCAGCGACGCCTTCGGACGGTCCTCGCCGTGGCAGCGCAGGCAGCGCTCTTCCAGCAGCGGCCGCACGCTCTTCTCGAAGAACTCTTCGCCGTCACCCGCGCGGTCCTGCGGGAACGCAGCGATGAGGGAGAGAGCCAATCCCGGCGACACGACCATGCGGCCGACTTCCCCGAAGAGGAAACGCGGCCCGAGAGGCCGGGCATGGTAGCCGGGAGTTTCCGGAGTGACGAGACGCGCGGGTGGAGGGCCGCTCCTCGCCCTGCACCCGCATCGGCAATTCACTTCTTCGGTTGTCTCGGGTCATCCTCCGGATGGACGTAGTTGATCGCCCAGGGCCCGATCGTCGTGAACTGGATCACGGTCGAGCCTTCCGCCCAAGCGAAGTGCTTCATCCCCGGTTCCATGAAGACGTAACTCCCCGCCGGCAGGGCCTTGGCGGCGTCCTTTTCGAACTTCTCGCCAGTGCCGAGGTGAAACGTCCCGGATATCACGGTCACTCTCTCGACGTTGGGATGCCAGTGCGGGGGAAGTTTGTACCCGTCGGGCAATTGAAGCCGGAGGGCGAAGTAACCCTCCTTGGAGGAATCGCCCTCGAGGACTGCCACCTTCGCGCCGGCGGGGATGGACGGCGGGCCGTTCTTCCAGTCCAGAAGGTCGGGGGTGAAGATCGCATGTTTGACTTCACCCGTCTTCGCGTGCTCCCCGGACTTCTTCTCTTGCGCCCCGTACACGGCCCAGGACAGCGGCACCGACACCAACAACGATCCCAACACCACGGTCAACGGTCGGGTCATCGGTCCTCTCCTTTGCGACAGATTGTCTCGATCACTCACGTGCGAATACCACGAACACGAAGGGCTGCGCCTTTCCCGACGGTGTGACATGGATCGCGCGATCCTGCCCAACCAACTTGAATGCCGGTCCGAACTCGTCGCTCAACATTCCCGCGTCGTACCGTCTGACGTCCAATCCGCTGCAGCGAGGTGGTCCATCGAGGGCAAACGTGCCGATCACGACGTGACCACCCGGCCGGACGGTGCGTACGGCCAATTCGACGTACTTCTTGCGATCCTCCGGGGAGGTGAGGAAGTGAAAGACCGCCCGGTCATGCCAGAGATCGAACTTCCCGACGTCGGCGATGTCGGTTACGTCGGCGACGATCCACTCGACCGCGCCCGCCCTCTCCCGCAGGCGCGACTTCGCCTGCTGCAACGCCGTGGCCGAGATGTCGATGACGCCGACGCGACCGTACCCCGCATCGAGCAGCCGGTCGACGAGGAACGACGCTCCGCCCCCGACGTCGATGACGCTCCCGGAGACCGGGCAGTACGCCCGAATCAGATCCATCGAAGCTGTTGGCTCCGGTTGATACCAGCCGACCTGCGTGGCCGCTTTCGTGGAATAGACGTTTTCCCAGTGGTCTTTGCGTTCCATTGCGGCTTCAGGTCCTCGACTCCCGCTCTTCATTCCAGTGGTTGCGGGCGATCGATGTTCGCGGTCCGACAGGACATCACACGCGAGAAATCGTCTTTTCCGACCGACCGATGTCGAGGATCGGTGCACGGCGACGATCGACAGCGCGGTGACATCCACCGACTCTGTTTGTTCGACCGGCAGGTACACGGATGCCGCCGATCGGAGAATGTGTCTGTGATCGAGCTTGTCGATGATGCTCGCATCGATGTCTGGCATCGCCGAGGAATTCGGACATGCTCGCGACTGCGCCCGGCAAGCCCGCGACGATGTCCGTGATCGCGCGATCGAACGGTGTTGAAGCCGAGCCAGAATGACAATTCGAAACACTCGTCGGCCGCCTGCCGTTCGTCGCGCCCGACGACCCGGCGAGAGTGATCGGGATCGTGACGCGCATCGACCCGCTCAAGCCGCGCCTGCGTCCCCTCGACGAGGAGCCTCGGCGCGAGCGCGTGCCGGGTCGGCGGTGAAGCCGAGTTCGAGCTGACGGACGGAACCACGCTTCCGCGCGGGCCGCACGAACGACGACGCATCGAGCTCGTAGCGGCGATGTTTCAGGCCGGCCTTCGTGGCGGAGATCCGGAACAGGTCGGCGAGCTGCTTCGCCCACTCGCCCTCGCCGCGCATGCGCACGCCGAAGCGCGAGTCGGTGAGCGAGCCGCCGTGCAGGTCGCGGATCCGGTGAAGGACCTTCTCGCGCCGCTCCGGCCGCCAGCGCGCGAGCCAGGCGTCGAAGAGGTCGAGCACGGCGCCCGGCAGCCGCAGGAGCTGCCAGCCCGCGCGCGTCGCGCCGCGCTCCGCCGCGGCGCCGAGGATCGCCGGGATCTCGTGGTCGGTGAGGCCGGGGATCAGCGGCGCGACCATGACGGCGACCGGGATGCCGGCGCTCGCGAGCGCCGCGATCGTCTCGAGCCGCTTCGCCGGCCGCGCCGCGCGCGGCTCGAGAACGGCGGCGAGTTCGTCGTCGAGCGTCGTGATCGTGACGCAGACGAGCACCGCGTGCGCGTCCGCGAGCGGCTGCAGCAGATCGACGTCGCGCGTCACGAGCGCCGACTTGGTGATGATCCCGGTCGGGTGGCGCGTCTCGGACATGACTTCGAGGCAGCCGCGCATGATCCGCAGCGTGCGCTCGACCGGCTGGTAGCAGTCGGTCACGCCGGAGAAGGCGATCACCTGCGGCTTCCAGGAGGGCTTCGCGAACGCCTCGCGCAGCAGCTTGGGCGCGTCGGGCTTCGCGAAGAGCTTCGTCTCGAAGTCGAGCCCGGCCGAGAGCCCGAGGTACTCGTGCGTCGGGCGGGCGTAGCAATAGACGCAGCCGTGCTCGCAGCCGCGGTAGGGGTTCGCGCTCCACTCGAAGGGGATGTCGGGGCTGTCGTTGCGCGACAGGATCGTGCGCGACGCGTCGAGGTAGACCGTGGTCGGCGGCGCCTCGGGCGGCAGCTCGGGATCGCGCTCGACCAGGAGCTCGGTGAAGCGGTCGGCGGGATTCTCCGCCGTCCCGCGCCCGCGCACCGGCTCGGCCGGCGGCGGATCGCGCGGCGCGTCGCGCTTCATCGCTGGAAGATCGGCAGGTACTGTGCCGGCAGCCGCAGCAGGAGGCAGGCGACCGCGGTCGCGAAGGCGTTGCCGGGACCGACGGGATTGAGCCAGCTCCCGTCCTCCTGCTGGCGCGCGAGCAGGTCGTCGCGCAGCCGTTTCCAGTAGGCGCGCCAGCGCGGACCCCCTTCGGTGAAGAGCGCCTGGGCCGCGTAGTAGTTGCCGTACCAGAAGTAGTAGTGGTCGGCGTAGCGGTCGCTCAGGTGCGGGTACTCCTCGGCGATGAGGTCGATCGCGCGGCCGTAGTCGCGGTCGTTGTAGAGGCCGGCGCTGTGGAGCGAGGTGACGGCGGCGGCGTTGATCGCGAAGGTCGTGACCTGGCGCGCGCCGCGGCCGTAGATCTTGTAGTAGAAGGCGCCCGCGTCGTCCTCGTCCTCGATCCGGCTGGCGCGCACGTACTCGACGACTCGGTCGATGACCTTGCCGGACACCGGGATGCCGGCGTCGCGCGCCGCGCGCAGCGCCTGCACCTGGCAGACGGTGACCGAGAGGTCGGACTCGACGGTGAACGGCTGGTAGCGCCACGCGCCGTTCTCGTTCTGCGCCTCCTGCGTGAACTGCACCGCGAGCGAGAGCGCGTGCTCGACCTCCTTCTGGCGCCGCAGGCACATGCCGTGCGCCTGCGTGAGGAAGAGCACGGCGAAGCTGTGGCTGTACATGCGCGAGCCGCCGTCGCAGAAGTATCCGAACTCGCTCTGGTGCGCGATCAGGTAGTCGATCAGCCGATCCTGGAGGCGGTCGTACGGAGCGCGATCGGGCGTCTGGCCGTCGGCGAGGAAGGCGAGCCCCGCGAGCGCCGACACCCCCATGAACGCGCCGCCTTCTTCACGACATTTTTCAGCGGAGTGGTAGACGGCGTAGCCCTCGCCCTGCTTGTGGCCGGCGTCGCCGACCCAGCCGCCGCACGGCTCCTGATGGTCGGCGAGCCAGCGCAGCCCGCGCGCGACGGCGCGGTCGATCTCGGCGGCGCGCGGCTCGGTGAAGGCGTCCTCGCTCGCGCGCTCGCTCTTCGCGACGACGCGCGGTTTCGGGGTGACCGCCGACTGCGGCGCGGCGCGCGCCGTCGCGAATACCGGCAGCAGCAGGAGCGTCGCCGCGCACAGCTTCATGGCGCGCGATGCTAACGTCGCGCTGCAAGTCTGCCCGGTCGAGGAGGGAGGGTATGGAGGTCTTCCAGCGCCGGATCCGCGTCGTGCTCGCCGCGGCATCCCTGGGGTGCTTCGGCGCGCTCCACGAGCTCCGCGCGCAGGCACAGCGCGGCGCGGCCGACGCCGAGATCGGCGACGCGAAGGTCCACGTCGACTTCGGCGTCGCGAGTTGGGACGAGAAGCAGCGCGCCCCCCTCGAGGCGCTCGAGCCCGGCGCGACGTGGGCGTTCGGCGCCGACGAGCGCTCGACGCTCGCCGTCAGCGAGGGCGCGTTCCGGCTCGGCGACGTCGTGATCGACGAGGGGACCTTCGGCTTCGCCGCGCGCCGCACCGCCGACCAGGGGTGGGCCTTCTGGATCGACGACGGCACCGACGTGCTCGTGCCGGCCGCGAAGTCCGGGATCGACCCGAAGGCGGCGGTGGCGAAGAAGCTCGCGATCGCGTTCGCCGAGGCGAATGGCGCGCGTTCGCTCGAGCTCAGGTACGGCCCCTACGTCCTGCGTGCGCCGGTCGTGCCGGTCGAGGTGAAGGAGAGCGAGGTCGAGCTCGGCGGCGAGCGGGCGAACGCGCGCTGGTACTCGGTCGCCCGGGCCGACGCGCTGCGCCAGGGGACGTGGACGCGCGCCGGCACGACGCAGCCGTTCTACGTGAACGACGTCGACGCCTCCTTCGACGTCGAGATGAAGCTCACTTCGTCGGGCGCGCTGCTGCGCTTCTCCAACCGCGCGCGTGAGAGGCTGGTTCGGAAGTCCGCGGAGCTCGAGCGGCGCAGCGCCGCCGCGGCGAAGGCGGCCGAATCGGCGCCCCCGCCGCCCCCGCCCAAGGAAGGCGAGGAGGCCCCCGAGCCCGAGGACTTCGACGCGCAGCGAGCCGCGCTGCAGAAGGAAATGAAGACGGTCGCCGGCGCGCCGGCCCCCTTCGAAGTCGCCGTGAACCTCGCCCCCGTCAACACCCCCACCACCCGCGTCGGCGCCGAGCTCGTGAGCCGCGGCCCGCAGATCTTCATCGTCGTCGACGGCCGCGACCGCGCCGGCGAGGCGGCGTTCGACGAGACGAAGCTCTTGCCGGCGAAGGGGCGGTGACGGCGGCGCGGAGGTCGGCCGCTACTTCTTCCCGTCGTCCTTCGCGGCCGCCTTCCCACTCACGTCGACCACGTGTAACTGTGCCACGCGCCCGTCCCGCTTCGGCGCAGCGACGAAGAGCTTCGCGAGCGACGGCACGAACAGCGACGTCCGCGCGCCGTCGGCGGTCGCGAAGCGGCCGACGGGTTTCGGGGTGCCGTCCTGGTCGAGCGCGAGGACGCTGACGCAGCCCTCGCCGCACGTGGCGTAGAGGCGAGCGCGCTCGGGGTCGAGGAAGAGGTCGTCGCAGTCGCCGCCGATCGGGCACTTGGCGACCACCTTCCCCGACTTCGTGTCGAGGACGACGACCTCGGCGGGCGAGCGGCAGCCGACGTAGAGGCGCGCGCCCTTCTCGTCGAGCGCCATCGGGAAGTTCGACGCGGCGCCGTCGAGCGGCCAGGTCGCGACGACCTCGCCCTTCGCGCGGTCGACGACGGCGACGTGCTTCGCGGTGGGGACGTTCGCGAAGGCGCGGCCGCCCTCCTTCTCCAGCTGGAACGACTCGGCGTGGCCGGCGAGCTTCACGAGCGCGACGCGCTTCCAGTCGGCGACGGAGAAGACGGCGAGCCCCTCCTCGCAGCCGACCCACAGCCGATCGCCGTCGGGGCGCGTCTCGAGGCGGACGTTGTCGGCGTCGCCGCCCGCGTCGACCACCTTCGTCTCGGCGAGCGTCGCCGCGTCGAGCACGTGCAGCTTCCCGTCGCCGCCGCTCGTGAAGGCGACCTGCTTCGTCGAGGGGACCATGGCGATGCCCTGCGGCTCGTCGAAGCGCCCCAGCGACTTCACGACCTTCCCGGCCGCGACGTCGACCACTTCGACGCTGCCGTGGCCGAGCGCGCAGACGATGAGGCGGACGCGCTCGACGTCGAAGGCGAGGTGGTCGATCCGGCCGCTCACGCCGGGCAGCACGACGCGGCCCGCCTCGGCGAGCCCGTGCTCGCCGCTCGATCCCTGCGCACCGCACGCGGCGGCCGCCACCAGCAACGAAGCGACACGCATCACGCCCTCCTCGCCGTCACTTCATCCACGCCGCGTCGAGCGCGGCGATCGCCTGCGGGAGGCGGTCGTAGAGGCGCCGCTGCGGGCGGCGCAGCTTCTTGTCGGAGAGCAGCGCCTGCGTGAGGACCGGCAGCGCGACGGTGACGTCGTTGCGCAGGTAGACGCTGCGCGACTCGACGCACTCGATCGACGTCTTGCCCCACGTGTGGCCCTCGCCCGCGCTGCAGGACGACAGCGCGCCGTTGTCGGAGACGTCGACGCAGATCTGCACGTCGATGTCGAAGCCGCGCGCGTCGACGCCGAGGATCTGCGAGAGGAGCGGCTCGCCCTGCAGCGTGTAGTTCTTCGGGACGCCGCCGCCGAAGATCCAGACCGTCGCGTTGCCGGAGCCTCGCTTGCCCGTGCGCGCAAGATGCTGCAGCGCGGCCATGGAGTAGACGTCGCGCGCGACGTCGAGGCGGAACTTGAACCGCTCGGGGTCCTCGCGCTCGAGCTTGACCACGTTGAGGTAGATCGAGCCGTCCTGCGGCGCGCCCACGAAGATCGGCACGCCGTGCCGGTAGCAGGTGGCGAGCAGCGACGGGCGCGGCAGCTTCCGCTTGTCCTCGATCCCCGCGACGACGCGGCCGATCTCGAAGTGGAGCTCGGGCGTCGTCATCGCGCGCTGGAACGGCTTCGTCTTCAGCAGCTCGCAGAAGAAGCGGTCGGTGTCGAGCAGGACGTCCTCGTCGAAGCCGAGGTCGTAGATGCGGATGATGCGCGCCTTGCGATAGGCGCCGTCGTCGCCGGCCGGGTTCACCTCGTGGATCAGGTGGCCGAGCGTCCGGTGGAGGTCGTGGTAGAGGTTGGCGCCGGTCGTCGTCAGGCACTGGATGAAGCCGCGCTCGATCATCGGGATCACGCACGACTGGTGCATGCCGGCCGGCGTCATCGCGCCCGACAGCGTCGCGAAGACGGCGTGGTCCTCCTCGATGCTGGTGCGCATCAGGCGGTGCGCCTCGCGCAGGCCGCGGCCGACGTAGGCCGGGAAGAAGCCTTCGAGCAGCTCGCGCGGCGACTCGGCGCCGGTGAGCGCGGGCGGGTCGACCGGGCGGACGCGCGGCGCGCGCCGCTTCGCCGGTCCCGGGGAGGCCGGGGAGCGTTTCTGCGATTCCATGGGGGCGCGGTCTTAGCCGATTCGCGCGACGCGCCGAAGCCCGGGCGCGGCGCTGTCCGGCTCAAGCCGCGCGAAGGGGAGCTCCGAAAGCCTTGCTGGCGCCGCGCGCGCCGGAGCGAGGAGGAACCCATGAAGCTCTGCACGCTGAGCCACTCGAAGTCGGGCTGGAGCCAGCCGTGGCTGCCGGCGCTCGATTCGGAGCAGACGCTCGTCCTGGTCTTCG